>DATFIA010000064.1:0-4406 GCA_035270545.1 Treponemataceae bacterium
TTCTTGCAGGTTCCGAAAATGGCTTGTACCGGATTTCTGCCGGAGGAGCCACACAAATATGGAACAAGAGTGAAGTAAAAAAAATAATTCATTCAGATTCTGCATGGTTTTTTCTCACAGGAGAAGGAATTTTTTATAGCGCAGATCTCATTACGTTTGAAGAAAGAAATAACAATCTTCCAATAAAAGTGCTCAAAATTCCCGAAAAAGGCGGTAAACGCTTTACTAGAGAAATACAGGAATTAAAAGATCTTGAAATACATCCAACAAATCCTAAAATATTGGTTACAGCAACTAAAGATTCTGTCTTTCTTACCAAGGATGGGGGATTGAGCTGGAAAAATATAGGACTGAGTGCAATAACGACAGGAGCAAAGGCAGTTGCCGTAGCCGATTTACCAGATTCTAATGGAAACATCCAACTTACTGTATTTATGTCTCACCCTATTTATGGAGTTTCATGGAAACAACCAGATAAACCAGGTTCTGCTTGGGCAGACTTAAATAAAGGTCTAAAAACAGTTCCTTCAATTCGCTGGCCAGATGAAGTTTCCGATATAAGTATCATAATAGAAAATGGAACTCCGGTTATTTATGCATCTCAAACCTTTATGCCTCGTTTATACAAACTAAACTGGAAAGAGAGAACCTTTATTCCCATTTGGGAAGGCTCCGCCCCTGCCGATACTATTGAAGCGCTTGCCATAACACCCAAAGGAATCGTATTCACAGCTCCTGGAACACTTAAGGAATTTACAGATAAAGATACCGTAAAACCGCTTACCGATTGGGATTTTCAGTTTGCACGAGCGCCTCTTTCTCTCCTTTGTGCTTGGATTCCTTCCTCCCAAACATCAGGAAGGGGAGATCTTTCTCTTTCTGAATTATGGCTCTTACAACCAGAGGTTATCCGCTCAAAATGGGCATATAGTGCGGATCTTAAAAAAGGCAACTATCTTCCCGTGCATCAGGTAACTTCGGACTCAGGTTTTGACGCCCATTTGAAAACCCTTACAAAAAATAAATTAAATATGCTTGTAGTAGACATGAAAGATGACTTTGGGTATTTGAGATACGATGCAAAAGATCCTTTGGTACTTTCTAAAGGTAAACTTGGAAAAGGTATCCAGATTGAATCCTTTGTCGAAAAAGCAAAAGCTAATGACATCTATCTAGTTGCGAGAATTGTTGTATTTAAGGATAAAGTTCTTTCTACATGGAACAACTCAAAATATGCAGTCTGGGATAAAAAAGAAGGAAAAGTTTGGCAAGGCTATGAGCTTGTCACAAAAAAGATAGAAGCAATCTCAGACGAAAAACCGGAGACCACAGAACAAGTTCGCAAATATTATGAAGAATATTGGGTTGACCCTTATAGTGAAGAAGTATGGGAATACAATGTTGCCGTAGCAAAAGAACTTATTGCTCGCGGGTTTGATGAAATCCAATTTGATTATATTAGGTTTCCTACAGATGGAGCTAATCTTTCACAGGCATCATACCGTTGGCAAGATGCGGGAATGGACAAAGAAAGTGCGCTTATGTCTTTTCTTTCACATGCTCGTAACGAAATTAAAGCACCTATATCAATTGATATTTATGGCGCAAATGGGTGGTATCGCACAGGAGCCAGAACAGGACAGGACGTAGAACTTCTCGCTCGTTATGTCGATGTTATTTGCCCGATGTTTTATCCAAGCCACTTTGAACAAATTTTTCTTGCACAAGCACCAACAGAAGAAAGACCATATCGAATATATTATTATGGGTCTTATAGAAATACCATTATTGCCCGAAACCATGTTTTAGTACGTCCTTGGGCTCAAGCATTTTATTTGAACGTTTCTTACGATAGGACATGGTATAATGTTGATTATGTTCAACGTCAAATATTTGGCGTACGGGACTCTGTGAATCGTGGATACACGTATTGGAATAATTCAGGAAGATATGAAGACCTTAAACAAGATATCGGCTCGGAACATGTATACCCTTGGCAAACTCCGGAAGCCGTCTTTAGCAAGGGAAAGCCGATTTTCGGCATACGGTAAACACAATGAATGAAATAGCCTTGTCTCTTTCTGAAAACATTGACAGCATAGTTGGTATTGCCCCAATACATGAATGGGGACTCACCGTTATTAGAGCCTTCCAATCGGTTGGTAACCCTGTAATAACAACTCTCGCACGTTTTTTTACCCTCCTCGGTGATCCAATAACCTATCTTTTAATTATTCCAGTTGTTTTTTGGTGTATAGATGAAAAAAGAGGGTTTAAAATAGGACTTACTGTTTTCATTTCAAATGGCTTAAATATTATATTAAAAGAACACCTTAAGATTCTTAGACCCTTTTATCATGATTCCTCGGTAAAACTAGCTGAACAAAGTGGTTATTCAACACCCTCAGGACACTCTCAAAACTCGGCTACATTTTGGCCAATACTTTTTGCTCATTCAAAAAACGACGATGCAACAAAGCTAACACTTAGTCCAGTATCTCTTTTTTTCGCCTTGCTTTTGCCAATTCTTATCGGACTAAGCCGAATTTACTTAGGAGTACATTATCCAACAGATGTATTCTTTGGGTGGGCATTAGGAGCAGTATTTTCTCTTTTTTATATACTTTTTTTGCCGCGCATTCTCATTAAATTACAGAATGTTTTTGACACGATATTTCCTCAACGACAGTCTTTTCGAACATTCAAACTCACAGGAGCCGCTGCAATAGCCTTTTTACTTAATGCCTTTAGTGGCACAGACAGTTCTATGGGCGGCTTAGTTTTCGGTTTTGCTGCGGGATATATTCTTCTCACAGAAAAACCGATAGACACTGAATTGCCAAAAGTGATATTTAAGGCAAAAGAAGGATCTTTAATAAAAAAAACAGCCCGGCTTTTGCTCGGGCTGTGTATACTTGCGATTATCTATTTTGGACTTAAAATAATACTTCCAGGAGAAGGAAGTCCTTGGTACACCCTTTGTCGTTTCTTACGTTATGGAGCCTCGGGGTTCTGGGCTTCTTTGGGTGCTCCTCGTTTATTTATTTTGATCGGTCTTTCAAAAAACGATCAATAACAGCCCGTAATTCTGGCTGGGTATCTGCATAGCGAAGAACTGCATCGAGATACCCTGCTGGCTCTCCTGTATCTAGTCTATCGCCTTCTGTCTGACAATACACAACCTTTCCATCTTCCATAAGCTTATTCAAAGCATAAATATGAAAATATTCTCCAGGTGCACGGTCAGCTTTTTCAGCTGCAGCGAGATGTAAGTTCCACCCTTCTTCTAGCAAGGTAAAAAACTCAGGAGTATACAAATACCGCCCAATTGAAACTTCATGGCTTGGTTCGTTTCCTGGCATCGGTTTTTCTACAATGCCCGATACATGCCTTCCATCACTTGCAATAGAAAGAACACCATAGCGCGAAACATCTCCGGGTTCGTGAATAGAGGCCATTACAGAGCAGCCGGTTTCTTTCCACTCACGAATTAGTTGAGCAGCAAGGGGTACCGGCCCAGAATGAAGATCATCTGGATAGGCTACAACGCAAGAATCATTACCTATCCAATCTTTTACTTGGAGAAGTGCATGACCTGTGCCCATCATTTTTTGCTGACGAACAAAGGCAATATTTGCCCGTGGAGGAGCAATTAGTTCAAGCTGTTTTTTCTTACCTTCACGCTCAAAAACAGTTTCAAGTTCTATTTCACGATCAAAATAGTCTTCTAACACTTTTTTTCTTCGAGAAGAAATAATAACGATGTCTGTAATTCCTGAATTAACAAACTCATCTACAATAAACTGTATAGAGGGCACGTTTATAAGGGGGATCATTTCCTTAGGTATGGTCTTTGTAACCGGCAAAAATCGGGTGCCGTAGCCCGCTGCAACTATTATTCCTTTCATAAATTGAAGTTTATCATCTGCTCCTTCATATCTCAAGCCCTGTTTCAAAGTCTGCACGAAATAATTATTTCTGCTATAATCACAGCTAACATGAAACCTTCAGACTACGCCCTACATGACCCTATTGTCGCAATAGCAACCGCTTTAGTTCCCGCCGCTCTTGGTATAGTTCGAGCAAGTGGAACAAAATGCATAGACCTATTGTGTCCGTTTTTTTCTCGACCAAAAGCCTTAAGTAAGGCACCCGGTCATAGTATTGTTTACGGATGGATTATAGATGGAGAAACTAAAATCGACGAAGTTGTGGTTTCAGTTTACCGGGCTCCAAAAAGTTTTACAGGAGAAGACTCAATAGAGATAACCTGTCACGGCGGACCTTCAACAGTTTTGACTATATACCGCACCCTTATTAAGGCAGGATTCCGGCCTGCAGAGAAAGGAGAATTTACATTCCGATCTTTCGCTAACGGCAAAACAGACCTTACACGTGCAGAAGCT
>DATFIA010000065.1:0-8692 GCA_035270545.1 Treponemataceae bacterium
TATCAGGTTGAAGCAGTTGTTAGATTCATTTTTTTATTCTTTTTGTTGAATCACCTTCAACTTCACTAGTTGAAACAAATGCTAATGATGAAATTATACTATTTATTGTGTCATAAAGAATCTTAACTAATTCAGAAAACCTCTGTTCGTCAACATCAAGTTTTAACTCATTGATGCTATCAATAACAATTTTCCCATTAAGCTCAACATCTGTATATCCAGATGTTTTTAAAGAGCTTTTTTCCTCAATGATGTTCTCATAGAACTCGAGGATAGATTTACTAAAAGCCGTTTTATTAAAACCACGCCTTTTTTTAGTTTCCAGCATTTGGTTTCTAATTATTAATCGGGTTTGAATTGCATTTGCTTTAAGACGTGAAAACTTTTCAATTCTTACCTTTTTAATAATTTGATTTTTTGCTTTTATCGCCTGATAAGCTCCCCATAAAGAAATAACTGCACCAAATATAGAGGCAATAGTTCCAACAAGTGTTAATGTATCCATTCTTGTTGCCTATATAAATAAAATATCATCAGCAGAAAACTCTGAAATAATAATTCCAGCTTCTGTTGGATATTTCATTGGTGTTAAAAGTTTTTCCCAAAAAAGATCGTCAAAACCTTCTCTTAATTTTATGTATCTCAAAATAGTAATAAGTACATATCTAGTTATTTCATTTTCCGGTTCATGTCTGCAGTTGAAATATTCTTCGAGTTCATAAAATGTATATCTTCTGTTTTCTAACCATTCATCATCAAGATATTTACTTACATAATCAACTTGTTCTTCGGTAATGCTGAAATACTCTTTCAGATCCTCGTGTAACTCATTTGTTTCAAAAAATGGATACATTTTTTTGTACCAAGCAAATGCATAATCATCAGGAATCTTGTCCGATGTGTTTGGATTTACTTTCAACTCAAGAATCATAAATCGTTGCATGTTAAACATTGTTTTTCCAAGATCGCTCATATTTTTCTCCTTTTCTTGTATTGCTGCGCCGAAGGCGTCAATCTAACATATATTAGACTGATCATTATTATAGCACACTTATTTTTTTAGACTATTTTTTTATACCTCTGGGTGATTCGAATTATTTATCTATCTAATTCCGGTTCAAAAGCAAAAAGTAGAATTAATTTAAGATATTATTCGTTTATTTGAAGAAATGATGAAAAACGGGGGCCTTTTCTCTTGTTAGTATTGCAGGTGAAAAGGAGAAGAATGGATGTATGTTTATGGATCTGAATGTACGTTGACTCTTGGTTTGGAAAATCTGCAAACGGTATTATTCTACTCTTTTAAAACGGTAGGCCTTTTTTTTATTAGGACCGTTTGGGTGGTGCTGGTATGAAATTTTATGCTATTGAGGATCGGTTGCTCGATGCGGTGAATGATTACAGCACAAAGGTTAGGGTTCAAGTTGCGTTTGATTTTACGGGTACTGGTGTTTTTTTAGTTATAGGATTTATTGCGGATTTACATGAACCATGCAATGTTTTACGTTCAAAAAATGTGCCTCGATTGCATCATGAACTGTATGTGCAAGAGCATGGGTTGCAAACAATGTTTCTTGACCGTTGGCGCTTATTTCTACGTCGACATAAATTCTGTCACCAAAGAGTCTGGTTTTAATTTGGTCAACACCAAGAACCCCTTCTTGTTCTAAAATGATTCGCTTCATTTCTGCTAAGATTGAATCATCACAGGATTTATCCGTCATTTTTCCAATAGAATCAATAAATATTGACACTGAGGCTTTTACGATAAAAATACATATCACTACACTGGCGATAGGATCCATAAACAGAAATCCAAGCCGTGCACCAATAATACCGACGAAGCTTCCAATAGACGACAAGGAATCTGAACGGTGATGCCAAGCATCTGCCATGAGTGCGCCGGAATTAATTTTCTTAGCAGCCCTTCGCGTGTATTGATACATAATTTCTTTTACTGCTATAGAGACGAGAGATGCAATCAAGGCAAGTTTTCCGGGCATTGCAAGCCCCTTATACTCTCCTAAGATAACTATTTTAATTCCTGAATATCCTATGCCGAGGCCAACCAAAAATAAGATAGCAGAAAGTAGTATTGCTGTTACACTTTCAAAACGTTCATGCCCGTAGGGGTGTTCTTTGTCGGCTTCTTTATTGGCCATTTTAACGCCGACCATTACGATAAAGGTGCTAACCACATCTGACATTGAGTGAATTGAGTCTGAAACCATTGCTGCTGAATTTGCAAAAACACCCGCAAGAAGTTTAAAAACACTAAGAATTATATTAATGACGATACTAATCCATGAAACTTTCATGGCAATGTGTTGATTCATTTTATTCGTCATATCAATCCTTGATAAAAATTTTTGATTGTACAATCACAATAATTTTAAGGGTGATTTAGTTGACTTGTCAAGGTTTTGCACTAATTCAGAATACTGTTCACCGGTCTCTTCCTTGATATACATATAGCATACCCCTATAGTATACCTATGGAGTCTAAATGAAAAACAATCCTGAAATGAATTCAGTTGCTGCTGAGAAACTTCGAAAAGCATCGCAGAAAAATAGCTATGACGTGTACAAAATGCTGAATAGTTCGGAAGAAGGAATTTCCCCCGAAGAAGCAAAGAAGCGTATTTCAACATATGGCTTAAACGAAGTGGATTATGATAGGGCTCCTTCGTGGTACGTACAGTTGTTTAAATCATTTGTTAATCCATTTGTTCTTATTCTTTTAGCCATCGTTGTTATTTCCTTTGTGATAGATGTGTGGTATGCCGCACCAGGCGCAAAGGATTGGAAAACCGTAATTGTTGTTGCTGTAATGATTGTAATTAGTTCTTTACTCAGTTTTTTCCAAGAATATAGAAGTAATCGCGCGGCAGAAAAATTAAAGAGTATGGTTATTACTACCGCGGCTATATTACGTAAAGGAAAGCAACGAGAAGAAATTCTGATGTCACAAATAGTTCCGGGAGACATCGTCTATCTGGCAGCTGGTGATATGATCCCTGCCGATTGCAGGGTGATAGAAAGTATTGACTTATTTATCGGAGAATCAATGCTCACTGGGGAATCCCTCCCCGTAGAGAAGATGCCTTCGGCAATCACCGATTCGGGAAAAACACCTCCCATTGAACTTAATAATTTGTGCTTTATGGGTACTAACGTAATTAGTGGTTCAGCCAAAGCCATAGTGATAGCCACAGGATCCAATACCTATTTTGGAAGCATAGGTAAGAGCATTGTTGGCGCAAGCCCCGAAACAAAATTTGATATTGGGATAAAAAGCGTCAGCACACTCCTGATTCGTTTTATGCTGGTGATGGTCCCTATAATTTTTTTAGTTAATGGTTTGATAAAAGGAAATTGGGTAGAAGCGCTCTTATTCTCCATTGCAGTGGCAGTTGGGCTAACCCCGGAAATGTTACCCGTAATAGTTACGGCCACCCTTGCAAAAGGGGCGATGAGCATGAGCAAACACAAGGTTATAGTAAAACGGCTCAATGCTATCCAAAACCTTGGGGCGATGGATATGCTCTGTACCGATAAAACAGGAACTCTTACATTAGACAAAATAGTACTCTCCCAACATTTAAATTTATTTGGAGACGAAGATTATGAGGTTTTAAAATGGGCCTACCTCAATAGTTTCCATCAGACTGGTCTTGTAAACTTGATGGACAAAGCCGTTCTCGATCATGTTGAAATTCATGACTATCTAAAAGTAGAAGACGATTTTAAAAAAATTGACGAGATTCCATTTGACTTTTTGCGTCGTAGAATGAGTGTTGTTTTAAAGCAAAAAAACGGCAAACATATAATGATTACAAAAGGAGCTGTAGAGGAAATGCTCGATCTCTGTAGTCATAGTTTTGATCCCGGGGAAGATAGACAACTACATATAGAGAATGACGAAGTGGTTCCTTTAGATGATGCAATGCGCAAAAAAATCTATGACACCACCTCTTCCTTAAATGCAAAAGGCCTTCGTGTATTAGTACTTGCGATTAAAGAGTTTGATGGTAACCATCCGCTGACCTATGGTGTAGAAGACGAAAAGGACATGATCCTCACCGGGTTTATTGGGTTTTTAGATCCAGCAAAACCTTCTGCGAAACCCAGTATCGAAGCGTTGCACAAATTAAATGTAGAAGTCAAAGTTCTGACAGGAGACAACGAAATCGTCACAAAGAAAATTTGTGAGGACGTAGGTATTCCTGTGAAGAATATTGTGATGGGTCACGAATTAGAGCTGATTTCAGATGAAGAGCTCACCGAACGAGTAAATGATATATCCATATTTGCCAAATTAAGTCCCTTGCAAAAAGTGCGTGTTGTGCAATCCTTACGCGCCAAAGGTCATACTGTAGGCGTCCTTGGCGATGGTATAAATGATGCTCCTGCCCTAAAAGAAGCCGATGTAGGCATCACGGTGGACAATGCCGTAGACATTGCAAAAGAAAGCTCAGACATCATCTTATTAGAAAAAGATTTATCAGTGCTTCATAAAGGAGTAGCCTATGGCAGGCTCACTTTTGGGAATATTATGAAGTACATCAAAATGGCCACCAGTAGTAATTTTGGAAACGTCTTCAGTATTTTAGGGGCCAGTGCCTTCTTGCCATTTTTACCCATGCTACCCATTCAATTACTCGTGCAAAACCTTTTATATGATTTTTCTCAAATCTCACTCCCGTGGGATACTATGGATGCAGATTACTTAGAATCTCCTAAGGAATGGGAGCCAAAAGGCATTCGCCGGTTTATGATTTATATGGGTCCTATCAGTTCTATTTTCGACTATGCTTTATTTGCAATTATGTTTTTTGTATTTAAAGCAAACAGCCCAGAGCATCAACATCTTTTTCAAACTGGTTGGTTTGTAGTAGGACTATTATCTCAAACGTTGATCATCCATATTATTCGAACAAAAAAAATACCCTTTATTCAAAGCTGGGCTTCGGCACCTGTAGTAGCATCAACTTCTTTGATTATGCTAATCGGTTTAGCAATTCCCTTCACAAAACTTGCTAGCATACTGTCTTTAGTACGGCTCCCCCTCGCCTATTTCCCTTGGCTAATTGGCATATTAATTTCATATAGTCTCCTTACCCAAGTTGTTAAAAACTGGTATATAAAGAGATTTAACGAATGGCTGTAAGATTGGATCGTCAGGTATAAATTAAAACGTAAAAACCATGGTATACTATGAACAATAAAAAATCCGGAGATACCATGGCAAAAGACAATAACAACAAAGAAGAACCCATTGAAAAACAGCTTTGGAAAGCCGCCGACAAACTGCGCAAAAATATTGACGCCGCCGAATACAAACACATCGTTTTAGGGCTCATATTCCTTAAATACATATCAGACGCCTTTGAAGAACTCCACACCAACCTCAAAAGTGGCAAAGGCGATTACGCCGGCGCCGACAGCGAAGACAAAGACGAATACAAAGCCGAAAACGTCTTCTTTGTACCAGAAACAGCGCGTTGGAGCTACCTACAATCCAAAGCAAAGCTCCCTGGCATTGGCAAAGAAGTCGATAACGCCATGGACACCATCGAAAAAGACAACGCCTCACTCAAAGGCGTACTCCCCAAAGTCTATGCCCGTGGCAACTTAGACCCAACCAGCCTCGGCGAACTCATCGACCTCATCTCAAACATCGCCCTCGGCGACGCCAAAGCCCGCAGCGCCGACATACTCGGCCATGTTTTTGAATACTTCCTCGGCGAATTTGCCCTAGCCGAAGGCAAACAAGGCGGCCAGTTTTACACCCCCCGAAGCATCGTAGAACTCCTCGTCGACATGCTCCAACCCCACGAAGGACGAGTTTTTGACCCCTGCTGTGGATCGGGCGGCATGTTCGTACAATCCGAAAAGTTCGTAAGTAGCCACCAAGGCAAAGTCAACGACATCTCCATATACGGCCAAGAAAGCAACCAAACCACCTGGCGCCTCGCCAAAATGAACTTAGCCATTCGCGGCATCGACAGCTCCCAAGTCAAATGGAACAACGAAGGCTCCTTCCTCAACGACGCCCACAAAGACCTCAAAGCCGATTACATCATAGCGAACCCACCCTTTAACGTGAGCGATTGGTCCGGAGACCTCCTGCGCACCGATGGCCGCTGGAAGTATGGCACCCCACCCGCCGGCAACGCCAACTACGCCTGGATACAGCACTTTCTTTACCACCTATCGCCCAAAGGAAAAGCCGGCTTCGTACTCGCCAAAGGCTCCCTCACCTCCAAAAGCTCCGGCGAAGGCGACATCCGCAAAGCCCTCATCGATGCCCACTTAGTCGACTGCATCGTCAACCTACCCGCCAAACTATTCTTAAACACACAAATACCCGCCAGCCTCTGGTTTTTAAACCGCAATAAATCAAACAAAAATACCCACCATCGCCGCGACGAAATCCTCTTCATAGACGCCCGCAACGAAGGCGTACTCATCAACCGCCGCACCAAAGAACTCACGCCCGCCGACATCAAAAAAATAACCAACACCTACCACGAATGGAGCAAAGCCAAAGGCAAATACCAAGACATCAAAGGCTTTTGCAACAGCGCCAGCTTAGAGCGAGTCAAAGAACTCGACTACGTCCTCACCCCTGGCCGCTACGTAGGCCTCGCCCAAGAAGACGACGACTTCGACTTCACCGAACGCTTCGAAAGCCTCCAAGCCGAGTTCAACGCCCAGCTACTAGAAGAGAAAAAGCTCAATCAGGCAATCCTAAAAAACCTGAAAAAAGTACAGATGCCATGATGAATTTAGAAGTGTTACAAGGGGGAAGCCTCCCCCTCGCTCCGAAAGTTGCCGCTGTGCGCCAACGTTTCTCCGCTACCCCCTCAGCGGGGGACACCCCCGCAACGCCCCCGAGAATCCACCAAAAGGCGGTGGTGCTGTGAAAGGAGTGAGCTTAAATGAATAACCGTTTGGCCTCAAAGTCAATCCAGAGCAAGATATTTACCATCCGTGGTGTCCAAGTCATGATTGATAAAGATCTTGCAGAAATGTATCAGGTAGAAACGAAGGTTTTGAATCAAGCCGTAAAAAGAAATAGCGAGCGTTTTCCACTTCAATTTAGATTTCAGCTTAGCTCAACAGAAAAAAAAGAACTGGTCACAAATTGTGACCGGTTTGAATTGTTGAAACATTCGAGTAGTAACCCTTTCGCTTTCACAGAACAGAATGAATTACCTCAAAAAGGTATTTTCTACAACGGGCAAGTTTTTGACTCCTGGAAATTTGCTTCCGATTTAATTCGTTCTGCCCAAAAATCTATTGTGCTTATCGATAATTACATCGACGATTCGGTTCTATCCCTTTTTGCTAAACGAAGCTCTGTCGTGTCGGTTACCGTACTAACGAAAGAAATCAATAAATCGCTGGAACAGGATGTAAAAAAGTTTAACGCACAGTATCCTCCAGTGACGATTAAGGAATTCAAAAATTCTCATGATCGTTTTCTAATTATCGACGATACGAACCTCTACCATTTTGGTGCCTCTCTCAAAGATCTGGGCAAAAAGTGGTTTGCCTTTTCGAAGATGGATATAGGCGCAATAGAGATGTTAGAGAACCTAAAGAAGGTGGTGGTGCTGTGCTCTTAGATGAAAACCAAACTGAACAGCTTAATACAGCAATTGAATCTGCTTTAGATAAAGTATATGAACACGATATTTATTTGATTGAACAAAAAGTACATGAAAGAACAATAGTAAGCCGGTTTTGTATTTACTTTCAGCATGAATTAAATCTAACAACTTTTGCTTCTAATAATTTAGATTCTGAATATAATAGATATGATACAGAGCCAAAGAGAACCTCGAATTTTACAAAAGGAACCTATCCGGATATAATTCTACACAAACGCGGTAGTAATGATGCGAATGTACTTGTTGTTGAATTTAAGACTAGCTGGAATAAAAATACAGCTAAGGATATACAAAAGCTAAAAGACTATACAAATCAACAAGGAAAATATAAATATGGGATTGGCTGTTCAATAGTTTTAAACCAAAACCGAGCTGACGTTAAGACAACTTTGATTAAAAATGGCGAGGTTTCTAATGACTGAGTGGAAGGAATGTAAATTAGGGGATATTATCACATTAATTGGTGGGGGCACACCTAAAACGTCGATTGCTGAATATTGGGATGGTGAGATTCCATGGCTTTCAGTTGTTGATTTTAATACAGGGAAAAAATTTGTAACGCAAACCGAGAAGTCTATAACCGAAGCAGGATTAAAAAATAGTAGCACAAAACTTTTAGAAGCAGGTGATATTATTATTTCTGCTCGTGGCACTGTTGGAGCAATGGCAGTCTTAAAAATGCCAATGTCATTTAATCAATCTTGTTACGGAATAAGAAATGTAAATGCAGTTACCAATCAAGAGTATCTGTATTATTTAACTAAAGATTCTATTGAGAGATTTCAACAAATTGCACACGGTGGCGTTTTTGATACAATAACTAGAGATACTTTTAATGCAATCGATATCCTCCTCCCCCCGCTTCCTGAACAACGCGCCATAGCCTCGGTACTTTCGAGCCTCGACGACAAAATCGACCTCTTGCACCGCCAGAACAAAACCCTCGAAGCCATGGCCGAAACCCTCTTCCGCCAATGGTTCATCGAAGACGCGGATGAAGCGTGGGAGGAAGG
>DATFIA010000066.1:0-4119 GCA_035270545.1 Treponemataceae bacterium
ATTATACCCAGCGTAGGCATACAAAGATTGACGCGCACCGCCAATACCTATAAGACCGTACATGCCCCAGACACTACCCCCACCATAACGCATAAAATATCCCGGTGATACTGAAACGATCAACGTTCGTTCTGATAAAAACTTATTAGGCGGAACTACCATTACACTCGATTCATAAAAATATCCGCTGTCCGTCATACGCCGCTGTGAATCTTCGCAGCGCTTCAGTATTTCTTTTTCAGTACCATAAAAATCCGGTTTAATACTTAAAAATGTTACTATTGTTTCTGCATTCAAAACTACTTTTGTGCGATCTTCATCCATTCGCTCAAGACCATCTGTTGTCCAAATATATTCAGCTTTGTCACAAAAAATTCTTATTTTGGAAATACGAAACGTGTCAAAATCTCCGCAATAAAGGCTAAACATACAAAAGAGCAAAGGGAAAAAAAAGATCGTTTTGTTCAATTATTTTTAGCCTCCATATTACATCATACAACGCAATTATATTTTTTTATACGTTAAGAATAAATAAATGAGCCAGAATATGCAACGGTGGGAGAACGTCATTCCGCGCAGGCGGCGCGTATGAACACATAAGGGTGCGAAAAGGTATTCCTGCACGCACCCAACCTCAGTTTGAAGCCAGGGGAAGGCCTTCCCCTCTTGCGCTATTAAAAAGTGTCAGATAAGGATTTTTGTAGTATCTTGTAATTTGAGGGGGTTTTTATGGAACACTTTCAAAAGTATCAACGTAATTTGGATGCAATATATACGGAAATTGTAAAGGATCCGGCTAATGCGGAATTTTCCGAAAAGGGATGGGAGCCTTTGTATTTTATTTCGCCCTATTCTCGCATTGTTATTATTGGTCAGGCTCCTGGAATTAAAGCGCAGGAGAAAAAAAAAGCCTGGGACGATGCAAGTGGTGACAGACTGCGCCAGTGGTTAGGCGTTTCTAAAGAAGAATTTTACGACGAAAAAATATTTGGTATTATACCCATGGATTTTTATTATCCGGGTAAAGGGAAAAGTGGAGACCTTCCGCCAAGACCTGAGTTTTCTGAAAAATGGCACACCCGCATTTTTGAGAATACTCCTGATGTTGCGTTGACTTTGCTGATTGGCCAATATGCACAAAAACAGTATCTAAAAGAAAAAAGGCAAAAAAACACAACCGAAACGGTTCGCTCTTTTGCCTCATATTTGCCAACGTATTTACCAATTATTCATCCCTCGCCCCGGAACGGAATTTGGTTGTCAAAAAACCCGTGGTTTGCTACAGAAGTTTTGCCACAGCTACAGGAGCGGGTGAATAAAATTATTTCAAGGTAATGTGTAATCTATTCTTTCTCTTTACATTTCTCTTGTAAGGGTAATATAAATACCCAACCAGAGCCTATAAGAGCTGTGGAAACAACGAGAATTTTAACCCACAAAATGGGAATAGCAAATGTTCCTATGCTTGCGCATAGCAACATTGCGGTAATGGAAATCCATTTTCCCTGTACTGAAATTTTTCCTTCTTCTACAAAAAGTTTTATTGAAGGGCCAAATCGTTTATCGCTAATGATGCGCTGATACATCTTTTCATTTGTTCGTAGGAATGCCAAAGCAGCCAAGATCCAAAAAATCGTTGTTGGTAAGCCGGGTAGGAAAACGCCAACCCAGCCGAGGGCAAACGCAGACCACCCCCCGATTATTAACAGCGTTTTTATTATTCTGGACGGTACTTTCTTTGGCATCATTCTCCCATTTTATACTTTTTTGATAAGTGAAATCAAGTTAGCTATAGTTAATCGAACCTGTTGGGCACGCTGGTACACAATTATCACACGAAATACAATCTTGCTTGCGAATAAAACGTTTACCACTTTCCAGAGTATCAATTGCGTGTACTGGACAGGTTTTTTGACATTTCCCGCAGTTTATACAACTCGATTCTTCTACCTTATATTTTTTGACCGCAGGTATAGAACTAATGCTTAATATTGTTCCAAAGGGGCATAGCACATTATGCCAAAGCGCTTCTTCAAAAAAAAGGCTCACTATGACACTTAATACCGTTAGTATTGCTAATACAGGAAGAGGCGTTCCAAGACGCTTGGTCATAACCATTACACCAACGAAGGCGATTAAAGGAATAAAGCGAACTGCGCGATGTGTCAAAAACGCAGGTGTTTTGATTCTTTTAATTCCCGTTTTCTTATAGAACCAAGAAATTGGACGAAAAACGGTATGCATAGGGCAAGCCCAGCCACAATACAGGCGTCCAAGAAAAGGAGAAAGGATAACTCCTGCTGCAAATATTACGAACCACAGTTGCAATCGCCCTTTAAGAAGAAGAATGATAAACAAGGCAAAAAAGGCAACCTGAATAAGAACTCGTGCGATAAATATTCCGGTAATTTTCCCTTTGGCCTTTTTCTGTTTTTTTTCTGTCATACTGCTCTCCCTTAAAAGTAAAATGCGGTACTTAAGTATACACCATTATTTTCTGTATATTGTCCAAACTGGCCAGATTCTCCGAGAAAAAACCAACCCCCAAGCGATGCCTGGAAACCGTTTCCGGGAATCCATGTAAGCTGTGGTTTGATCATTGCATCCATAGTTTCTATGTTTTTAATATTTACCACAGAGAAAATTTCTGCCCTGAGGGTTTCACGATTAAAACTACGTTGCAGAATAGCTGTCATAGAATTAAGAATTTCATCCCTCACAAGAGTGTCGTCATGGTCTAAGACAATATCTTGTATCCACTGTAGGGAGAGCGTTGCTCCTACAAAAGAGATGTCTCCACCAAAAAGATACTGAAGATCATTCTTTTCGACCCAACCTGTGGACTGAGGATTCATTGTTTCTTGATACCTCTGGTTCCATGTAAAGGAGCCTTCCGTTTTTAATACTAGAGGGCCTAAAGGAAGAGAAGCAGCAAGACCGGCAACTGCAACTTGGTAGTATTCTGGTTGTATGGTGATGGCGGTAATGCCAACGCCGGGAGTCATTGTTTTGTTTGTTATGCTAGCAATAGGAGTATCGTTCCACATCCACCCACCCATTACTTGGAAATCAAAAAAAGAGCCAAGATACGAATACCGACCAAAGTACTCGGCATTTTCTAGTGAGGATTCAGGAATTTCTGCCGGAGTGAGGGTGGGAATCACTGGGAAAGAGGGACTTACTGCCCACAGAGAACCTTTGCCAGGCAAAATTGCTGGTGTAAAAACAGGAAGCCATACTGCCTCGAGTTGATGAGAGCCAGCAAAATAATAGAGCTTTATTCCCGTCACTCCAAGTCGTAACTCTCCAATATCTTTAGTAAGAAAGGCAGAAAGATCTTTGGGACTAACTATGTCAGTAATAAAAACGCCGTCACTCTTCCCCCAGAGTACTTTTTGTTTACCAATGCGAAGGTCAAAGGAGTCTCCATACCAGTCGACGTAGAGTTCTTTAAGATCAGGTTTTACTGTACGTCCGTCTTCTGCTGTGAGGCTAAAATCTGCATGTGCAGTTGCAGAATCGGCTCTCCACTCCAGAGTAGAGGAAAGAATCTGCTCGTTAATAAATAGACTACCGTCGTCTACTTGAAAGGCAAAACGAGAGCGGGTGAACCCACTTGCTACAAGGTCTGAACTTTGAGCAAAAAGGTTTATGCCGTTCAGCATAAAACCAAAAACAAGTGCACCGATTAGTGCTATAGAAGTTTTTTTCATTTCAGAGCCCCCTCATTAAAGCGCGTTCTGTAAAGCCATCATCTTTGACACCTGTATTTATAAGAAGGGAAGCAAACTGCATGGTGGTTTTATGATTTTTTTGAACATTCTTCATTTCGGTGTGAGCTATCATAAGGAAACCATCAATTTCTCTTAGTTCCAATACCGAAAGAACCTTAAGAAGAGCACCTTTTTTGTCATAAAATTCTCGTTTTAAGCCCATTGTTCGCTCTTGAGAAATCCAGCTAATAGTCTTTGAATAGGTCTCACCTGAGGCCTTTGGTGTGCTTTCAATAATCCAACATGACTCACCGTTTATTTTTTCAGTTCCAATTATCTTGTGACTATCTTTGTCAGGGTGGCGAGCTCCGAGGTCATCATAACTAAAATCTGAACCCATAAAGGA
>DATFIA010000067.1:0-3183 GCA_035270545.1 Treponemataceae bacterium
CATGTTTTACGGAGAAGAATTTTTGCAAACCTATGCCTTATTTGAAAAAAGTCTTCCTCTCTTTGCTGTAGGAGGCACGTTTTTAGCATCTCACGCTGAGCCTTTCGAAGCATATACAGAAGAAGATCTTATAGAGACGCGCCATAGAGGCGACGTCGTCCTGGGTCTTACCTGGACAGATAACGGGGCGGCTGAAAACGGTAGCGTTCACGCCTTACTTCAGCATTTTTTGCCCAAGGTACAAAACCCTGTATATTTTGGTGGACACCGGCCTGTTACCGGCCACTACCATCTGCGCGCAGAAGGTAAGTATATTCAGATTCATAACCCCGACGCACAAAGCGTTGCGCTGGTTCCATGTGACAGAAATTTCGATCCAGAAACGGATTTCATAACTATCTAAAAAAGGAGCGGACCATGGCGGAATATCCCGAAATGATCGGCAAGTATAAAATCTCAGCTCTCGTGGCAAAAGGCGGAATGGGCGCTGTGTATAAAGCAGTGCATCCAACACTTAAGAGATTCGTCATAATCAAAAAACTGACGATGAAAGGAAACGCAACAGTACTCGAACGTTTTAAGCGCGAAGCTCAAATACTCTTGGACTGTAACGACCCGCGAATTGTCCATCTCTTTGATTACTTCAAAGAAGGTAGCTCACACTATTTGGTTCTCGAATACGTCGACGGCATGTCTCTTGACGTGCTTATAAAAAAACGACGCTACCTTTCGGGTGAAGTTTCTCTTTTAATCTTTCTAGAAGCATGTAAGGCCCTCAAGTATGCCCATGACCACGGCGTCGTTCACCGCGATATAAAACCAGGAAATATATTAATTTCGAAAACCGGAGACGTTAAACTCGCAGACTTCGGAATTGCAACAACAGAAGATGTTTCAGATAGCGATCTTACCAAGGAAGGCATGACGCTTGGAACCCCATCCTACATGCCTCCTGAACAATTTGAAAACTCAAAAAATGTTGACAAAAGAGCAGACATTTACGCCATGGGAGTAATGCTCTATGAGATGGTAACCGGCAAACGACCCTTCCCTGGTAACTTTGCTCCAGACACAATATTGCTCATTCAAAAGGGTCGCTATGTATCTCCAAGAAAACTGAACCCAGATCTTCCTCCTCTTGCTTTCACTCTCATTAAAAAAATGATGAAAGCTAAAGCAAAGAGACGCTACCAAGACATTGGAACAGTAATACAGATTATAGAAAAATACTTCAAACGGTATAAGGTTGAACTCATTCACCAGAGTCTCGTCGCATGTATGACTATTCCAAACTTTGAAGAACCACCATATAAAAAACGAACAAAAAAACGTGGAGTCTTTTTTGCGATCCTTCTCTCACTCGCTGCAGTAGGTGTGGGTGGCTATCAAGCCTGGACCAAAGGCTATGTACATACAATTTTGCTTCCAGATCAATACGGAGAAGTGAAAATTGCAATTCGCATGCCCTCCTCTGTAAAAGAAGAAGGTGATGTGTTTTTAAAAGGAACACTCTTTGTTAATGACCGCAAAGACTACCCCGAAGCAGATATACCACCTCTTAAATTTACGAAACTGAACCCCAGCCCAGCAGGAGACTCATACAGTTTTGAGTCCAATACTCTCTTCGTTAAAAGGGGTCAATATCGCATAAAACTGCTCGTTGAACAGCGTATTTACTGGTATTCATTTAGTGTGGATTCAATTCAAGAAATGAAGAAAAAGAATCTTCCTTCCAAAATTATTTCAATTAATTTTCGAGACGTACCGGCGCGGCCTGTTACAGTAAGAACAGAAGCAGTTGACGCCTTAAGTGGAAGAATAATGACTGCAGTCACGCAATATCTGGTATTAGAAAAAGGTAACTGGATTCCACTAACAGACATCCCTCCAGGTGCTCTTATTACCGGCACTATCAGAAAATTCCGAGCAGAATCTCCGGGATACTACAGCGAACTTTTTTCTCTTAAGATAGGGCCGTATCAAGATGAGCTATACCTTCATGCCGACCTAGTTCCTCTTGCGGGAACGCTCTCAATCGATGGAGACGTAGAGCATTTGGTTTTACACATTAACGACACACAAACCCTAATAGCCGGTGGACAAGACATGAATCGTATATCGATTGCAGATTACAAGGGAGGTCATAAAGATCTAAACCTTCCCTCAGGCAAATACGAGATTACCGCAGAGGTACGAAAAGATGTTGTACGGACTACCGTATCCATTAACCCGAACGAAATTACCCGCATTTCTATAAAAGAAATAGGCGGCTCGTTACAAATAAAAAAGGAGTAAGCGAATGTCACTCATTCTTAAACGCATTATCATGGTTTTTCTCGGCGTAATGGGAGCCTTCATAGTTTGGCCCTGTCTATTAACCATACAATATTTCCAAATGTCCTTCCCAGGCTTTTTTCAGTTTTCACTTGCACAGGGCATGGCTTTTGGCCTCGTCTTCGGCGCAATTTTTGGTTCATTCGAGGGAATTATTGTTTCCTCCAGAAACAAGGCTTTTACGGGAATGTTGTTTGGAGCTATCGCAGGTACGGCTGCAGGTGCAATAGGCGTTACAGTTGGGCAATCTTTTCTCTTCTATTCAGGAGATATTATCCTTAGCTCTATGGGAAATATAAAAAACATAGCCCTCATTGCGGCAAACGGTGTTGCCTGGGTTTTAATTGGAATATTTGTTTCGATGATCGAAGGTTTCAGATCGAGGTCTATACGTAAAACAATTGTCGGTCTTTTCGGCGGTATCGTTGGAGGCCTCATTGGTGGAATGACGCTCCAGATGCACCTCTATTTTTTCCCGGGACAACCCTATGCCCTTCTTGGCGGACTCGTCATTTTCGGTTTTTCTCTTTCTTATTTTTATTCAACCTTCGAAAATAGATTCTCCCTTGGGGCAATTAAACTATTAAACGGACCATTGAAAAACAGAGAGTATAATCTAGTAAAAAATAAAATAAGTATTGGCTCTCTCAATTCTTGCGACATTGTGCTAACTGGGTATCACAACGTAGCACCCCTCCATGCCTGGATAACAATCAAAAAAGGGCGCGTTCTTTTTACCCCAGCCACAAACGCAACTCAAAACAAGGGACTGACACTTGTAAATGGTGCAACAGTTGTTATGGTTAATGATGAGAAAAAAGAAGAAAGTACACTTAGACGGGAAGATGT
>DATFIA010000068.1:0-9339 GCA_035270545.1 Treponemataceae bacterium
TTATTGTTACTTTGGTTCGTGAAAAAGACTGGAAAAGTATTATCTACCTCGCTGAGTATGTTGGACCTTTTGCTGAGTCTGAAATAAAAACGCGCCTTGATTACTTGTCTGCTCGATCTGGAGTTTTGAGCGTTGAAGAAACCAAAGCAGCATATATTAGAGCTTGGGAAGGTGATCATAATGAGTTTTATTATCGCCTCCTCAGTGCAGAAGCACTAGGGTATCCGCTTGAATCTGCAGAAAAAGCAGTGCCGAGACGAAAACCTATAGTCGCGATAGAGACACCAACTTTTAATATAGATGAACTCACTCTCATGTTAGACGGATATATTACATGGGAACTAGAAGACTCCTTATACGCTGCAGTACAAAAATGGAATACAGTTCTCCCCCCAGAAACAGCTCGCTTGTATGCAAAAAAACTGTCCGAAAAGGGGTGTTTTGCAGATGCTACTCGACTCGTTCTCTCAGCTGTTAGACCTGCAAATGTTTCTGTTACCCGTGAAGACCTTGAGTTTTTATATCCTCGGCCTTGGCTCGAAGAAGTGGGATCTTCGGTTACGGAAACCGTTTCTGAATCTTTGCTGTACGCACTCATTAGGAGTGAAAGTTATTACCAAAGTTCTGTAGTCTCCCGCTCGGGTGCGGTTGGGCTAACGCAACTTATGCCAAGTACTGCAGCAGATATTGCACGGAAATTAAAAGTTTCTAACTACGATTTAACAGATCCAAAGACAAACATTGAGTTTGGAGCGTTTTATTTGAATGAATTAATAGGCCGCTTAAACGGAAACAATATGCATGCCCTTTTTTCTTATAATGCGGGTATAACTCGGGTGCGCTCATGGCTTCGAGATTCACCAGTATCTGAGCCGGATCTTTTTTTAGAAGCCTTGCCATATGCGGAAACCCGTGAGTATGGAAGGAAGGTGCTTGCTGCAGCAGCTGTTTACGGGTATCTTTACTACCAAAAATCAACCGGACAGGCTGTCCGAGATTTATTTTAATTCTCTGGAGACATACACATGACAGTATTGCAATCTATTGTGCTCGGCGCGATTCAAGGAGTTGCTGAATTCCTTCCTATTTCAAGTTCAGGACATCTCGCGCTCACATCACATTTTATGAACCTTTCTGAAGTTCCCTTATTATTCGATATTTTACTTCATGTTGCCTCTCTTTTAGCAGTTGTGTTAGTTTTTCGCACGCGTATTTGGGAACTTTTTTGTGTGCTCGGTAGGTTCCTAATTCGAAAACCCCGTATTGAAGACTCCCGAGATCAAAAAATGATTCTTTCGCTAATAGTGGCTACTGTTGTAACCGGGGTTATTGGCTTTACAATAAAAGATGTTGTAAAAACTATTGCTCCTTTTTATATCGCCTGCGGTTTTGTGGTTACAGGTTTTGTTTTGTTTTTTTCTGGAAGACACGTTTCCTCTAAACCGGCGAAAGAACCTGGCATCTTACAGGGCCTCCTTATTGGTATAGCTCAAGGAATTGGTGTTATTCCAGGAATTTCACGTTCGGGAAGTACCATTTCTGCTTCTTTATTTTGCGGTGTTGACCGAAAAACCGCGGGCGAATTTTCTTTTTTACTTTCTATACCCGCTATTCTCGCAGCATTCATCTTTGAGCTTAAAGATGCCGATAGTCTTATTGGTACTGTGTCACCTTTTTCACTTTTAGCCGGAATGATAACAGCCTTTGTTGTTGGATATCTTTCCTTAAAATTTCTGTTGTCCTTAATAAAGAAGGGTCGACTTGGCTTGTTTGCCTTTTATCTAATACCTGCGGGAATTTTCTTTGCAGTATATTTTGCTTTAGCCGTGTAATTTTAGCCTCCCGGGAGTGTAGTAATGGTTCATGATAATTCAAAAGATGGAAAACGCGCAGTAAGTATAATTTTTGGCGTGTTAATACTTTTTCTTGCAGCAGCTGTATGTATTTCTCTTCTTTTGGCAATTTTTCCCGTAGGTGGAGTTCCTCCTCTTTTTGAGCTTCTTGGACAAATACTTTTCAATAGTTATGGATATACTTCACTCCTAGTGCCTGTCTTTTTTCTTGTTACTGCCATTGTTCTTATTTTACCGGGGTGGTCTATTCGCTCTGGAATTCTTCTAGCAAGTGCTCCTATTCCTTTTTTTACTAT
Source organism: Treponemataceae bacterium (assembly GCA_035270545.1). Taxonomy (GTDB): domain Bacteria; phylum Spirochaetota; class Spirochaetia; order Treponematales; family Treponemataceae; genus Teretinema. The sequence continues at coordinate 2,150 of DATFIA010000068.1, forward strand.
ATCTCTTGCTGAATCCCTGTTTTTTAATACAAATGGGAATCTTACCGATTCTTCTCTTTTGCTTATTGTTCGATTTGGAATAGTTGTTTTTACTGTTCTGTTGCTTTTTGCTGAATTAGTACTTGCTTTATATCTTTCAGATATCTTGAGTAAAAGAAAAAACCGAAATTCTATAACTGAGAAACCTATTTTTGAAAATAATACAGAAAATAAAACAGATTCGGAAAACTTTACTGATGATCAAAGCATAACTGATGATGAAAATATAACTGATAGAGAAAGTTCTAATGTGAGCGAGAAACTTAGTCAAACCGAAATAGATGACCCCTTTGAGTTTACTTCTGTTACTGCAGATTATTCTGAAAAAACAATAGAAGAAGCTGAGGCAGATGCGGGAATAGAGGGAGAGACAGAATTTGAAGTTGACTCAAAGGTTGAGCATGTCCACTTTGACACAACGCCAATATATAATGAAATTGCTCCATCTATAGAACCCTCCTATGTTGAATTTCATAAAGTTGAGGCACCCATAGAAGTAATTTTCTCTTCAGACTTGAATGAAATTGAAGAATTATTACCAATGGAAGATATCGAATTTGATATAGATTCAGATCTTGATGAAGAAGACTTGGATGGAATCGACGACGAAATTGATGAAGAAGATTTAGACGAAATTGATGATGAAATCGACGACGAGATTGACGACGAGATTGACGAAGTGAGTGAGATTAAACTGCCAGAGGTGCTCAGTTTCCCTCCTGCAATTCACGTCTCCGCAGATCCTGCTTTTTTAGATGCATCTCCTGCAATAAGCTGGAAGCGCACCTCGCGTGCATATTCTGTTCCTTTCGATATACTAACTTCGTATCCTGACGGCGAATATTGGATTGTAGATGACACAACTCGACGCGCTGCAGCAGCTCTGAAAGAAACTTTGAATGAATTTAGAATTCAAGCCGATGTTACTGGAATCCGAAAAGGTCCAGTAATTACTATGTTTGAAATTCTACCAGCTCCTGGAGTTAAACTTTCAAAAATAGTGGGTTTGCAAGATAATATTGCGCTCAGGCTTGCCGCCTCAAGTGTTCGTATTGTTGCTCCAATTCCCGGAAAGCATGCTGTTGGTATAGAAGTTCCAAATTTAAAACGTTCTATTGTAAGTTTTAGGGAACTTATTGAAACCGATACTCCTGCATCTAAAAAAATGGAAATTCCAGTTGTTTTAGGTAAGGATATTTCGGGTGAAGCACAATTTCTCGATTTAGCTGCAACTCCTCACCTTCTCATTGCAGGAGCTACTGGTTCGGGAAAATCTGTTTGTGTTAACTCAATTATTCTTTCTATTTTATATAAACGATCTCCAGAAGACGTGAAACTTTTGCTTATCGATCCAAAAATAGTGGAGCTCAAACTATACAATGATATTGCCCATTTATTGTCTCCAGTAATTACTGAGCCAAAAAAAGCATTTCAAGCTTTGCAGTATTGCTTGTGTGAAATGGAAAGGCGTTATGCCCTGCTCGATGGAATGGGTGTACGAGATATAAAAAGCTATAATCGCCGCATTAAAGAGCGAGATATAGCCACAGAAAAACTTCCCTATTTAGTAGTCATAATAGATGAATTTGCAGACCTTATGGCAACTACAGGAAAAGAACTCGAATCTACTGTTGCCCGTTTGTGTGCTATGAGCCGTGCCGTAGGATTGCATCTGGTTTTAGCAACGCAAAGACCCTCTATAGATGTAATTACCGGTCTTATTAAGGCAAATATTCCCACTCGAATTGCATTTATGGTTGCTTCAAAAATGGATAGTAGAATTATTATTGACCAGGTAGGGGCTGAAAAACTTCTTGGTCGCGGTGATATGCTGTATGCGAGTGCGACAGATCCCTTTCCTGTTCGTATTCAAGGAGCTTTTGTTTCCGAAGAAGAAGTTGAGAGGGTTGTTGAGCATGTGAAAACGCTTGGAGAGCCTGAATATATAGATGATGAAATTTTTGTTGAAGATGATGAAGATGGTGTAATAGATTCGTCTCTTTTTTCAGATGGCGACGATCCACTGTATGAGAAGGCGCTTGAAATTGTACTGCTTGCCGGCAAGGCATCTGCGTCCTATATTCAGCGCCGCCTAAAAATAGGATATAACAGGGCTGCTAGACTAGTTGAAGAAATGGAAGCAAGAGGGATTGTGGGGCCGGCTAATGGCTCTAAACCCCGTGAAATAGTACATATCCCTTCAAGATAGCCTGTTTGTCTTAGATAAAGAAGCGCAAATCTCGATGGTTTAATGAATCTCTTCGTTTAGCGACTATAAATGTTCCCATAATTGCAGTAAGAGCATCTATTGCTGCAGAAATAGAGCCAATAAAAAAAGCTGCTGGTTTTAGGATAAGATATCCTGTTTCAAACCCACGGCCATATATTGCACATACTGTTGCAAGAGTTATAAATGCGCCCCCAGAAGGAAATCTTCCAAGTAGAAAAGAAAGTAGTATGGAGATGCTTAATAGCCAGACCATATCACCCATTGCAATTCCAAGACTGGAATAAGACTTTAGGATTACTATAAAACTAATAGTAACGGTTAAAGCTGTTCCTCCATGCGCAAAAATTGAAAACATGGGCATGGTAACAGAAGATATTCTTCGCCGAATACCAACACTTTCGTTTGCGTGTCTTAAAAGGACTGGAAGAGTCATTGTGGCGTCACCTGAAAAAAAGGCTGCAAGTATTGGTGCAAAGCCGGCATAGAGAACGCGGTAAGGGTTTACCTTACCACAGGTTAATCGAATTATAAGTGGATAAATAACCAGCGCAATAAGAAAAAAATCAAAGACAAGTAAAAAAATTAAATCGAGATATACTTTTGATGCAAGCATGTCACTGAATTGGAACATCCAGTTTACCGCAAGTGCGATCATTCCCACAGAAATAATGTCAACAAAAAAGGTCATAACTGCATAAGAAACGCGGGAAAGAGAGTCAAAAAGAGTAAGCGTTGGTTTTGAGGCATTTTTGTCTACAGTGCAACCAGCTCCAGCAAATCCGGCAAAAATACATAAGGGCAGAATAAAAAGTCCGTTTGTAAACGCTTCAAAGGCACTGGATGGAAACATTTGGCTAAGGGTCTCTATTATTCCAATTTTTTCAATTTCACGTGTTCCTTCAACAAATATAGGAATTCGGGATGGGTTTCGTATTAGAACTGTTAACAAACCCGTGACGGCAAGTAATATTGTAGATATAATAATAATTCCAGTTGTTGAAATTCCAAGGCGAAAAAGATTTTTGCTTTCCCTGAGTTCATATACTGCAATTGTAAAGCTAAAAAATAGTACAGGATAAAGGGAATATCTTCCAAATTGAATAGTCAAGGAAGATAAAACGGTAACAGCTTGAGATATTACTTCGTTTTGTGAGGGTGCAATCAGAGCGAATGCTATACCTATACAAATACCGACAAGGTATTTTATCCAAATTTTCATTATTGAAGAATACCGAAAGGTTCGATTCCAGTCAATCAGAGGGTGTTTATGACTTCATGGTTTATGTTTAGTATTATTTGTAGTCTTTTAGTCTTAATTCTGTCTTCACTTGTTTCTTTGTTACAACCGCGAAAAATCTCAGTTCATTATCGACTTGGATTTCTTGGTCTCTCTATTGCCCTCTGCATTGGTATCTTCCCCTTATATAGCATTGGAGTTATTCCTTCAAATAATGTAACCTATGCTTTTTTCTCTTTTTGTTGTTGGTTCGCTGGGCTATTGTATATGTCTTTTATTATAGATGTCACTTCCGTTCGAAGGTCTCGATTCTTTTGTTTATCTTATTTCTTACCAATTTTATTGGCAATTATATCAATTATTATTCCTCGTCCTATTGGTTTGGCTCTATTGATTGCGAGTGGGGTATTAGTCATTGCAGTTCTTTCTTTTTGGTATCTTGTAAATTGGATACGTTCCGCCACCGATGAAAGAGCAAGACGGGATGGGGAATGGTTGTTCATTGTTTTTTTTACCTTTGGAATTGGTTTTGCTGTATGCGCTTTTAATGCTCTTACAGGCATTTTTTGGATTTTATCTCTTTGGTTTCTCGTCATTCATTTTGTCGTAAACCACTTAAAAATATTTAATCAGCTTACTGGTCAGGAGAATTTAGTTGTTATAGATAATATTTTTGATATTGTGTTTATTTTGGATGTGACAGGGCGTATTGTTCGCATGAATCGACGGGCTTTTCAAATTACCGGTTATACGAGTTCAAAGGTTTATGGTAATGGCATAGAAACTATTCTTATTCACCCCGATTTATCGCAGACGAAACGTGCTTCCTGGCTTGATAGATATAAATGGTTAGACAGTGGAACGAGTTCTATAAGAAGTCCATCCATTGATGCTTGGCTTTCAACAGATAGAGGGGAAGAGGTTCCTGTAGATTTACGGGTTATTGCATTGCAAGATTTACGATTGCGTATAACCGGTTATATTCTCTCGGCAACAGATATGCGTATTACAAGACAACTTATGAAAGAAATATCAGATAGAGAATATGCTGCGCGCGGCTTATCTCTTTCTGAAAGTAAATTTTCTCGGTTGTTTGTTTTCAACCCGTCTGGAATATTAATAGTAGATCTCGACACTCATTGTATAACCGATGCAAACCCTGCTATTGAAGAAATTCTTGAAACAAGCGCAGAAAATTTAATTGGCGTTAATCTTTTTGAAACAGGAATTTCTGTGGGAGAAATGGATCCTGATGTTTTTATAGAAAAACTAAATATGGAGGGTTCTGTTTCCGAATTTCAGGGAACAATTACACAAGTTGGCCGAAAAAAAAGAAAATGCCGCATGTCTGCGGTGTCATTTGATTTAAATAATAGCAGACGCATGCTTCTTTCTATAACAGATGTTACCTTACATGAGCAGATGCGTGAAGCGTTAGCGCGCAGACAAAAAGTTGAAACAATAGGTGTTCTTGCTGGCGGAATTGCTCACGATTTTAATAATATTCTCGCAGTAATATTGGGTCAAATTGGCATAGCAAAAATGAGAATAAAAGACGCACATAGCTTAAATCCTTTAGATAAAGCAGAAAAAGCTTGTTTGCGAGCTCGTGAGTTAACCCGCCAGCTTTTGGCTTTTTCACGGGGAGGAGCACCTGTTCTTTCAATCTGCGAAATTCGTCCCTTACTTGTAGAATCGGCAATGCTTGGCGTTTCAGATTCATCAGTTTCTTGTTCTTTCGATATTGCAAAAGATATTTGGCATATTCAAGCAGATAGAATACAAATTGGTCAAATAATTTCAAATCTTGTAGTAAATGCAGTTGAAGCAATGGATAAAAAAGGAATAATTCAGATAACTGCTCGAAATTCAGATATGACGACTTTAGTAGCACGACGTCGATCTCAAAGTATTGATTCTCTTCCTTTGCCGGCTGGTTTGTATGTCGAGGTTAAAATAACAGATAAGGGTCCCGGAATTCCAGATTCAGTTAAACCACATCTTTTTGATCCTTTTTTTACAACGAAAGAAAAAGGAACAGGAATGGGTTTGTCTATTGTTTATTCTGTAGTACAAAATCACGGAGGAACTATATTAGTTGATTCTGTTGAGGGAGAAGGTGCGACCTTCACTTTATATCTTCCCGCATTAATTGATTCTGTAAAATCTGATGTAGAAAATTTAAACAGCTTAAAAACAGAACCCTTTACGCCACAGGTAGAAGTAGTAACGTCTGAAGATATTTCCTTGCCAAGTTCAAGTGGAAAAAAAGTTTTACTAATGGACGACGACTCTATGGTTTTAGAAACAGCAGCACTCATACTCTCGAGTCTCGGTTATTCTGTAACATGTGCGATAACTGGAGGAGAAGCGTTAAGTATATTTGCAGAAGCCTACCCAACTAAAGAACCCTTTTCTTTTTGTATATTAGACCAGGTTGTTCCAAAGGGAATGAGTGGGTCTGACTGTGCAAAAGAAATTCTTAAAATAGATCCACATGCGACCCTTTTTGTTTCCTCTGGTTACTCTGACGACCCTGTAATGGCTCATTTTGATAGGTTTGGATTTAAGGGTTTTATTCAAAAACCCTATACTGTAGAAGAGATGGATAAGGTTCTTTCAAAGTTGCTTGTTTTATAGCGCCCTTTACCGGTATACTTTTTAGATATGAATCAAACTGTTTTGGTGTGTGATAATTCTTCTTTTGCCTGTGATCTTTCTGTTTCCTTGCGGGCCCGTGGGGCTTCAGTATTTTTATTGGTTCCTCCTGAGCAAATGAATGGTACTAATGAGACAGCAGTTTCAGATTCGTCTCATGCTATGCTGGTCTGGAATAGACCTTCGGCTTTGTCTGCACGAACTATTGTTGTAGCTCTAAAGAATCGTAGCGAAGGTAAGAGCCAATCTGTCTTTGTGCTCGATGGCCCAGATCTGATTCGCACAATCCTTGCTAATAAGAAAGATTCAGCCAGTTATGTTGCTTTTACTGCCGAGACTGCTTCTTTGATTGATGAATATATTCGCGGTCTATATCTTTTAGTTTCAGAAATTGCAAAGTGTTATCGTGAGAAAGGTGCTGGACGGCTCGTTTTTATATTGAAGCCAGTAGATACTGCTTCTTCATTCTTGGTTGCAGGGATGATAGAATCTGCTTTTATTCGTCTTGCAGATGAAATAACGAAAGACTTTGCGTCTACGGGACTTCTTTCTCTTCAGTCTATGTTAATAAAAATTGAAGACAATGAGAAAGAAGATGTTTTGAGTTGGACAGTAGAGCGAATCTTGTCTTATGGTTCAGAGCGAACTGTTACTCGCTGGATTAAAGCTGGTTCAAAGGGTTTATTCGGTAAGTTTTAATAACTGCTGCCAAAATTGTTGAAGCAAACTCTTCTTTATGCAGTCAAATGAAGTGCCACCCACCCTTCTCCTGGCTGGCCGCGGATTTTTACTTTTCCCGTTTTGAAATTAATTATTGGGGGATTCTTTTTTTTCATCTGCCATATATCTTCCATCCATTCTGCCTTGAGTTTTTGATGAGCCCATATGTGACGTCGAGTATACAATTCCTCATATGCCGCTCGAGCATCAGGGGTGGCGAGTAAGTTAACCATATCAGCATGGCTCTTTTGCCCCTCCCTTAGAGTCTTATTAGTAATTCGAAAAGGTTTTCGAAAGGTGTGATAC
>DATFIA010000069.1:0-2765 GCA_035270545.1 Treponemataceae bacterium
ACTGCAGATGATATTGAGCGCTCTGTGACAAGAAAGATTGAGCAAGAAATGCAGGGCCTCGACAAACTAAAACAAATATCGAGCGTTACAGGCGACGGCTTTTCTATTGTCCGAGTTGAGTTCGACGACGGAATTACCTCTTCACAATTTGAGCGTCTTTTTCAAGATGTTGGAACTCGATTTTCCGGCGTAAAATTACCCGATGGAACATTAAAAGGTTCAATAAGCGACTTTTCATCCAACGATTTTCTTCCTGTTATAGAAATTAGTCTTACAGGATCTGTTCCCTATGAGACTTTAGAGCGAACTGCTTCGTTATTACGTGACAAAATACTCGAATTATCCGACGTCTCTTCGGTTACTGCTGTAGGGGCCCGGGAGCATAAAATTGTAGTTGAAGCAGACAGAGATAAACTCGAAACGCTCGGTGTTTCTTTAAACGACGTTGTGCGCGCTGTTCAGCAAAAAAACGTCTCCATCCCCGGAGGAACTATAGAAACCGCCACTCGTGAGTTTCTTTTACGAACGGTTGGAAACCTTCAGGGGGTAGATGATTTTGATAAGGTTATTGTAAGGAGAACCGGAGCAAATGGTTCTATTTTACAAGTTGGAGACTTAGGTCTGGTGCGTGAAGTCTATGAGAGTGGCTCAAGCGATGTTCGTTTTAATGGAGAAGACGGGCTTGTTCTTCGCGTTACTAAGGTTCCTCAAGGGGACGCTATTAGTATTGTCGACGGTATAACCGCTTTGGTTTCCGATTCGAAACTCGTAATTCCAGAGGGTGTAAATCTTACCCTTTTAAATGATTCAACTATACAGATTCGAGATTCTATAAATGTTTTAATAACAAATGCCGCTCAAGGTTTATTTCTTTTAGTTGTTATTCTCTTTTTCTTTGTTGGAATTCGAAATGCACTTATGACAGCCTTTGGTATTCCAGTTACCTTTGCTATTACCTTTATTATTCTAGAAGCCTTGGGTGAGACACTTAACTCGAATACCTTGTTTGGTCTTGTTCTTGTTTTAGGAATGATAGTTGACCATGCAATCGTTATTACCGAGAACGCACTGAGGCTGCGGCAATTAGGTCAAGATAGTAAAAGTGCAGCAATTAATGGAACAAATGAGGTGTTATGGCCAATTATAGCCGCCTCTCTTACTACAATGGCTGCCTTTTTACCTTTAATGCTTTTACCGGGAACAATTGGTAAATTTTTGAGGGTTATCCCTTTAGTCGTTACGGTTTCTCTTGCCGTCTCTACTATTGAGGCTCTCTTTTTTATTCCTTCCCATTTAGTTCATTGGCCAGGTGGAAATAAAGCAATAAGGCAAGATTTTTTCGATAAAATTAAACCCAAATTTGAAAAAATTTCTACCTTTTTATATGAAAAACGGGGATGGACAATTGCTGTATTTGCCGTTATTGTCATTTCCATTTTTAGTACTCTAGCCTTTATTCGGGTAGATCTTTTTTCTGCAGAAGATTACACCCTTTTTTATATTGATATAGAGATGCCTAATGGGGCAAACAAAGTAGAAACGACTCGAATTGTAAAAGAATTTGAAAACCGTCTTTTGCCACTCAGAGGCAATGGTGAAATAGTGCATATTGTTTCTACAATAGGAAAGGGCGCGGGGAATAAGGCAGAAATAATTGTAGATTTAGCCGAAAAAAATGAAGGGCGAAAGCGATCCATTACAGCTATTATGGATGAAACCCAAACTATGATGCGCGATATTCCAGGTGTGGAAAATGTCTTGTTTCGCAAGGCTCAGTCAGGTCCTCCCACCAGCGCACCTATCGGTTTTAGGCTTAGAGGTGACGATTATAACGCTCTTAGCCTAGCAAGTGAAGGAATTCAAGCGCAGTTAGCGAAGTATCCTGAATTATTTAATATTGAAGATACCTTAGAAGCGGGAACACCTGAACTACGAATTAGAATTAATGAAGAGCGTGCTGCCGCCTATGGCTTGAGTGTTTCCTCAATTGGTCTTTTTATTCGCGGAATGCTCGACGGAATTCCAGCTGGTTCTCTTTTTGTAAACAATAATGAAATAGATGTGGTTGTTCGTTATGCAAACTCCGATTCCTCAGCGTCTATAGAAAGTTTAATGGGTTTAAAAATACCTTCTCCTACAGGAAAGCTCGTTCCTTTTTCTTCTGTTTGTTCTTTAGAACTAGATGAGGGTCTTGCAAGCATAAAGCGTGTAGATGGAAAGAGAGAGGTGAGTATTTCTGCAGAAGCTCGAGATAAAAAAAATGTACCGTCTATTAATACTGCAATAAAAAATTGGTTTAATACTGAATTTTCACCACAAAACCCTGGAGTGGACCTTGTGTTAGGTGGAGAGTTTTCAGATTTCGCTAATTTACTCGTTCAGATATTGCGAGTCTTTCTCTTAGGTCTTTTCCTTATTTATGCTGTTCTTGGCGCCCAGTTTAAATCCTATACACAGCCATTTATTATCTTACTTTCAATTCCAATGGCCTTCGCAGGAGTTATTTTCTATTTAACTCTTTCAGGTACCCCTTTTTCAACAACAGTTTTATATGCAGGAGTCGCTCTGGCAGGAATTTCGGTTAACGACACAATTGTATTAATAGATTTTATTAATACGCGCCGAAAGGAAGGCTTAGCAGTTAAAGAAGCTGTTATAGAAGCGGCTGCAACAAGACTTCGTCCAATTATTCTTACTTCTGTAACAACAATTGCAGGCTTATTACCAACAGCTTTGGGCTTTGGTGGCTATTCGGTAGTCTGGAG
>DATFIA010000070.1:0-10533 GCA_035270545.1 Treponemataceae bacterium
CTTCTGCGGTTTTGATACCATCAAAAAAAGATAAGTTAAAAAAAAGCGCCGAGATCTAAAGATCTCGGCGCTTTTTTTATATATTATCTAACTTGACTAAATCGGTCGGCTATATCTTCGCGCCATTGCGCTTTAGCCTCACGACCTTCCCATTCAATAATTCTCACAATTTTAAAAGTTTTAGTATCTTGTGGGTTTTCATACACAATTACTGCAAAGCGTCCTTGGCCAATATAGGCTATTTTTTGACCATCTTCAATATTTTCAGAATTTCTTAAAAACTCAAGTACACAATCAAAATGCATCGCTTCTTTATTCTTTTTATCTGAAAGTGCCGATGTTATATCTTGAATAGGAAGACCACATTTAATGCAAAGAGGGGTAGGAAGCTTTGGTAAAGGAGGAAGTTCCTCTTTACGCTCTCTAGGTAATTCTCTTGCTCGTGGAGGTGTTTTAACAACATTTTTTTGTCTAGAGGGGGTTCCTGAAAGAGATTGTTGACCTAAGGAACCTGTACTTGCATCTCCTGGGCGAACATCTCTACCCTTGTTTTTTCTATGTCTATCACGTCGTCTTGAACCTTCATTAAAGTCGCTCATATCTTTTATCCTTCACATCTAAAATTCTATCGCTTAAAACGAGGGCTATTCTTTGAATTGCTCCCTGAATATACCCTTCATCTTTAATCTTTTCTTTTAATTCGAGGATTCGTAGGGTATTGGGTTCAATTTTTTTCTTCATTACTCACACTCCGAAAAGGCATCTTTAAAGTGATGAATACTGGGAACAGAAACCCTAGAAGGATCCTTTGTTAACAGAATTACATCAAACCGAACATACATTCCATTATATTGTCGATGTGTGTGGAGGAAACATTTAGCCGTTTCAACCATTCTTTTACGTTTGTGAAAATCTATTACCAATTCTAGATCAAAAAACTGCCCATGAGGCCAAGTTTTAACTTCTACAAATACAATTACCTGTGAATCCAAGACTATTATATCAATTTCACCTCGTCTTGTCCTCCAGTTACGTTCGACAAGCGTTAATCCATTTGATATTAACCAATTCGATACAAACTCTTCTCCAGACATGCCAATTTTTCTTCGGGGGTCTTTAGAAGAATCTGTATTTGGTTTCAACTTATTTTTTTATACTCTGAAGAATCAATAGCCCGTGCAATGAATATATTCCTATTATCCAAAAGGCTAATTACTTCACCTTCATTTTGAGTAAAGGGTTTTCCAAATTCATCAATTAAAACTTGAATTTTTGGCCGTAAAGGAGCTTCTTTATGACTTTCAACAACTCTAGCAATTACTGAATTATTCATAAGAACTATGGAACCCACAGGATATATTCCCATGCTCTGAATCATTGCTTTTATAATATCAGGATCGAAACGGCGAGCATTATCTGAAAGTAAATTTTTCATAGCTTGATACCCTACCATTGAATTCCTCCAAGATTTTGGTGAAACCATGGCTTCAAAGGCATCCGCAACAGAAATAATCCGAGCACCTATATCAATGTTATTACCACTTAATCGACTTGGGTAGCCTTCACCATCCCAGCGTTCATGGTGCTGTGCTGCAGCCTTACCTACTTCATCGGCATACATAAGTTCATTAACTATCATTTTATAACCATAAAAAGTATGAGAGCGCATCGTTTGCGTTTCACTCTCATCGAGTTTACCTTCTTTGTTTACTATTGAGTCAGGAATTTTTAACATTCCAACATCATGAAGTAAAGCACCTGTTGCAATCTGTAATAATCTATGACGCGGTAAATCCAAGTGCTCACCAATAATAATAGAAAGTATTGCAGTATTCACGGAATTTTTTGCAACTTCCATTTCTAGAATTTCGCCACCTAAGATAAATCCTACAATTCCAGAACGATCAGACTGAATTATTGAAAACAAATCGCTTACAATACGATCAATTGAGCGGGTCTTTATTTCATTTTTTTTAGAAATATCATTGAAAATACTATCAAGAGATTCTATTAAAAATTGATATTTTTTATAAAGCTCTCCATTTTCAAGTACTGACGGTAATTTTAAAATCTGTTCACTAGTAAACTCAAGTTCATCTAAACTTGAAACTTCTTTTAAAGAAGTGTTCATTTTTTGTGAAGAAGGACCTTTAGGGTTTGAATGAATATCTGACGATTCGGATTCCTCAAGTTCATCTAATTCTTCCAGTTCATCAAGTTCTTCAAGAGTTTCTACATCTTCTAAAAAATCTTCATCATCACTAGGATCACCATGAAGCACTTCACCAGCTGTAAGAACAAAGGGAATTTTCCAACGATCGAGTACATCTAATTCTCTTTTTTTTAATGGAATACCCTTACTTGCAAGCATATTCTCACCATCGTCGAAAAAAACAGGAGCTGAAAAGCGCATATCCTCCGCTAATTCATTTCGAAACACTTTTTTTAACATGATTTCCTCAATATTATTCAAACTTTATTAAAACCATTTTTCTAAAATACCTTTTTCTAAAAAGGCGAAAATTGAAGCAACAGCATGCCAAGTTGTTTCGGGAATACACGTTCCTATATCGGCTTCTGTTAAAAGTCCGGCTAAAGGCTCATCTTCTATTATTGGAATTCCATGTTCCAAAGCAAGATCTATTATAGATTTCGCAGTAAGATTTAAGCCTTTAGCAATTATTACAGGGGCTTCGTATTTAGGATCATATACTAGGGCAACAGCCTTTTTTTTCCTTTGATTTAAGCCTAATGCACTCATACCTCTACATCAACCCCTTTTGATTTAAATTTAACATCTAAAGACTGAAAAATAACATCTACAATATTAAATTTTACTAAAATTTCTTTTAGGTATACAGTAAATTTATCGGTAGAAACAGGATTAAATAAAGGATCAGTATTACAAACACAGTTTGTTTCGGTTAAGGTAAAACTCCAATGTTGTCGGTCTGTAGTAAGTAATATACATGCTTCTATTGTTTTAGACGACGAAAGGTCAAGAAGAAAGCTCACAGAACCACAACATTCAATTGTTGCTATAGTTTTTTCAAAAGGTAGTACAATCCAATGTCGAGTTACACCAGATTTTCTATTTACATATGCGATAAAATCCCTATCTTCTTCTAAAAGTCGACCTTCGAGTGCAGAAATATAAATAGCGATATTTTTTTCAGATAATTCTATACCTCTTTCTTCTAAAATAGCAGCAGCAGTAGCAGCCTCTTTTTCTTTACCATGAAATTTAGATGAAATACGAGCAAGGTATTGAATTTTTTCTGGAATTAAACGAATTTGCATACTTTGTAAAAGATTTACCAAAAAAATATGTATTGGAGTATCAGGTAAACCTAATTGTGTAACAAGTGATGAAGGTGAATGTAATAAATTAGATAAGGGCTGTAAGAAGATAGTAGAGCCAGAGACAAGAACTTTTGCCTGAAAAATATCACCGCTTTGAAAATGTTTTATTCCTGTAGCAGCAATTGTTTTTCCTGCAATCTTAAGAAGAAGCTTTCCAGAAGAATCACTTCCAATAACTTCTGCGCTTACAATTTCTCCAGATTTAAATGAAAAGATAGTGGATGAAGAATTTATTCCTGAAAGAAGGGTGATTGAAGGTTCATTTCTGATCATGATTAGTATTGTCTTGAAAATAAAAAAGCCGAACCCAAGGGAACGGCTTTTATTTTCATATTATTTAGCAGGATGTTTTTTAACGATAAGAGTTTTAATCTTAGCAGCCTTACCAATCTTCTCTCGAATATAAAAGAGTTTGGCACGACGTACTTTTCCAGGACGTACAAGTTCAACATTTGCAATACGGGGTGAGTGAAGAGGAAAAATTCTCTCTACACCAACTCCATAGGAGTTCTTACGTACAGTAAAAGTTCTACCAATACCGCTGCTTTTAAAGCAAATAACCAAGCCTTCATAAACCTGGACACGTTCTGTTTTACCTTCAATAATCTTAAAGTGAACTTTAACAGTATCTCCAACTTTGAATGCAGGTACTTCAGCTTTTTTTTGTCCTTCTTCAATTGTGCGGATTAATTCCATTCCCATTTTGCAGCTCCTTAATAATCTTTTCTTCTTCCTTGGTAAAGGTAGAAGAAGCCCTCCCCCTTTGAATAAGGTCGGGTCTGACTCTAAGCGTTTTCTCGATACGTTTCCGTAAACGCCAGCGTCGTATGTTTTCATGATGCCCCGAAAGAAGCACCTCCGGAACTTTTTCATTCCGAAATATTTCAGGTCTTGTGTATTGAGGATATTCAAGCAAATTCCCTGAAAAACTTTCTTCTTCAAGAGATTCACTTGAAATCACACCATCAATAAGTCTATACACTGTATCGATAATCACTGTTGCCGCCAGTTCACCTGAAGACATTACATAATCACCAATAGAGATTTCATTATCAACATAGCCATCTATTATACGTTGATCTATACCTTCGTATCGACCGCACACAAAAACTAGCTCTGTTTCTCGTGAAAGCTCTGCTGCAAGATTCTGTGTAAGGGGAACGCCGGAGGGAGTCACATAAATGACTCGAGGCCGATTTTCCAATCTTACATGGACTGTATCAAATTTAGAATACACTCCGACAGATTCAAGAGCACAAGCAAGCGGTTCTGGCAGCATAAGCATACCTGGAACATGCTTGTCATTGACAGCTCCATAGGGTTTATCATCACAAGACTTATGCTTATTAAAGGCAAAATCGCGGATGTTTACCAAGTTGTAGGCAATAATTCCTTTTTGTACCGCTTTAGCCATAATCGAGCTTTCGAAAAAAGCTTTCGGTATTTCGGGGAATAAGGTCAGCACATGGAATTGCATGGAATTAATCCAGAATCCAGCGGTGCATCAGCTCGATGGTTTGGGTCTTAAGATCAATCTTTCCGACAAACTCATTACTGAGTGGTACCAAACGCACCTGTTTTCCAGACGGCTTATTGCTTTTTACAGTGTTATCGGTTTCTTTTGCCGATTTTGCCTTTTCTGGAACAGAGCCCTCGAAGAGAGTAACCTCGAGTAGGTCATTCGCTCCGCCTTCCATTACACTGGTAATTGTACCCAATGGGGTGTTTTTATACACAAGAGTACACTGACAAAGATCTGTGACATAGTACTCACCAGCATTAAGCTGACAAGCCTTGTCGCGTGGCACCAACAATTCCGAACCAGCAAGATTTTTCGCTGCTTCTGGAGTATCAATACCCTTAAATTTAATAAGCAAACATTGTGAATTACCTTCAATAGTCTCTATTGTATAGAGCTTTTCAGATCCTCCAAGTCCACCTGTTCTTAAGACAACTTCTTCGAGATCTGCAAAATGAGAGACCTCACCAGAAGAACTTTCAACTCGAACAAATCCGTCCAACCCATGAGATGAACGAACAAACCCTGTTACAAGCCGATCCATCAGTCAAGAATTTCCAGAGAAACCCTCTTTCCTGACTTACCAGAAGATGCGCTAAGTACTGTTCTCATAGCTTTCGCAATGCGTCCATACTTACCAATCACCTTTCCAATATCATCTGGCGCGACACGGAGTTCGAGAATGGTAGCTTTTTCGCCTTCCACCTCATTGACCGTTACCGCACCGGGATCGTCGACTAGGGATTTAGCGATATATTCTACCAAATCTTTTTCCACGCTCGGTGCCTTTCCCGTATCTTACAGGGCGAAATTTTTACGATTTAAGAGTCCACGAACGGTGTCTGATGGCTGAGCGCCATTATCAAGCCATTTGCGAACCTTTTCTGCATCAAAAAAAACTTGTTTTTCTTCTGCTTCAATTGGGTGATAAATTCCCAATTCTTCAATGGTGCGTCCATCTCGCGGTTCGCGAGAATCCTGAACTACGATACGGTAAAAAGGACGTGCCTTACTACCGAATTTTTTAAGTCTAATTTTTACGCTCATTATATCCTCCTGGGAACATTCGCCCATAATTTACACAGTACAATAAGAACTATATGTATACCTGAAAAGGGAAAAATCGTCAATACTCGCATAAAACCTCAACATAAAATATAATTTGTAGTATACTTTAAGTTTATGAAAAAGAAGGATACAAAAAACCAGAGCTTTTTTCTGGTTACTGAACGAAAACCAATATGGAAAATTACTCTAAAAATAACTTTAATCTACTTTATTTTTGGACTTATTTGGATTTTATCAACAGACTATCTCTTAGCTCATTTTATAACAGATTCACAAAAAATACCGTATTTTGAAATTGCCAAAGGTATCGTCTTTGTATTAATTAGCTCTATTTTTATTTACAACCTCATTGCACCCCACATAACTAAAATTAGCGATAATGAACAAGTTATTATAGAAAATAGAAACGAGTTAAAAATGCTCCTGTACTACGATCAACTAACCGGACTTTCTAACCGCCAAAAACTTCTTACAAGGCTTCCAGATTATCTTAATGACTCAACGAGCAAAGGTAAAGCACTTATTTATATTGATATTGATAATATAAAGCTCATAAATGATTCTATGGGTCATGAATATGGAGATAAAGTCATTATTGAAACTGCCCGAATTTTATCGAGCCATATTCAACCACCCGATGAACTATACCGAACAGGTGGAGATGAACTTCTTATTCTCACTACTTTTGAAGAAATAGTCTTTCTTAAAATTAAAACAGAAGAAATTATAGATCTTTTCAAAAAACCCTTGCACATTAACAACACCCTTGTACATAGTACGATTAGTATAGGAATTTCTTTATATCCAATTCATTCTGCAGATTCGGGAGAACTTCTTAAATGTGCAGATATAGCAATGTCACTGTCAAAAAAATCAGGGAAAAATAGAGCAATACTTTTTAATAATAGTATGCTTGCGGCTATTACCGAACGTGTAACTATTGGAGAAAAACTCCATGGAGCTCTTTTAAATAATGAATTCAAAGTATTTTATCAACCTCAAATACATACTGAAACGCACAAAATTTCAAGCTATGAAGCCTTAATTCGATGGAATAATCCTATTTTAGGATTTATCTCTCCTGATAAATTTATTTCAATTGCTGAAGAAATGCATCTTATTATACCCATAGGAAACTGGGTTCTCAAACAAGCCTGTACTTTTTTAAGAAAAATGCATGCACAAGGATTCCCTAACCTCACAATTGCAGTAAATATTTCTATAGTACAACTTTTACAAGAAGATTTTGTATCAAAAATTGTTCAAATTCTAGAAGAAACAGAACTCAATCCCTCAAAATTAGAACTTGAAATTACAGAATCAATCCTTATAGAATCGCAAACAGTAGTATTTACTCATCTCAACGAATTACGTTCGATGGGCATAGGAATTGCACTTGATGATTTTGGAAAAGGATACTCTTCGTTGAGTTATCTTGAAAAACTGCCCATAACAAGCTTAAAAATCGATAAAATATTTATTGATGGTATTATTGATGCAGATAAAGATACGACACTAACAGGAAACATAGTAAAAATTGGAAAAAAACTTGGGTTGATAGTAGTTGCAGAAGGGGTTGAAACCGAAATTCAATTAAAATATCTCGAAAATCAGCAATGTAATAAGATTCAAGGATGGATTTACAGTAAGGCACTATGTGAAGAAGAAGCCGAACAGTTTGCATTTAAAAATATGAATGAAAATGATAGTTAATAATTGAAAACCTTAGTCGCAGAAACGTTTAAGAAAAGCTCTTGTACGATCATTTTTAGGATTATTAATTAAATCTTCAGCCTTGCCTTCTTCCACAATAAACCCTGAGTCCATAAATATGACACGATCTGCAACATCTCGAGCAAAACTCATTTCATGGGTAACAATCACCATGGTCATTTTTTCTTTTGCAAGATCCCGTATTACTTTTAAAATATCCCCGGTAAGCTCAGGATCTAAAGCACTTGTAGGCTCATCAAAAAATAAAACCTCAGGGTCAAGGGCGAGAGCCCGAGCTATCGAAACACGTTGTTGTTGCCCGCCAGAAAGCTCATAAGGATAGGAGTGGGACTTATCCGAGAGACCCATCTTTTCTAAAAGCGTAAGAGATCTGGTATTTGCCTCTTTTACACTGCGATGTAAAACGTGAATTTGCGCTTCGTTAATATTTCGTAAAACAGAAAAATGGGGGAAAAGATTAAAATTTTGAAAAACTAATCCGAGTTTCAAACAAATCGTGCGCAAAATTTCTGCACTTGCATATACGCCATCTTGAATCATTGCAGAACCACAGACGCTTATTGAACCTCCCGTTACGGTTTCTAAATGCGTAATTGAGCGAAGCAAGGTGGATTTTCCTGAACCTGAGGGACCAATAATTGCGAGAACCTCACCTTGATACAGTGAAAATGAAATATCTTTAATAACTTCAAGCGTTCCAAAAGATTTTGAAAGATGCTCTATTTTAATTATTTCCATGGTCAGCGTTCTCCAGTGTTCAATAACTTAGCGATAATACGTCAGTTTTTTCTCAAGTCGACTAAAACCTGTCGAGACAACCCAATTCATGAGAAAATAAAAAATTCCTGCAATAAAGATTGGCATGGTAGAAAACTGTCTCGCGGATGCATTTTGAGCAACTCTGAATAGTTCTGCAACACCAATAGTTTGAGCAAGGGCTGTATCTTTAACAAGGGTAATGACTTCGTTTGCTGTAGACGGTATAATACGCTTTATTACTTGGGGTAAAATAATACGAAAGAAAGTTTGTGAGCGGGTAAAACCCAGAACCTTTGCAGCTTCATATTGACCTTGAGGAATAGATTCAATTCCTCCTCGATATATTTCTGCAAAATAGGCCGCATAATTTATTACATACGCAATTATAACCGCAATAAAGCGATCATAGGAAACACCAAACAGATAATACGGTGCAAAATAAACGAATATAAGTTGAAGAATGAGGGGGGTTCCCCTCATCACTAATAAATAACCATTAACGATCACACTTACTGGCTTCTTGTTGGACATACGGCCAAAAGCAATTGGTAGTGCTAGCGGAAGCGAAAACAACAGAGTGAGAATAAAGATCTCGAACGACACTAGCGTGCCCTGAAGCATCGCTTCCAGCATTTTAATCATTAATTATTTTCCAATAATCGAAATATCAGCACCAAACCATTTAGTTGCAATAGTTGCAACCGTCCCATCTGCTGCCATTGCTTCAAGTGTTTCTTGAACTTTGGTCATAAGAGCAATATCATTTTTTCGAAATCCAACACCATATTCTTCTGGAGTAAGACTTTCTTCTAAAATTCGATACGCCTTCCCAGATCGGTTAATATTATCGTTTGCAACAAGAAGATCCATAATGACAGCTTCTACACCTTTTATTTCAAGATCCATGAGAGCTGTAAGATTATCCTTAAATTCTATAACACTTTTGAGGCTTGACTTGAATTCAGTCGAAGAATCTAGCGCATCGGATGCGGAAGAACCTGCTTGAAGGCCAACTGAATAACCGGCAAGATCTGCAAGGGTGTTGAAAGTAGAATTAGAACGAACAACCACAACTTGAGCATTTTTTACGTATGGTTTTGTAAAAGTTAGTGCGTTCGCTCTCTCTGGTGTAATGGTAAAACCGTTCCATATACAATCAATTTTACCGGTATTTAATTCTTGTTCTTTGGCATTCCAGTCTATTGGCTGTAAGGTAAGTTCAACGCCCATTCTTCGAGATACTTCCCGAGCAAGGTCAACGTCGTAGCCTACGATCTCATTGTTTTCATTCCGAAAGCCCATTGGGGGGAACGAATCGTCGAGACCCATGACAAAAACTTTTTTAGTCATGACAGTCTTCAAAGAATTATCCACAGATGAATCATTCTTAGCGCAAGAAAGCACCATAAGGACAGCAAAGCTAATACATGTTGCAGTTAATAAAAATCTTTTCATAATAAAGTTCTCCTCGCGGGACATAGTACTGGTTTTTTTATTTTCTGTAAATGATATCTATTTTATCTTAATCTGCATTTCCTCGAAGAGTTCGAGCGAGTTCTTTCCATACAATTTTATCTGCAGCTGAAAGCCGATCGAAATCACTTTGTCGGCCCCAAGCAGAAAATTCAATAAAATCTTTTGATCGTGTCAAAAGATTTTGAAATTTTTGAATTTGAAACGTTTCGATCCATGCAGGTATTTTTCGCACATCTTGTATCATACGAGAATAATGAGGCAAGCATAAACCATCGGAGGCAGTGAAAATAGAAGTAAAAGATGTTTCAAAGCATTCAGCAATAAATCCTAAGAATTCTCTTTCTATGCGCTCTGTTTCTGTACACGCAGGGCACAATGCCTTAGGTTTTGAGATTTTTCGTTTTTTTATTGGGACAAGTTTATCTGTAAGAATATCTACGCCAAGAATGGCCACAGCAAGACCATCTCTATATGATTCAAGGTTTTTAGCATGCATAGAACAAAAGCCACCGGCTTCTCGATATTTTGCCCTAAAACCTCGGTCAGAAACATGTTCGAAAAGCATATTATCAATATATCTGGCTGTTCTTTCTGCAATAATAGTGCATAAAGGA
>DATFIA010000071.1:0-9563 GCA_035270545.1 Treponemataceae bacterium
AATGAAATCACATTTTTTTCTCATTATCTCTATTGTATCAATATTTATACGACATTTCCAGTTAAATCAACTTAATTGACTGGGTTAAACGGTCGATTATGTAAAAGAGGTTTATTTAATGAAACAAAACACAATAAAAAACACTACTTGTAGTCGTGTTACAGCTTTTGCTGGAATAATTCTGCTTGCAGCAGTTTTAGTTATGATACCTAGTTGTCAAAGTGGAGCAAAACCGGTAGAAGATTTAACCGAAAGAACGCTTCTCGATCTTATTTCCGAAGGAAAGACAGACGAAGTTAAAAAACGCTTTTCAAGCTCTGATGCAGTGAATCAAAAAAATTCACGGGGACAAAGTCTTTTGCACATAGCGGCCTTAAGAAATGATGCTGAAATGGTTCAATTTCTTGTAGCAATGAAAGCCGATTTGACAATAAAAGATTCAGCTGGTGACACTGCCATGGCTGCAGCCGTGAGTGCTGGCTGTTTAGATTCTGTTCGTATTCTTGCCGAAGCAGGCTCTTTTATTTTTACGACAAACGTTACGGGTGCAACTGTGTATAAACTTGCAATGAATCAGGGAAAAGATGCAGTCGCGGCTATACTTAGCCCAAAAACAATTCTTCAGCAGGATACTACTGGGAAAACAATACTACACCATGCAGTCGCCCTTCTTGATGAACAAACAGTTACAACTATCCTTGCCAAAGGAACTGGGGCATCTCTTGCAGATAGTCTGGGAAATACTCCTCTTTCTCTCGCCTATCAAGATCCTTTAAAAGAAGCGAGCGCCCGTATTGCTGCAGAATTATTGCTTTCTGGTGCAGAACCAGTACGTGGTAATTTTTCATATTTTGAAACAGCTATTCTTAAAAGAAACCCTTCTATGCGTTTTGAAGAAGGCAAAACACCCTTACATATTGCAGCAGCAAATGGATACACAGGGTTTGTCTCTTATCTTCTTGCTAGAAAAGTGAGCGTCAATGTAAAAGACAGCTCAAGTTCAACACCCTTACATGAAGCGGTAAGAAACGGTCATGTAGAATGCACGCGCCTACTTCTTTCTAGCGGAGCAGACCCAAATCAGATGGATTCTTCGGGGAATACACCTCTTCATTTGGTTATGCCCCTTGCAAGTCGCTCTCAAATATTTACTCTCCTACTTTCTGCAAAATCAAACCCTAATAAAAAAGATAGTTACGGTGAAACTCCTCTTCATATCGCAGCACGCTTAGGCATGAGTGAAGATATTATTCGCGCGCTTATTACAGCAGGGGCCGATATAAACGAGCGTAACAAAAAGGGAATAACACCTCTTTCTCTTGCAATTGAGCGAAGTCAGCTCATACAAGCAAATCTTTTTGTTCAACTTGGCGCCGACATTCATGCAGAAGATATTGATAATAACACAGCCCTTTCTAAGGCCATAACTTCGAGTCTCGAAATGATCAAGGCAGTTATTATAGATTCAAATATTCAGACTCGCGATTCCCAAGGACGCACACCCCTTCATATTGCTGTCTTAAATAAGGCTGATGCGACCATCATTAATTATCTTATTGAAAAAAGAGCAGATATTAATGCTCGCGATAAAAATGGAGATAGTCCTCTTCACATTGCAGTGAGAAACAATGACAGATCCTCTGGAGAAATACTTTTAGCCCATGGCGCTGATGTTTTTTATCCAAACGTATCTGGAGAATCTGCCCTGAAGGCAGCTTTGGTACGTATGGGCGGAAGACAGGACTGGGTTCTTAATTCTAATGTTATTCTTTCTACAGATGGAGCAGGTAATACTCCCCTTCATTTAGCAGCAGAATGGCAACTTTCGCCTATTATTTCCCTTATTAATGAAAAGGGCGGAGACCTTAATGCAAAAAATGCAAATGGCGAAACACCCCTTTTCAATGCGGTAAAGGCAGATTCCGCAGAAACAATACGTACTTTGCTTGCAGAGATTTCAGAGCGGAAAGCAGATATTAATGCAAGAGATTTTTTAGGTAATACAGCTCTTCATGCGTGTATACGTTGGTCAGCGCCGCTTGCAGCCGAAACGTTAATAAATTACGACACGAGATCAAATGCAAAAAAACTAATAAATGCGAGAAATCTTGCAGGAAAAACAGTATTGCACGAAGCTGCACGAACTGGAAACAACAAGTTCCTTATAATGTTCCTTGCATCAGAAGCAGATATAAATGCTCCAGATGAAACAGGAAAAACAGCCTTAACCGATGCTATACGTGCAGGAATGATAGATTCTGTTACATTGCTATTGGAAAAAGGGGCTTCTCCGGTAATGCAGGATATGTATGGAAGAAATGCCTACCATGAAGCAGTTGAGTATTCAGTACCTGAAGTGATTATCCTGATTCAAAAAGCTGGGGGAAATGCGATGGCACGCGATTCGTATGGTCGCACTCCTTTATCTCTTGCCTTTAAGAAATCAAGCGAAACAGTTCTTTCTGTAATTGGAAACGATACAAATATGGTAGACTCAGATGGAAACACACCTCTTCATATTGCTATAGAAGAACATTGCTCACCAAATACACTAAGAGCTCTTATAGCAGCAAAATTTCCTATTAATAACCGAAACAGAACAGGGTCAACAGCCCTTTTACAGGCTGTTAGAAAAGACCAACTAGAAAGTGCACAGATTTTGCTTTCTGCACGAGCTGACCCATTTGCAAGCGATACGATGGGTGAATCTGCAGTAACAATTGCACTAACAAAAAAGACAAGTTTTGTTCCTCTTCTTGCAGAATGGGCTTCAGACAAAACTGATACAATAGGAGACGGTCTTTTACACTACGCTGCACGAATGGGAGAAGCAGAAACAATTATAAAGTTGCTTACTCTACCCAAAATTGATAGAACCATGAAAAATATTGCAGGTGAGACTGCCTATGATATTGCGTCTCGTTGGCAGAGAAACGATATTGCAGCCCTCTTAAAATAAAACATTTTAAATAACAAATAAAAAACCCTGCAATAATGCAGGGTTTTTTTATGCTTATTCCGCTTTTATTGTTGTGAAATATCAATCATTTTTTTGAACGGAGAATCTGGCTTCTTTAATTCGCGAGAACCTCTTGTAATTTTGCATAAACTTAAACCAAGCTTGCGGGCTATTTCTCTTTGAGTTGTTCCACTATCAATTTCTCGAACTAATGCCCAACGTGAGGAAACCCCTGCTAATTCAGTAGGAGTGAGCAAACATTTCATAAAGTCTGCAATAAGATCCGGATTGTCGGTACGTGCAAGAGCAAGGCACAATTCCTCAAAAGCCACAGCTCTTTGAATTTCATTCTCTTCCATAAGATAGAAGTATACTTGAAAACACCCAAACAAACCAGTATATTAACATAAATGAAAGAAACAACAAATATTATTGATCAAACATATGCAGAAATGTTCGAAGAAGAATTAACGGGCCTTAAGCGCCGAATGGAAAATGACGCATCATGTACAATAGCTGACCTGCAAGGAACTTTGAATAATCTGTACATAATGGACGGAAATAATTGGACAGGAAGAGGTGAACTTCAAGCTGCAATACTCAATGCTACTATTGCGGCCTATGAATATTTCATTACAGAAAGCAAGTTGAAAAAAGCGTGAAATTGCGGCTTCTCTTTATTTGCTTCTTGGTTGCTCTTGTAAGTTCTTGTTCAATACAAAAGATGGCTTATTCATCTGTTGCAGACGCACTTGCTCCAGAGACACACTCGAAAAAAATAAAGAAACCAGGACCAAACCCTCTAGAAGCCATAACAGGAGAAAATGATCCGCAACTTGTTGCAGATTTTTTTCCTGCAGCATTAAAAATTTATGAAATGGTTTTAATTCAAAATCCTTCTCACGTCGAATTGGGCATTATGACTGGACAACTTTATATAATGTACGCAAATGCCTTTATACAAAGTCCTGCTGAACAATTACCATCTGATGCCTTTGATACTCAAAACAACGAATTCAAACGAGCTCAAAACCTCTATCTTAGAGGAAATAATTATGTACTTTCCGCTCTTAACTACCGCTACAAAGGATTTACTTCTGCCCTTTTAAATTCCGATACTACAGAGCGAAAAAAGGTTCTTTCAAACTGTACCATAAAAGATACAGAGGCTCTGTATTGGGCAGGAGCCGGAGCTCTAGCTGCTTTTGCTCTGGACCCCTTAAATACCTCCTTACTTGAGAAACTTGAAGCCTCAGTTGCAATGCTCGAACGCTCAGCAGAACTGAACGGCGCATATAATAATGGAGCAGTTTATGAAGTTCTTATGGCTTTTTACGCAGCAGCCCCTGATACTCTTGGGGGCAGTAGAGAGAAAGCCCTAATCTGTTATGAAAAAGCGCTTCAAATTTCTAATGGTAAAAATCCTTCTGTGTATATTGGATATGCAAAATCTATATGTATACCTGCCCAAGACAGCAAGGGTTTTGATATTGCTATCGATACAGCTCTTTCTATAGACCCGGAATCCGAGCCAGAAAATCGTCTTATTCTCACTATAGCGCACCGTCAGGCACTCTGGCTTCGAGATAATAAATCAAATTTTATTCTAGAACTGGAGTAAGTTATGCATTCTAAACGACTTTTATGTGTGCTCATTTTATTTTGCACTATTACAACTACTATTTTTGCACAAAATAAAATACAGTTAAAAATAGCCTCCATTGCACCAAGCCGCTCCCCATGGGATATTGAATTACGATTGTTAGCGCAAAAATGGTCTAAAATAACTGGTGGGCAGGTTCAAGTTACCTTTTATGATACAAATTCTCTTGGGGGAGAAAAAAGTGTTATTCAAAAACTTCGTTCCGTTCGCCCTGGACAAAAAGCTCCCCTAGACGGAGCAATTTTTACAACCATCGGTTTACATGAACTATCTCCGTTGGCATCAGTGTACACATTATCTTTGCCCTTTCTTATTCAAAACCAAAAAGAACTAGACTCAGTACTGGATACCTTAGGAAGCAAACTAACAAAACCCATGAAAGAAGCAGGGTTTGAACTCATTGCATGGACAAATGTAGGATGGCTCTCTTTCTATACTAAAGATCCTTTTTCGAATCTTGATGAACTTAAAAAAATTAAAATTGCCTCTGCTGGACTCGACAGCCCAATTCTTGGCGATACATTTAGAACAATAGGTTTAACTATAGAAGATATTCATGGCTCGAAACTTTTACAAGCATTAAAAAGTAACGGTGGAGTAAGAGGATTCTTTGGAGTACATATGTTTGCCTATGTTACTGGTCTTTCAAAGACCATACATTATGCGTTGGATACAAAGCTGAGTCCGGTAATGGCAGGTTTTTTACTTTCTAACGAGGCATGGGAGCAAATTCCTGAGCAACACAAAGTGTCAATGATGAAAGCAGTACAAGAGATGAAAGTGAGACTTAACGCAGCTCTTGAAGAGACAGAGCTATCTTACATGAACAAAATGACACAGGAAGGTGTTATTGCTATACGACCTACTGCTGCACAGACAAACCAATGGAAAGCCGATTTTGCGCGCGAATTTATTCTTGTCACTAAAACCGTACCGGGTGTATTTAATATAGAACTCTATAATGATATTCGTAAACTACTCGAAAGTGGAAAAAAATAATTGATGAGGCAGAAAACCTTACAAATTGTAGGAATTTTTCTTCTAGGATTGCTTGCTGTGAGTCCTCTTCTTTTTCGCCTCATAACCACTATTACAGGAATATCTGTTCTTTCGTCAGATATAGTTCAAGTAAATCTCGTTTTTATGTTTACTGCTATTGCTGGTATAATTACAAGCGCAGAAAATAAACAACTAAGCCTTGGAGTACTTAACGAAGTTCTTCCCATACAAGCAAAGAAACTTGTATCTCCAATACAACATGTTTTAACTACATCAATTTTAACAGCTCTTTTTCTCGCTTCATTTTCAGAACTCTTTATGATTTTTCAGCCAAATGAATCTGTTTGGGGAATTCCTCTAAGAGCTATATTTGGTTTTTTACCTCTTATGTATCTTGGTATGCTCTATATTGCAGTAAAAAAAGAAGCTCATAAAATTGCTGCTTTTATTGGAATTATTATAGGAATATGTATCGCTTCAGGCCCAATTGCTGGAATTGTATGGTCTATTTCTGGCAAAGATCTTCTCCCTTTTGCAACGACTATTTTTAATTTTTGGATATCTGTATCACATATACTATTTTGGCCTCTTATTATTCTGTTGCTTATTTCCGCTGCATTTGGCATACCCATTTTTATTGTTATGTCTGGAATTGCCTATATTGCTTTTAGTCAGGGTGGCGGTTATGTAGAAATGATCCCTCTAGAAAACTATGGAATACTAACCGACAAAAGTATTGCAGCTATCCCTCTTTTTACCCTTGCAGGCTATCTTTTAGCAGACGGTAGCGCAGGACGTCGCCTTTTAGAAGTTGTACGTCAAAGCGTTGGTTGGCTTCGTGGTGGCCCCGTTATTGCAACTGTTGTTGTTGCTACTTTTTTTACGACTTTTACAGGTGCATCTGGGGTAACAATTTTGGCACTCGGTGGACTCTTAACTCTTATTTTAAGTGGAAATGGATATCCGCAAGAAAAAGCAGAATCTCTTGTTACAGCTTCTGGATCTATAGGAATGCTTTTTCCACCAAGTCTTGCAATAATTATTTATGGCACAACAAATATTTTTTCAGTCGACATCTTTGATTTATTTAAGGGTGCTCTTATTCCTGGAATTCTTATGGCTCTTTCGATGATAGGTATTGGTATTTACGGTGATAAAAATACTCAAAGAACCCCTTTTTCTCCAAAATCTCTTCTTGTTTCAATTAAAGAAAGTTTTGCAGAAGTCTTACTGCCAATTGCTATTTTTGCTGGATTTTTCTCAGGTTTCTTTTCTTTAATAGAAACAGCTGCCTTCACTGCAGTTTACGCCTTCATATTAGAAGTGTTTATTAGAAAAGATTTTTCTCTGCAAACCGCGGGTAAAACTATATTAAAAAGTATTCCAGTAGCTGGGGGCGTACTGATTATAATTGGCTCAGCAAAAGCATTAGCATATTTTTTAATAGATGCAGGTATTCCTTTTATACTCACCGATCTTGTGGTTTCATTTGTCCATTCAAAATATCTTTTTCTTTTTTTATTAAATATTCTTTTATTGGTTGTAGGTTGCATTATGGATCTCTACTCTGCAATTTTGGTTATTTCACCACTCATTATCCCTGTAGCAGAATCTTTTGGCATACATCCCGTTCATACCGGTGTTATTTTTTTAACAAATCTCGCGCTCGGATTTTTAACACCACCTGTCGGGATGAATCTTTTTATAGCAAGCTATACTTTTGAAAAGCCTGTTATGAAACTAGTAAAAAACATACTCCCCTATCTTGCAATACAGGGAATTATTTTAATGCTTGTAACATATATTCCGTGGTTTAGCCTTGCCTTGCTTTGAATAATTCCCGCGCATTAGACGCAACAAGCAGAGAAAGCGACTCAAGATCCATTCCTAAATACTCCGCAGCAGCCTTATACGTATGTTCAATAAGAAGTGGTGTATTAGTTTTACCCCTATGAGGAGTGGGCGTTAAATACGGAGCATCTGTTTCCAACAAGAAGCGATCTTTTGGTACATAGCGAAGAAGCTCTGCAATACGGTCTCTGTCTGTATTCTTTTTTGCCCAGGTAATAGTGCCTGGAAAAGAAATATACCAACCTCGATCTAAAAAAGCTTTCGCTTCTTTTTTTTCGTAGGAAAAGCAATGTATAACACCATCATCATGGCCACTATTCTTTATACACCCATAAGTCGGCTCAAAAGCCTCCCTAGAATGAATAACAATTGGTAATGTATATTTCTTAGCCATTTCGAGTTGTGCTTCAAATAAGGCTTCTTCACCCTTTAGATCAACTGTGCCCGGACCATCTTCAGAAGAATCTTTTGGCCTTTGTGCCGCCTGCGGACCGTTCCAGTGTCGATCTAGTCCACACTCTCCAAGAGCAAGATATTCAATATTTTCTTTATGTAATAACTTATTAATTGATGAATCTCTGTTTAATAAGCTTTGTAAATCGTTTTCAAGGGCTTTAAGTGAATCTTTCGCGTTAGCTATAGATTGAGATTCTGGCCAAATTCCACAGGTAAAGTGTAAAAAATGAGGAATGTTTTCTTCTGTTGCTTCATGAATTAATGAAACGCGAGATAACAGATCTCCCGGTTTTGTTCCTATATCTAAAACAAAAGGTGTTTCTTTATCCTGTAAAGCGAATAAAAGCTCTTTCAAATTTTCTCCACGCTGAACAATATGTGAAAGATGGCAATGAGTATCGCTGAACATTATTGACCTCCACCCCTATTATGTATTAGTATATCATAAACCGCCGGAGTGGTGGAATTGGTAGACACTAGGGACTTAAAATCCCTTGCGGCGTAAGTTGCGTACGGGTTCAATTCCCGTCTCCGGCATTGGTTTTAAAAAAGCAGCCTTTACGGTTTAAGTAAAGACTGCTTTTTTATTTAAAAGGGGGGAATCACTTTTATGTCAGTTTTTATGCGGTTCAGCATAAAACGCCATATCCCTCTCGCGGCTCCCCCTCGCTTCAAAATCCTCGCTCGTGAGTTATTGTCAAAAAATACGATTTCAGTTTCAAACTAAATTTTATACATCATCGCGCACGAGCTTGCGGGTTTTTCCGCTACCCCCACGTCCTTCAATTCAAGATTTACGTCGCGCCACCAGCTTATACACAATTACAGCTAATACCGCTATGGCTCCAGCTATTGCAACTATAATTATTGGCATTGTTAATTCAGGATCCACTGCATTACGCTTCATAATAATACCAGCATAGGCCCAAATAACTACCAAACCAGATGCTACAGCACCTCTCTTAGCAACGAGTAGGATACCAATGACTGTTCCCACAACAATTACCGCGACTGTCCACCAAAGAGCAGGTAGGCCAAACCCATTCCAGCCCACTGTTACAAGAAGAGCTGTTACATTTGCAATAGTGGCGACACATATCCAGCCAAGATACACCAAGATAGGCTGCCAAAGGAAGAAATCACGAACTTTCTCACCAAGGGCTTGATCTGTTTTCTCAAGTTTTGTCTTTTCTGTGCTCTTAAATCCACTCTCCAAAAGAAATATTAAGGAAGCAAGTATCCCAAGCATAAGAACAAGAGAAAGACCTACCATGCGCCAATGCCAAGCAAAAATCCACACAGTATTAAGGAGTGAGTTTATAGAAAAAAGCCAACCATCTTTAGAATCCCAAAGGCTACTGCCTTTTTTACCAAAAGCAGCAATCAAAACCGCAATTACATAGCATAAGAGCATGATATAAATGAGACCCCATATTGCAAACGTAATACCGGCAGGGACAAATAAATTTGGAATTTCATCGGATAATTGGCCTGTATTTACCCCGTTAAGAGGAAGGGCATTAGCAAGACCGTTCACCGTCACCATTACAAAAAAGAATAGGGTTGCCATAATAGCAGACAATCTTTTTGAACCAGTTTTACCCATACATGTAACTCCTTTGTTTTTTCTCATAC
>DATFIA010000072.1:0-6785 GCA_035270545.1 Treponemataceae bacterium
GAACAACAGAAGATGCCAGTGCCTCATTTGTTACCGGTATTACCGGAGGCACAAAAGGATCACTTGAATTTTCTTTCCGAGGAGAGCCCGGCTCAGATTTGGTGATTACAGTAGGTAGTGGCATACCTGGTGTAAATGCAGTCACTTCAGCCCTCATGCTTGTACTTTCAAAAGGTACTGCAGGAATAGACGCATACTGGACGAACGCAACTGCGACCGATACGAAGGCAACTGCCTGTACCTCCGCTAAAAACCACACAATAAAGATAATCTGGGATATTCCCAGTGGTGTGTGGGGAGCCCTGATAGATGATACCCCTGTCATATTACATGCCGGCTTTGCACAAACGATCACGGCAATACAATATTTTTCAATTATTACGTCATCTGATGTGTCAAAACTCTTCGGTGGCTCTTGGATTATAGACGATATTGTAGCTGGTACAAATTCCTCTGTAGTTGTACCGGGTGGTGTCGCTCCTCCTTCAAATATTACAGCAACGGCAGCCACAGGCGGCATTACCCTTTTATGGACCGATAATTCAACGAATGAAACTGGATTTAGAATTTACAGAGGCGATTCTACGCCTCTTACTGTACCGCCATGGACGAAACCCTCTGGAGATCTTCCTGCTGGAACAAAAACATGGACTGATACCTCGGCAAAAGCAGGGGAGACTTGGTATTATCTCGTGTGTTCATATATAGAAAACGGTAATGATGATATCAATGGCATACCTGAAAATTACGTCTCTGCAACAATGCCCGCATCACAAACAGGTACATCTCCTGCTGACGGTGTATATGTTGCAGGCTCATGCAAACCCGCGGGGTCTACCTATAATCGAGCAGTTATCTGGCACGACGATGGTACAACAGTTACCCCTATTTATTTGACAGCAGGCACAGCTTCGAGCGCTGGTGTACGAGATATTTTTATTGCCAGTGATGCTATCTGGGCGTGCGGATTTGAGAATAAAGTAGGTTCAGATAAATATAATGCCCTTCGCTGGAAAATTGATCCTGATTTCACGGTTACCCAAACCACTCTTGGAAGTGGTGACCTTAATATGATTGCAAAAGGTATCACCGTTGTTGGAGATACAGTGTATACAGTTGGCGACGACTATAATGTAGAGGGAATCGCAGCAGTTTTATGGACAGATACTACAAAATCATTCCTTACATCCTCAACTGCGGCCTATTACGCTGCAGGAAATGCAATCCTTGCAGATGCTGGAAATATCTGGATGGCAGGAACCTACGATTCACCAAGTCGTAACAATGCTCATTACTGGGTACGAGGTAGTGTAAGTAACACCGTGAACGTGAATACCAATTACACGAATACCTCCTATGGGCAAGATATTGCTACAGGTACTGGAGGAGTGTATGTTGGTGGAGGTGTATTTAATGATCCACAATATAAGGCAACATATTGGCTTGATAATGGCACCAGCTTTGTTCGCTATGTCATTGGTCCAGATTTTGTAAACAGTTATATGAATGGTCTTACAGTAGAAGGAACAACCGTTCATGCTGCCGGATATGCACAGGTGGAAGGCGATATCTATGACGCGATGTATTGGCATGGAAAAGGCACTACCATGACTTCTGTGGAACTTACGCATCCTGGAAACAGTGCCTATGCTAAAGATATTGCTCGCTCAAACGGAGTAAGCTATATATCCGGGTATTGGACTGATAATTCTGACAACGTTGCTGCATACTGGACGACAAATGGCACATTATTCGGACGAAAAGCGCTTACCTCTACAGAAACAGTGGTTTCTGTAGAACGCATTGCAACCAAAAATCCAGTTGCCAGTTATACAAATAAAGACATAGGCGATGGAACCGGAACTGGTGGCCCTGGCACCGGTGTACCTCCCGCAGATACGCGCGCACAATATCCCACTGGGGTTACCGCTTCAGGGCTCATTGGTTGGTGGCCCTTTAATGGCTCCTCAACGGATACGTCCGAGGCAACCTTGGGTGGTTCTTCCTATGGCAGCCCTACATACACAACGGATCGTTTTGGCAAGGTATCTTCTTGTATATCCCTCGACGGAACTGACGACTATGTTTCTATTCCAGACACTACAGTGCTCGACATGAATACCTCGTCTATTTCCTTTAGTATGTGGATCTCAATAGATTCTCTCGCCCTTGATCAAGCCCCTTGGCTACTGTATAAATCAAAAAAGAAAAATAATGGAACATTTGATAATGGGTATGCACTTGGTTATAGCAAGATATCAGGACAGAATGCGCTTACTTTTTCTCGATATAATGGATCCTATCCGATAGATAGAACTATAGGGATAGCTAGTTTGTCAGCTACTACGTGGACACACCTGTGTGCTACCTATGATTATTCGGCGAATGTGTTGCTTTTTTATAAAAATGGAGTGCTGCAGAATGAAGAACCAGTATCTCTCGACTATATCTCTGAGAATAATTACCCGCTGTTTATCGGCCGAGGTAATTATGAATCTGGTTCGCAAGATTATTTTAAGGGCAAAATAGATGACCTACGACTGTTCAATCGCTTGCTCAGTTCTACAGAGGTTTTAGCCATGTATCATGAAGAAGGGTATGGGCAGTAGTTTCAGCGCTAATTAAGCGATTGCGTGGGTTTTGGTAATTTCTTCAAGGTCGAGGCGTTTAAGTTTTTTTCGAAAATTAACCGTGTCGTCATCTATAATAGACGCTAAATATTCTATTTGGCGTTCTATAGATTCTATATAGAGGTTTTTTCTTACGCCATATCTTGAAGAGAAATGCTGTAATGCGAGATCTGAGGTATTATCGAGAGTTTCAATTAACCTTTTTTTTGTCATTTCGTAAAAACCGAGCGTTTTTCGCAGCATATCGAATTCGGTATCATAGCCTGAAAAACCGGCTTCTTTAAATTCATAATAGAGAAAAAGGAGTTTCTCAAGGTATGTTCTGTCTGCCATTTGACCAAGCAAATCGGCTGAAGCTAGTATTTTCGCACCTCTTTTTTCTTCATTTGAGATAAAAGCAATTGATAAAAAATCGGTAGCAATATTAGTAGTGGCTATCATTCTAGCAATACCCTCTGCTCTTTTCTCTGTTAAAGTGAACTCCTCTCGATGCCTAAGAGTAAAAGCAATACTCCGCTCAACATGGGTTTGAGTATACTTTGCCCCTGTTCCACTTTGGTCTGTTGCTTCTTGAATATATCCTACATCGTGGAGCATTGCTGCGATGCAAATATCAGCATACAACTCTGGGGAAAGAGGTTCACTTTGTGCGAGTGCACCGTCGCAAAGGCGAACCGATGCCCCAAAAACATCGCAGGTATGATTAAAATCGTGATATTCAGTATTACATGCCTTATAACCAGGAAATTGCCCAAAATAGATATTTCTCACAAGACGCCAGCAATGCTCTAACCTATCTTTTTCTTGGGTTTCTAGCCTAGAAATAACTATGTCAAACGTTTCTTGTATTACAAGTTCACGGTTTGCAGGATTGAACAAGCGTTCCAAGTATGTATTTTTTTCTTCAACGACTATATTATCTTGCATTGAAAATTTCCATTACCACAGTATAACATGCTTTAAATAAAAATCAGATTTTTTGAATTTATATGTGCTAATTTACATTGTTACAGGTTTTGAAAGCACGAGGGGGTAGCGTCAGAAGTTAGAAAAGGTACCCGTTTTCTAACTTCTAGAGCGAGGGGGAGCCGCGTCATTAAAATAGCGTTTCATACTAAAAAATATAAAAGCTACATTATGCGTTCCCCCTTTTAATATTAATAAACCGAAAGTATTTTTTCTAAGCGGCTTTTGCCAATTATTTTCATAAAACTTGCAAGACGTGGGCCTTGATCTTTTCCAATTAGAACCTGATACGTCGCAGTAAATAAGGCTTTTGGCTCAAGATCTGCGTCGGTTGCAACGGCATAACAGAGAACAGAGAGTTCTTTTTCATCGAGGGCGTCCATTTTTGGAAGAACCTCATCTCGAATCTTTTTAATTGCCTGCAAGAGAGGTTCTTCAAGATCTGCTTTGGAGCCGTCGAGCCTAAGAGCATAACGGAAATCTTCAGGAGCACATTCGGTGATCCAGTACCAAGCACATTTTGCGCGCTCTCGTAACCTGTCTATCTGTCCAGCTTGTACATCTGGCAAGGAGGCTATTACTGCTTCTATGTCACCTGAAGAAGTTTGAAGGAGATTGCACAAATGGCGAAATGGAATTTGATACGAAATACAAGAAGGCATTCCGGCAATCTGTGAGAACTCATAAATTCGCTTTTCTTTTTCGAGAACTTCTTCGTTTTTAGCCTTATCGACGCCCCAAGCAATTCTCTCGGTTTTATCAAAATCTTCGTAAATTTTTATTACATCGAGGTCGAAGCTAATAACAAACTCGGTATTAGGTCTGGTGCCTGCAAATAAATAGCGGACAATTTCACTTTGATACACGCGAAGTACGTCATAGAGATCTACAACCTTACCTTTCGAAGATGACATTTTTCCAGGAGTTCCTTTTATGCCGATAAAATCGTAACGAAAGGTAACAGGTGGAGTCCAGCCAAAAACTTGCTCAGATACTAATCTCGCAGTATCAAAGGAGCCACCATGAGAATGGTGATCTTTACCAGCGGGTTCAAAAACAGTTTGTTCATGGCGCCAGCGCATTGGCCAGTCTACACGCCAACCGAGTTTTACTCCGTGAGCTTTTCGAATATCTATAGTTTCTGTGTTGCCACATTCGCAAAAGTAGCTGAGTGACCAGTCTCCATCCCAGGCAGTAACAGTAGTAGTGTCGCGGTTACATTTTTCGCAAAAAACTGATACTGGCCAATATTCTTCAGAGGCCGGAATTTTATGAGAATCGTCGCGGTAATGGTTAAGACATTCTTTTATTTTTTCGCGACTATCCATAGCAAGCTTCATGCCTTCGTCGTACATGTGAGCGCGATATCGTTCAGCTTGATACAAAAATTCAGGTTTTATTCCAACCCTTGGCAAAATAGCTTCAACGTCGACTTCATGATGGCGAGCATAACTTTCGTTTCTACCAGTGGTATCTGGAACCATGGTAATAGGAAAGCGAAGATGTTTTTCTAAGATATCTTGATTCGGCATATTTTCAGGAACTTTACGAAAAACATCGTAGTCGTCCCAAGAATAAATAAAGCGAACATTTTTACCGCGGTCTCGTAAAGCCCGAACTACAAGGTCTACCGATATAATTTCGCGGAAGTTACCGATATGCACTGTTCCAGAAGGAGTAATACCTGAGGCGCATGTATAACTCTCAAGGTCGCCCCTCTCACGTATAATCTTGTCGGCAGTCTGATCTGCCCAATGTGAATATTTCTTATTTTCCATAGTTTTCACAGTATAGCGATTTCCTCTTTCTAGGTGAAGAGGGACGGGCTTTTGATTTTTTCAACAATTTTGGCAGCAGTACATAAAAACTTCTCGTGAACTGGATTCAGAGCACAGTTTTCGAGTAAACTCCATCTTACAATGGATAAGGCAACGCAAGACATATTAGAAAAAGTAAAAAAACTGATGGCGCTGGGAAATTCGCCCAGTGAAGCTGAAGCGGCAAGCGCGATTGCAAAGGCGAGAGAACTCCTTGCGAGGCACGGTCTGTCCATGACAGATGTAGAAGCTCATTCTCCAGAAATAGTTGAGGGTGTACTTTTCGAAAAACAGAGACTCCGTTCATGGGAAGCACAGCTTATTCACGTTGTAACGCGCGCTACATTTACTCAGGCCCTCCATGTGCGTAAAGGTAAAACCTCTCACGTTCTGCTAATAGGCAGAGAAGTAAATACAATTGCAGCCAAAGATCTTTTTGAATATCTCCATTTGGTTGTACTTAAGCTTGGACGCGCTAACAGTTCGAAGGTAGCACACTTAGAAAGCTTTAAATGTGGTGTAGTACAGCGCATTGGAGAGCGATTAAAATATAAAGAAGAAGAAAGTCAAAAATTTGATAGCGAGAAAGAGGAACGGTCATTAGTCCCCCTCATGGATAAGACAGCGGAAAAAGAAAACAAAGATTTTATTTCAGAAAAATATGGAAAAACGAGCACCAAAAAAAGTGGCCGGCGCGTAGATGCAGGGTCGTATTATAAGGGAATTGAAGCAGGAGAAAAAGTGTCTCTTAATCGACAGATTCAGAAGAAGTAAGGCTGTCGCCATCGCTATCTGAGGCGTTGCCGGACAAAACAGTGTCGGTACTGGCACCGCTTAGCAATTGTTGCGACTGAGATTCTTCCATTGTTTGACGCGCGAGATTAATCTTTATAAAAAACCAAGATAACAATATAGTCCATAGAATTTCTGTACAGAGCATTATTATGGAAGCAATAAAATATAAAGTGGGTTTTGTAAAAAAACTAATAAGGGTTGCAATACCAATCATAGCAACATAATAAGCACTATATAAACGAATCAACGTTTTTCTTTCAAACGAAATTATTTTAATACTTGCAATAATACTTTGAGCTGAAGAAAGAGAGTTGGTACTACAATTAATTAACGGAACAAATAATATATTAAAGGTTAAGAAGGCATAGATTCCTTGGTATAAGGCCCCTAAGTATATATAAAAAAAAATAAAAGATTGTCCCATTTCTTGATTAATAAGCAAAGATTCTGGTGAAATAAAAGCGATTATAGCTGTAAGAGGAATCATTACCAAAAAAAAGATCAGCGTTGCCTTTAAAAAATATCGTATATAAATTTTTACCGTTTGTAAAACTGATACAGAAAACGTACTGTTAAG
>DATFIA010000073.1:0-7301 GCA_035270545.1 Treponemataceae bacterium
CGCTATAAAAAATTCCTTCTCCTGTGAGAAAAAACCATGCAGAATCTGAATGAATTATTTTTTTTACTTCACTCTTGTTCCATATTTGTGTGGCTCCTCCGGCAGAAATCCGGTACAAGCCATTTTCGGAACCTGCAAGAAAAGAAGATTGTCCAAAGAGGACTCCCGTCAGAAAAAATACACATGCCATTACAGAAAAAAGATGTTTCATATATATACAGAGGATATCAGAAAAAGCACTATTGAAAAACCCTGGATAGCCTTATACTGGATTTACAATGGAGATATAAGCCAATGTCTAAATCGGTGACGAAAATTTGTGGTATTCTTACTTCTGGCGGTGATGCGCCAGGATTAAATGCTGCTATACGTGGGGTCTGTCGTACAGCCATTGATGTCTATGGCATGAAGATAATCGGTTTTGAAAACGGATACAAAGGTCTTATAGAGAATCGCTGTCGCGAGCTCAAAGCCTCTGAACTCTCTGGGATTTTGACGTTGGGTGGAACGCTTCTTGGAACATCGAGAGAAAAGCCTTTTAAGGATAAAAATTGGTGCTCAGATTCTCATTCGAGTAATTCATCCTCTCCCTGTGCTGTTGAACTTATTATAGATAATTATAAAAAAAACAAGCTCGATTGTTTGGTTACCCTTGGTGGAAATGGAACGAATACAACAGCCGCTTTATTGGCAAAAGAAGGTTTGAATGTCATTGGCCTTCCAAAAACAATAGACAATGATGTTGTTGAAACGGACATTACTATTGGTTTCCACACAGCCCTCACTGTAGCCACAGATGCTATAGACCGCCTCCATTCAACTGCTTCGAGCCATAACCGGGTAATGGTTATAGAAGTAATGGGACACAAAGCAGGGTGGCTTGGTTTGTATTCAGGAGTTGCAGGAGGAGGAGACGTCGTCCTCTTGCCTGAAATTCCATATTCTATAGAAAAAATTGCCGCTCATCTTGAAAACCGTGCCCAAAATGGAAAGTCCTTTTCTATTGTTGTTGTTGCTGAAGGAGCTCTTTCCATAGAAGAATCTTTGCTTGAACGTAAAGTATTCAAAAAATCTCGAGAGTTAATGGTAGGATCTATAGGATACAGAGTCGCAAAAGAAATTGAGGCAATGACAAATTTTGACTCACGAGTAACAGTTCTTGGTCATTTGCAAAGAGGTGGAACTCCGGTTTCTTTTGATCGTGTTTTGGCTTCTCAGTTTGGAACCGCAGTAGCAAATATGCTCGCTGTTGGGGATTACGGAAAAATGATTTCAATGCAAAACAATACTTTAGTTGGTGTTTCTTTGGAACTTGTTGCGAGGCGAATTAAAACAGTGCCAACGAATCATATAATGCTGGAAACTGCGCGAGACTTGGGAATGAATCTCGGCGAATAGAATTGATGAGTCTCTCTAATTAAAGGGTATTGGGCGCGAAATACCATAGCCTTGTGCATAGTCCACTCCGATATCTCGTAGTTGGCCAATTATTACATCATTTTCGGCGAATTCCCCAATTGTTTTTAATCCAAGAACTTTACACATGCTCGTTATAGCTTGAACCATTGTGTAATCAATGGGATCTTTATCCATGTTTCGAATAAAACATCCGTCAATCTTTAAATAATCTACGGGAAGGTTTTTTAGATAATTAAATGAGGAAAAGCCGGATCCAAAGTCATCGAGGGCAAAGGAAAATCCTTGTTCTTTTAACAAGTAAATGAGGCGAGAGGCCGAGGCAAGGTTAAGAATAGCACTAGATTCAGTTACTTCAATACAAATGCTAGAAGGTGGAATTTGAGATGTTTGCGCTTCATCTAAAATAAATCCAATAATGCTTTCATCTTGTAGAGATGCACCGGATAAATTGATACTAAAAATACAGGTGGAAAGGCTGTTGTTTTCGTCTCTAATCTTTGCAATAGAGATAAAACTTTGTCTTATTACCCATCGGTCTATTGCGGGCATTAAACTATAGCGTTCTGCTATCGGAATAAAATCGCCGGGATTAATAATTTCTCCCGTAGGGCTAATCATGCGTAAAAGAATTTCTACTTTTGTAGCAGTGTTTGCAGGATCTAGAGGCTGGATTGGTTGGTAAAAAAGCCTAAACCTGTTTTGTTGAAGAGCCTCGTGTATGCGGGTTATCCATTCGCTAATAGAAGATCTATTAACAGAGGGTGTTCCAGAAATTTGGTATTCGGTAAAATGATTGCCACCAGATTCATGGGCGCTAAATACGGTTTGTGTTCCAGCTATCATAACATCGTGTTCCGTTTTGAATGAGGAATTAAGAGGTACGATTGCAATGCTCAGCGTTATGGGATATTGCTTCCCTTTCCAAGAAAATGCATTTTTTTTTGTTTCTTCAAGGAGGCTTGTTGCGATGTCTTTAGCTGAAGATGTATTATCTATGCCCGGAGAAGGAATATGCACCAGTACAAAGTCATCTCCCCCACAACGAGCGGCAAAGTCTGAGGGAAGCATAAAATTTCTAATTCGGGTTGCTGTTTCTTTAAGAAGCTGGTCTCCAGCCTCTGTCCCGCAGGAGTCGTTAATAATTCTAAAATGATCTATGTCTATAAAAAGAGCCACTCCATTTGGATCTTGTTGGCTTCTTTTTATGAGGACCTCATTAAGGCGAATAGCAAGTTCATTTCGATTAAGAAGCCCTGTGAGAGTGTCGTGACTCGTTTGGTATTTGATTGTGTCTGTCATTTCGTGTAGGCGAGAAATATCCTTGAAAGAAATGATATATGAATCAGTTGATTCTTGTCTCATATTAGTAATTTCTGAACTAAAGCTTATATCTCTATTTATTGACATTTCAACAATAAATGAATTGTTTTTACGATTTGTAAGCCTAAGATTCCCAATTTTAAGTAGTTTTTGAGTTATAGAGAGGCGTGGTATATGAAAAGGTTCTCCAGATTCCATATCGGACAAGGTAAACAATTCGCTTAATCTATGTCCTTTGGATCCACTATTGGTTAAATCAAGAATTAGTTCCGCTTCAGGGTTAATAAAAACAATTTCGTCAAAGGGGCCTACAAGTAAAATTGCATCAGTTGTTGAATTTAAGAGGGCTGAAAAAAGCTGCTCTTTTTCGCGAATTCGTGAGTCAGTAATTTTTTTGAAGAGAGCCATTTCAAGGACGGTAGCAAGTTCACGTTCTTTGAAGGGTTTTAAGATAAACCCGAGGGGTTGTGCAAGTTTTGCACGTTCAAGAGTAATGCTGTCTGTGTAGGCAGAAAGA
Organism: Treponemataceae bacterium; assembly: GCA_035270545.1. Taxonomy (GTDB): domain Bacteria; phylum Spirochaetota; class Spirochaetia; order Treponematales; family Treponemataceae; genus Teretinema. The sequence goes on from DATFIA010000073.1 coordinate 3,257, forward strand.
AATATTACCGGAATGGTTAGTTCGTTGTGAATTTTAATAGCTACTTCAACACCATCCATTGCACCAGGGAGAAAGATATCCATGAGAACGAGATCGGGTCTCTGTTCTGCTATTTTAGGTAGAGCTTCTTCGCCAGAGGCAACATTCCCGCAAACTAGATATCCAAGTTTTTCGAGTCTATGTTGCAAATCTATGGCTATTATTCTCTCGTCTTCAACTATAAAAATTCGTTCTTTACTCATGTAGGATATATTCCATTATTATGTCTGCAACTTCAGGTGGCGTTTGAGCCCCAGTATTAATGATAGTGTCGCTCATTGTAGCATATATTTCTGAGCGACGGGAGAAAAGATCGAAGAAGATTTTTTGAGGGTCTCCTCCCTGGAGAAATAGGGGGAGTCTTCCATCTCGTTCGGCACTTAGCATTATTCGTGAAAATAATAATTCAAAAGGTGTGTTCAAATAAATATGCAAGCCTTTTCCTGCACTAAACCGTATAGCCTCTTTATTATCTGCAAGACCTCCACCTGTAGCAATTACTATTTGGGTCGTATGCTTTGTATTATAAATTTGCTCAAAAGCCTGAGTCTCAAATTGCTGCATTAATTGAGATCCACCAAAATCAAAGAGTTCTCGTGCAGATTTCCCTGCAATCTCAGAGATTACCGTGTCTGTATCAAAAAAAGTATAATTTAATTGTGTAGAAAGTATTTTGCCAATTGTGCTTTTTCCCGTATGTTTCATGCCTATTAATACAATTGGAGCGTTCTTCTTCATAGCTAATAATTATAGATGAAAAATTACTTGAATTAAAGACTATGCACCGTTATTCTAAGCGTATGTTCCTTGTGTTTTTGCTAGCCTCTTCATTTATTATTGCCTTTTGCTATGCTGTTTTTTGTGTAGTTTCTGGCCGTTTCTCAGTTTTTCAAGTCATTGTCTGTTTTTTTTGCTCACTGGTTGCTGTGTTTTGCGCTTCTTTACTGCAAACTTTTCTTTCTTCTTTTAATCTCACCCAGTCGATTCTAGCACAGCGAGTTTTTTCAGCATTTATTCAAGCTGCACTAATAGAAGAAATGGCAAAATTATTCTTTATATGGATTTTATTTGTTACATTGTTTAAACAAAAGACTTGCTCCTCTTTTTTGTCAGGGGCTTTATTATTTGCTCTCTTTTTTTCATCTTTCGAAACCGTCGCATATGGAATTTCTTCTCCCGATATAATTGTAATACGATCTCTTACAGCACTCCCCTTGCATGGGGCTGCAACCGTTTTGGCTGCTTCTACCCTGTATCCTTGTAATTCTAAGAAGGTATTTAGATTTCTTCCCATTGTAATTGCTGTTTTAGGGCACGGACTTTTTACTTTTTCTATGGATACGGGTAATCTGCTTATATTAGGGCTTGTTTCTCTTTCAGGATTGGTCGGTTCTGCTTTTTGGTATACTACTGTATACAAAGAAAACGAAGGGAGTAGAAATTGATGCATCCTCGCAAATCTACGGTTTGCCGATATGACCTCGGGTGGAACAATTTCATTGCGAGTCTTTCAAGAAGATGGTATCCTATATATAGAGATATCTGATAATGGACGGGGAATAAAAGAAGATACCCGTGATCGTCTTTTGCATGGTACCTATTTTTATGAAAACGATAACCTAAACAAGGTCCAAACACCTTCAGTCGGAATGGGGATGATAAACGTAATTACCCGCCTTCGGGTTTTTTTTGATGATAAAGACATTTTTGATATTAGAAAGAATAATCCTGAGCCTGGCACAACCTTTTCAATAAGGATACGGAATGTATAAGATTCTCTTAGCTGATGACGAACAAATTGTAATTGATTCTCTCAGTTTCATCTTTGAAAGAAACTTTCCAGGTCAACTTGAATTATTTAGTGCCCGCTCAGGTAGAGATGCAATAACTGTTTGTCAAAATAATAAAATTGATATTGCCTTTATGGATATAAATATGCCGGGTTTAAATGGCATAGAAGCAATCAAGGATATAAAAGCTTTTAACCCTTCATTGTTGGTCATCGTTTTGACTGCTTTTGATAGATTTGAATATGCACAACAGGCGGTGAATCTCGGAGTTTTTGAATATTTGTCGAAGCCGGTAAATCGAAATAAAATTGCAGAAACTATGCGAAGTGCTTTGTCTACGGTAGATATATACAGACGAAAGCAACAATCTGAGATACAGATAAGAGAAAAACTCGATTCTGTTGTGAACATCGTAGAAAGCGATTTTATTTATTCTCTCATTTTCCCTTCAGATAAAACGGGTGATATAGAGTCCTATCTTGATTTTTTCAATATCACTGATCCGTGTTTTTATTTTATGACCATGGAAATAAGTGATATTCCCGAAAAAGAGAGGGCTTCCATATATCAGACAATTAGAGACAGTATTTCATCTTCTATAAATAGCATTATTGGGCCTTTAATGCGCAATCGCATTGTTGTTTTTGTTCCCGTAGATAGGGAAGTTTTTTCAACTTCATGTGAATCGCTCGAGGAGCGAACCTCCTTTGTAAATTCCTTGCACTCCCGCCTAGCAACTCGCTTAGGTCTTAAAGTAAAAATTGGGGTGAGCTCTGTTGTGAGCGATTTATCTCAATCTCTTTCGGTCTATAATGAATCTCTTAAAGCTCTTATAAGCATTGAAGAAGCAAGTGCTGTTGTATATGGCAGCGATTCTACCGAGGTTCTTTCTGAATCTTCTAGTTATCCAACGGAAATGGAAAAAAAACTGCTAGATCGTTCTGCCTCTGGAGATGTGCAGACTGTACATAGTCTTTTTAATTCTGTATGTTCTTGGATCCATGTCCAATATCCAAATGACATTTCGGTATTGAAAACCAAGCTATTCGAAATTTTAATATTAGTCCGCTACCAAACCCGTGCCGTTCAGAGTCGTTTTGGTGGTTTTTCTGTTTGGAAAGATACTTGGAAACAAATTGAAAATATGAAAGATTCTGTGCAGCTCGAAAAATTTGTGCTTGCAGAGATAGATGAATGTCTTGGTGTAATTTCTGAGTATAAGCAAAGTAGAATGAGTCCTCTCATTATTAAGGCGTGTACTATCATTAATGAAAATCTGTCGAGCGAAATTTCTTTGGAGGAAATTTCAAAACGTGTGGAAATAAGCCCCTTTTATTTTAGTAAGTTATTTAAAGAAGAAACGGGTGAAAATTTTATAGAGTATATTACAATGGCTAGAATGCAATGTGCGAAAGAATTATTGAGAGATCAGTCTCGTAGTATTAAAGAAATTAGTGCTGATGCAGGATATGCAGATCCTAATTATTTTAGCAAATTGTTTAAAAAAGTTGTGGGTATGACGCCTACAGAATACCGGGAGCTTGTATGAGAATGAAAGATTCGAGACGATTACCCTTGTATTTAGAAAGTATTTCAGGCAAACGGTAAACATCTTCAACACCATCAACTAAAATGCCACCCATTCCAAGTTTTAGTGGAAGATCAATATCTATATCGTAGCGGTCCCCAACAGAAAGACATTGAGAGGCAGTCGTTTCGGCTTTTTTTGTTGCTTCCATAAATGGGAGCTCGTGAGGTTTAGAGACTCCGGTAGTATCAAGCCCGATGAGAGCCAAAAAAAAGTGGGAAACACCGAGCACGTCTAGAGTTTTCTTTGCAGGTAACACTGGATTGTTAGTTACTGCAATGAGAGTATAGTTAGATGCCAAAATTTCGAGAGTAGAGATTAACAGTGGGTCTTTACAAAGAAACAAAGCAGGCTCAATAAGATTTTCTCTCCACTTTATACTTTCTGTTATAGGTATTCCAAAATGTGTAAGCGTATTTCCTAGGCTTATTTTTTTTCCTGTCTCTTTTTCTTGAGCTCTGCGAAAAGAGCCTATCAACTCTCTAGCTTCTTCTGCGGCTATATTTCGTAATTTTGCAAAATGTCTAATTTGAATATCAACTTGTTCGAGAGCATATTCTGCATGTGTATATAAAGTAGAATCTATGTCAAAAATAATGCAGGAAAGTTTCTCAGGAATGGTGTAAAT
>DATFIA010000074.1:0-3032 GCA_035270545.1 Treponemataceae bacterium
ATAGTTTTATTCTTTCCTCTCTTCCCGTCCTTTTAATGGTATTTGTTCTTCTTCTGCGAATCTTTAATGACTCACCAGAAATAATTCTCGATTTTTTTCAAACCTATGTGCAACAATTAGCTGGGTTTGATTTTAACGGTACCCTTAAATCTCTTGTTTCTATTAAATCTATTGGCCTTTTTGAAATAATTATAGGATTCTCGGTTTTTTGGATGGCGAGACGTTTTTTTGCATCTTTCCAAAAAGGTATGCGAAAAATTTATAGAAAACGTCAAAAAGGTGCCGCAATTGCAGAAAATCTCTTTCTCATTGGGGGACAGGTTATTCTTGTCATTCTCATAGTGAGTATTGTCATTGCAATTATTACCGGTAAAGCTTTTTTTCAATCCTCCCTTGCAAGGAATCTTATTAGCCCAGTCCTTCTTTCTGTTCTTCAAATGTTATTTCGCTTTGTCCCCTTAGCCGGAATTTTTATTTTTACTACCATGGTATATTATTTTATTCCTCGAATGCGTCCCGATTTTGTAAACTGCATAATTTCTGGGACTGCTACCACTCTCTCGTTTACCTTTGTACAATTTGCATATGCAACTTTTATTAATATGACTCGTTATAACCTCGTTTATGGTATTTTGAGTAATGCAATTGTGCTCATTCTTGAGGTTTATACTTTTTTTCTGCTTTTTTTCTTTTGGGCACAATTTATGTATGTTTCGCAATTTTATGAAAGTTTTCTCGTTTCTCGCCTATGCCTCCTACCCCAACGTTCAGATAAAAATCCCTTCAAACAATTTGAACGCATGCTTTTTATAAAACCGCATCATTTTTATAGAAAATATGCACATTTTGTTACTGAAGGTGAAATACTTTTTAATTATGGAGATAAGTCACAAGAGCTTTATTATATATGGAGTGGCGAAGTTGTACAAAATATTGAGGGAAGAATTATTATTTCAAAAGAAGGTTCGGTCTTTGGCGAATTATCTAGTATTTCTGGAGGAGTTCGAATAAGTACTGTGCGAGCCCTAACGGACTGTATACTGTTAAAAATTCCCGAAAATATTTTTAGAGAAACCCTTGAAGTAGATGGTGAATTATCTCGAAAAATACTTCAAATGCTTGCAGAATATTTGAATACAAAAAAAACAGAATCCCTTTTCATATAATAACAAAACATGCTATTCCTTTTACACAGACACTGTAAAAGAGGCACAATATGTGTGGAATAGTTGGCTACATTGGAGATGAAGAAGCAACCCCGGTATTAATACATGCATTAAAAAAACTTGAATATCGAGGTTACGATTCTGCAGGAATCGCGGTTCTTGGAAATGAAGGATTGGTTGTACGAAAGGCAAAAGGGGCTCTCAAATTTCTAGAACAAAAAATAGCCGCTGAAATAATCCAAGGTTCAATGGGTATAGGGCACACGCGATGGGCTACTCATGGAAACCCAAGTGATATTAACTCACATCCTCATACAAACGTTTCCGGTAAAATTGCTGTAGTTCATAATGGTATAATAGAAAATTATGCAAAACTAAAGATATGGCTTGAAAGTCACGGTATAATTTTCCAAAGTCAAACTGATACCGAAGTTATTGCCCATTTAATAGATTTTTATTTTAATGGAGATCTTTTTGAAGCGGTACAAGAAGCCTTAAAAAGACTTGAAGGTTCTTATGCGCTGGCAGTTATTTGTGAAACCGTTCCTGACAGAATTATTGCAGTTAGAAAAGATTCGCCTCTTATAATAGGATGCGGATGCGGAAGCAGAGCAAACCTTATTGCAAGTGACGTTCCAGCAATTCTTGAATATACACGGGACATTTATTATCTTAATGACAAAGAAATTGCGGTTTTATACCGAGACCACGTGGATTTTTTTGATGAAGAAGGCGAAAAAACAAAAAAGGAACTGGTTCATGTTGAATGGGATGTAGCAGCGGCTGAAAAAGGTGGGTATGAGCATTTTATGCTCAAAGAGATTCACGAGCAACCCAAGGCTTTAACCGACACTTTACGAGCCAGAATTAAAACAGCTACAACAAAATCGATTAATCTCGATGAGATTGGGTTCGATTCAAGTTGGGCAGAAGCCAGTAGAGTTGTTATTATTGCCTGTGGAACCGCCTGGCATGCTGGTGTAGTTGGTAAATATGCATTTGAACATTTTGCACGCATTCCGGTAGATGTGGATATAGCAAGTGAATACCGCTATAGATCTCCCATTTTTAATCCAAAAGATATTTTCATTATAATAAGCCAATCGGGAGAGACGGCAGACACTCTTGCAGCTATGCGTATGGCAAAAAAAGGCGGAGCTCGCATTATAGCAATTACAAATGTGGTTGGCTCAACCCTAGCAAGAGAAGCTGATCTTGTTATGTATACATGGGCAGGACCAGAAATTGCGGTCGCTTCTACAAAAGCCTTTACCACACAACTTATGTGCGTGTATCTTATTGCCCTCCAATTTGGTTCCTTGCGGGGTACAATTACAGACGCTGATTATTTACAGACAATTGAGGCCCTTGAAAAGATTCCTTCCCAAGTAGAAGCGCTTCTAAAAAGAAAAGAAGCTATTCAGAGATTTGCAAGTCTTCAATTCAACAAGACGAAAGCCTTTTTTATGGGAAGACTTTTCGATTACGCAATAAGCCTTGAAAGCGCACTTAAATTAAAAGAAATAAGTTATACTCACTCCGAAGCTTTTGCTGCAGGAGAACTAAAACATGGCCCTATTGCCCTTGTAGATGAGTCAACCCTAGTAGTTGCAATTTGCACTCAGAAAAATCTTTTTGACAAAATGGATTCAAATATTAAAGAGGTAAAAGCTCGAGGTGCTACAGTCCTGGTTATTACATACGAAGGCGAAGACTTTTTTGACAAAACTGCAGATGAAATTTTCCGCATTCCCTGTACGCTTGATTCTCTGAGTCCAATCCTTTCTGTTATTCCAAGCCAGCTCTATGCCTATTACGCGTCTTTGCAACGCGGTCTTGATCCAGATAAACCTCGTAATTTAGCAA
>DATFIA010000075.1:0-3756 GCA_035270545.1 Treponemataceae bacterium
CCATTCCCATTTTGGGACACAAAAAAATCGTTTCCTTCTGGTTCTTCTACAGGCTCAACAAAAAAACGTAAAGTAATATCTCCTGAATACTCTATGTAAAAATATAAATCTTTATTTTCGAGATTTGTAGGTAGATCAAACGAGTTTGGGTTTTCTATTGACTCTGCTGAATTCCAGGTTGTCAAAAAATTACCCCGCCAATCATAAAGAGCAGTTTTTTGTATTACAATATTTTCTCCTCCCTGATGCGAAGTGGTATAAGAAAAAACACCGGAGGGCGCATTTCCGAGTGCAAAAAATTGTTTTTTCACTGTTTCCGACTCAAGTGGGAAATCAAGAGTTTGTAATTCTCCATCGTTTCCTTCAAAATTTCCTTTATTTCCTGCCTGTACCATAGGCTCCAAAGTAATCTTCACTGTATTTTCTTGACCTGCAGTTATGGTAACATTTTGTATCATATTTCCGGAGGCGTCAGAATCAAAAAACTCTTCCATTTTAAATTCTTCCGCTTCTTCACCCGCATCTACAACTTCCATAAATTCAGCATCTGGTAAGTTCATAAATTGAGAAAAAGTAAAATCTTCACCATTCCATAAAACTTTTACAGAATTTGCTTCTGTTGCAGAATAAATTACGGCCAAACCTGTATATGAACCGGCAGGTATTTCTGTAGTAGAAAAGGTTTTACCCGGAAGAACTGTATACGGGCCATAAAAGCTTCCCTTAATTCCCGTGGCAGATCCAACCGTTCGTATGTATAAAAAGCCTTCGCCTTGAATAAGAGCGCGAGACCCAGCCCCATCGCTCAGCGAGGAATTAGAAAAATCGAGTGAGAATATCGGTTTATTGTTATTTTTCCAAGAAGGATCGAGTCCTGAAGGACACGAAACAAAAAGAAACGAAAAAAGGGTACACATTACCGCAGTCGCGGAAATTACAATATTTTTTTTCATATCAATACCTCTCTAAGCCTTATTGTAACTCACATTTGAGATAATTTCTGAAAACTTTCACTTTGTATTGTAAAACAATAACTAACAATCCAAATTCTATGTTTTTATTTTATTTTTTGTTATACTCTTTTTATTCTATTCACACCCATAAGGGGGATACGTATGCCAGTAAAAATTCCAGCAGCCTTACCAGCGGCTAAAATATTAACAGAAGAAAATATCTTTATCATGGACGATCAACGAGCCATGATGCAGGATATTCGTCCGCTCAAAATTGCAATTTTAAATCTTATGCCTACTAAAGATATTACAGAAACACAACTCCTCAGATTACTCGGGAACACACCTTTGCAAATAGAAATTACGCTTCTCACAATGGCATCTCACGAAAGTGCCAACACAAGCAAAGAATATCTTGAAGCGTTTTATCGGACCTTTGAAAGTGTTAAAAAAGATAAATACGACGGCCTTATTATTACGGGAGCTCCTGTAGAAAACTTGCCCTTTGAAGAAGTTGACTACTGGCAAGAACTTACCGAAATTATGGACTGGAGTAAGTCGCATGTTTTTAGCACCTTGCATATTTGCTGGGGCTCTCAAGCAGCTCTTTGGCATCATTATGGAGTTGGAAAACATAAGCTCGAAGAAAAAACTTTCGGCGTATTCAGTCACCTTGTATTAAACCCCACACATAAACTCGTAAGGGGTTTTGACGAATCGTTTCTTGCACCACATAGTCGGCACACGACTATTTATAGACAAGATATTGAAAAAGTCGCAGAACTCGAAATACTTGCAGAGTCTGAAGAAGCAGGCGTTTTCTTAGTAGCAAGCAAAGATGGCCGCTCAATTTTTGTTTCTGGACATTCAGAATATGACGCTGATAGTCTAGCGCGAGAATATAATCGAGACAAAAACAAAGGGCTCAATATTGAGGTTCCTAAAAACTATTACCCAGACGATAATCCAAAGCAATTGCCCCCTGTCATGTGGAGAGCGCACGCAAACCTGTTATTTGTTAACTGGTTAAATTATTTCGTTTACCAGGAAACTCCGTTCGACCTCGAAAAAATAGAATAGAAGGAATTAATCCTTATTTCGTAATTTTTTAGCTTTACGGTACAGTTTCTTAAAGACATCAAGTTGGAGACTATGTCTTTTGCTTTGCATGCCGGGAAAAGCATGCATAAGTCGCCGCATTGAACGAGAGCGTTCAACTACGAATTCAAGACGCGCTGCTAAACGAAGATTGAGCTCACTGCGATCATTTCGAATACGTTCTCGCAATCTCTCTAAACTTCCAGAAAGATCAAGTTCGTCATACCACTCAGAAACATTCATAGTGTGGCGAACGTTTTCCATAAATTCACCTAACAAAGCAAGCCTATCTGCAAAGTTCACTAAATCTCGCAAAGTAATTAAAACATCGACTATAAAAACTGAAAATAATCCTATTGCAATATACATTTGCAATTTTTCCGAAAGAAGCATTACGAAAGATTCAACAAAAGGATGCAAGAAAAGGACTCCGATAACACCCATAAACCCAAATAAAATAGAATTAAGCAGACATACCCGTCCGTGAATATTAAAGCGATATCGAGAATAGTCCCACCACTTTGTATTAAAAATTGTTTCCAATAGCCAACTAGATATATATTCCAATAAAGTTGTAATTAAAATTGCCATGAAAAAAAGCATTACAATAGAATTTTTAAAAGGATCAAGTAAATAAACAACAAGAAGTCCACCAAACCCATAGATAGGGCATAAGGGACCTCGCAAAAAACCGCGAGCAACGAATCTTTTTTCAATAACCGAACAATAAAGCACTTCTGAAATCCAGCCAATAATGCTGTATGTGAGAAAATATAAAAATAAGGTTGAATTAGACATGAGAAAAAGTCCTCCGTAAAATCTTTTAATAAGATACTTACGGAGAGTATAAACGGCAATACCTGTCTATTTTTTTATAGCGAGAACAACAGATCCGCGAGCAGGAATGGTTATGGTCGTATCTGGATGAATGATCGTATCTTTATAGGTTGCAAAAATAAGTGAGTATGATCTTCCTTCACTCGGAATCGAAACCGAAACAGCTTCACTAGATACATTATGTAAAACAAAAGCATCTTCTTCTGAGTCGCCCATATGCCAAGAAATAATTTCAGAAAAACCGGTATCGACGGGACTCATACGGCCTCGATATAGCGCTGGGTGAGCTGTTTTAATTCGAATAAGTCTTTTATAGTACTGCAAAATTGACGCATCATCTTTTTCCTGCACAGAGACTGGAAGGGTTTTCTTGTTATATTTAGATTCTATCCAGCGAGTCTGGAGCCGATCTTTGCCCTCTTTATTCCAAAGCATGGGCGTTCGAATTTGTTCATCCGGCTTTGCCCCCATCAGTCCAATTTCTTCGCCGTAATATATAAAAGGGACACCTTCTGCAAGCATATATAGAGAAGCTGCAAGTTTTAACTGAGCAGGATCACCTTTTAACATACCGGAAATTCTATTTTGATCGTGATTTGTCAAAAAAGGAGCATCTATGTATTCTGGGTTCACTTCTCTATAGGTTTCGTAATCTGCATATAAAGAATTAGCAAGATTATTACGCCCTCCGGAACCGCTGCGAATAATGTCTATAATTTTTGTGCCAAGGTCAAAATGAAAGGTCGAACCTAACCCTTCCATGTAAGCCGCTCGTGTAGAGGTAGGCTCCCAGACTTCTCCAACAGTATAAGCTAAAGGATTATGTGTTTTAATGGCACCAACATATTCTTTCCAAAAAGCTATTGCT
>DATFIA010000076.1:0-4327 GCA_035270545.1 Treponemataceae bacterium
TTTAATTTAAATTTTTTGGAGAACGCTTATGAATTACATAACACTCACAAAAGATAATATCGCCACTGAACATATTTGTTGCGCTATTTCAGATAAAAAATGCATAGAGAGCTCTGAGTTAAAAAAGCAATGGTTAAAAAAAGAATTTGAAAACGGGTTTATTTTCAAAAGAATAGATGATAGAGCTAAGGTCTTTATTGAATATGGACCTGCTGGGTTCTCTTTTTTGTATTTAACCTTCAACAAAGAGGCTCCTGTACCGAAGTTTAATGAACTGTCTAAAACTAGCGAATGTCCAGAAAAAAATGGTCATACAATTAAAAACAATGAAAGATGCTCAATCGGCACCAAGCCCTGCAACTATTTTTTCATTATTTTACAACGGTAGGTTTATTACTACAGATTTGAGTGTCTGTATGAATAGCCGGTTTAATAAAGTGGTGGAACAAAAAGGAAAAAAATAATGAAAAAAGTAATTGTACTTTGCACAATGGTACTGTGTTTGTTACACAGTCTTAGCTCTGAATCTTCAGTGTATAGTGGAGCAGATAAATCAACTCAAAAAATTATTAAAAAAGTAGATGATTTAATAGCACAACAGAAATTTGATACTGCGTTTCAATTATTGGAAAAAAACAATACTAATGCGTATTTGGTTGCAAAGAAAGTTGAAGTAGCTACGAATTACTTCGTTCAAAGTTTAAACCATATTTCATTCGCATTTAAGGATCTTAAAAAAGGAGAAACGATCGAGGCTCTTCGCATGAGTGAGGGATCTTTTCCTATGTACTATTTTGATCCTGTTGAAGTAATATCTGCATTGCTTAAATCTGGGCACCAGGAGCCAATCCTCTATAAAGCTCTCGGCGATTACTACTTCGATGTCAGTCTTAGATATGAAGGTCGCTGGATTGAAGATGACACTTCAATTGCAAGAAAAATTGTAGAAAATTATAGCAAGGCGTATCAAGGCGGCATGTATACGGTTCCAATGTTAGTAAATTTTGCTAATAAAACAGCTCTCTTTGGTAATTACGCTCAAGCAATTGAACTATATACAAAAGCATTATCCGAAAATAGTTCATTACCAGATGTAAATTATAATTTGGCTTATTGGTATTTAGTAGTTGGGAACTATGATAAAGCATTAGAAGAAGGTAATAAGGCCCTTATTGCATATTCAAATAATTTAAACTATCAAATGGATGCAATTCTTCTCTGTGCCGATGCAAGCTACTACAAAAAAGACTTTGATCTCTCTATTGCCTATTTAAAACGAGCACTTAAAATATCAACAGAAGAATATCGGGTTTTTTTGAGATTAGGAAAGAACTATCTTGCAATGGACAAAATCTCTGAGGCAAATCAAAATTTTGATACATTATTTGACTTTGCTCCAACGTATCCGTCTGCAACACAAATGGTCAGCGAATCTTTTTTAGCCGAAAAAAACAAAGAGGCTCTGTATAAATTTTACATACGGAATTTATTAAAATATTCAGACCACCTAGAAGTAGAGGGGAATTTATTATTTCATCTTGCCCTACAATATGAAAGGGATGGGAATATAAAAAAAGCCGTAGATACTGTTTTATTGTCACAGAAAAAATATATGCAAGCAGAAAAATATGATGACGATATACGCACTGCTATTGAATCTTTGTTAGCTCGGAATATGTGATTCAATCAATTTTACCTATTTATCCACAAATTTCTTGACTTCTCTATTAATGTTACCTATATCTAACTTAATGGAGGAACAATATGAAAATGAATGTACTATATTGGAGTGCCTCGGGAAATACCCAAATGATGGCAGAAACACTTGCAAGTTCTGCACGTGAAGCGGGTGCACAAGTTTTTATACAAGAAGTAAGTAAGGCCAATGCCAACGAGGCTTTGCTGTCAGATATTTTAGCTCTGGGGTCTCCTGCAATGGGAGCCGAAGTTATAGAAGAAGAGGAGATGGAACCCTTTGTTAGTGCTTTGGAAAAGAAAGGACTTTCTGGAAAGAAACTTCTTCTTTTTGGCTCCTATGATTGGGGCGATGGCGAATGGATGCGTGACTGGCAAGACCGTATGAAAGCTGCCGGAGCTATTCTTTTGTGCGAAGATCTTATAGCACACAATGCACCAGATGAAGATGATCTAAACTTACTGAGTAATGCAGCTAAAAAAGCGGTTGCAACTTTGTCTTAAAAAAAGGCTTTCGGGAGTAGGTACTCTCGAAAGCCTTTTTATTGAATGCTATTGTTGTGTGAGCGTAAAGCTTACCATTGGTCCGTTTGTCATATTTCCTGACCTATCACTCGCTTGGAAATTGATTGTATGTTCTCCAGCTTGTAACCCAGGATTTTGAATAAACCAAGGTGTCTGTTGAGGTAATGGAGTTAATACTCCTCCATCTATTTGGTATAGAACAGTTGTTATTCCTGAACCATTTTCAATTACCTCTCCAGAAAAACCGGTAAATTCCATTAGTGATGTAGAACTCAAAGGCAACGGCATTTGTACTATAATTTGTGGAGGTTCCCAATCTACACATACCTGCCGGTTTAGAGCCGTTGTTTTCCCTGCATCGCTTGTAGCAGTAATTTCATAGTTAAACGTGCCCTGGATACCTGTTGTTTCTTCATAGTTCCAATTCCAAGTCATACTATCAGTCGTTGTTGGAACAACTCCTGTTAAAGGAACGCTATCTTTTGTCACAGTAAAGGTTACGTGCCCACCAAATGGCGTTACAATTGTTCCCCCTATATTATAAGGGTAAGCGTTCTTATATGACGGGTTCTGCTGACCAAGTTGTGTTTCTTCCAGAATAGGCTCAGGAAATGACGTACTGAAAGGAATTTCGAAATATGCTTGGTTATTCACATTGTCAAATGCTTGTAAATAAAGCGTAAAATTTTGTTCTGCTGTATTGTTAAAACTGATAATCCAGGATTCTTCTGTGGGTTCAAATGGATACCAGTTTTCACCATCAAGACTGTAAGAAAAGGTTTTAATTCCTGTTCCGGTGTCTGATATTGTGCCGCTAAACTCGTATGGCAAATACTCAATAACCTGATTAGGCTGTGGAGAATAATAGATAATGATAGGAGCTGTCCCATCAATTTCAAAATTTCGACTCAGCGTTAAGACATCAGATGTAGAGTTTGTTGCGGTGAATACATACGTATAGGAGCCGTCTTGTATGTCATAGTCATTCAAGGTCCACGTTAATCCTGTTTCATTCGTTGTGTTTGTCAACGTAATAGGTGTTCCGTTCTTTGTAGCTGTAAGGGTAACATTTCCGTCAGGACTGGTAACCGCTCCAGTGAGTATAATAGGACCACCATTCTTTAACTGCACATTTTCTGAATTAACCGTGGTTTCAGTTAATGAGAAAATTGTTACTTCAACAATAAAGGTTTCATTTAATGTCGCTATATTTCCAGCATTATCAGTAGAGCGTAAATAGAGAGTCAGGTTACCGTCAGATAAATTACCTCTGGTAAATGACCATGAACTTCCCAAGATCGAAGCTGCATTCCATGTGGTATTGTCAAAACTGTATTCTACATTCTTAACACCAGAAGCTCCGTCTGTTACAGAGCCGTGAAAAACATGAGATGCATTATAAATTTTTTGACCAGAACTTGGATCGGTTATCGTTATATCTGGGGCTATCGTATCTATCCGAATATATCTTCCAATACTTAAAGTTTCTGATGCAGAGTTAGTTGCTGTAATAACATAGTTATAGATGTTGTCGGGCAGACCACTTTCTGAATAACTCCAATTTACGGTAGTCGCATTAACTGTCTCAAACGAAAGTTGAATTGAATCTCCATTCCGTGTCGCTGTAACAGACATATCTCCGTCGGGGCTTGTTACAGTTCCTCCGAGTGTGAAGGAATTGGTATTCCTGGTTTGCATTGTGTCTGAGCCAATCTCCGTTTCTGTGAGCGTAAAAGCGGGTAGGTATAACGTAAAATTTTTGGTCTCCGATATTATATTTCCTGCATTGTCTGTCGCTCGTACATAGAGGGCAAAGTTCCCGCTTGTTACTTTGTTATAAATAAATGACCACTCACTTCCGGATATTGCAGCTGTATTCCATATGTTCTTGTCAAAACTGTATTCTACCTTCTGAACACCAGAGGTTGTGTCTGTTACAGAACCATTAAATGCAAAGGGAATATAGTTGATCGTTTGGTCAGTAGCTGGTGTGGAAATAATTAGAGAAGGGGCAGTAGTGTCTATCTGGAAGTTTCGATTAATAGCCAGAGTTTCTGACGCTGAGTTTATCGCTATAATAACGTAATTATAATTACCATCTGTTAAG
>DATFIA010000077.1:0-5800 GCA_035270545.1 Treponemataceae bacterium
GGTAATTCTAGCGTTCCTGTTTGCTCGGTCATCGAATGGATGCTGACTAGCCAATCCTATTAACTCTTCTCTGTCACGGCCTTTTGCTTCTATGCTGTTAGCGTACCGGCGAATATAATATTTGAAGATTTTTTCTTTTGCTTTTATAGACTCAGGAACTTCATAGGGGCGATCAGGGCCACCGGGAATCCACAAAGCAATAAGATCTTTATCATCTACTCGTTCCATCGATAACCGAGGAGCGTATGTTGGCCTAACAAGATTATTAAACCCTATCATCTCTTTTTGAATACTGGCAATTTCAGATGCAGAAAGACCTTTTACCGGGCGAACAGCTGCGCCGTTTTTCTCCTCAACGCCAATCAAAATATACCCGCCACCAATATTGTCAAAATCATTCGCAAAAGCGCAAATACTCCGGTATATCGAATTTGGATTCCAACCTTCCTTAAATTCTATCCTGTCAGATTCAATTCTGCGGTGAGTAAGGAGGTTTTCTATATCTACCGGCAGTCCGCTTAATTCCATTATTTCCTCTCAGACAGAACTATACGTATTTTTGAGCGTTCTTTTCCTTTGCAGATGTCATCCAAATAGGTATTAAACGCTTCACGGGTTTCATCGACAGTCATGGGTTTGGCAAAAACAGGGAGAAAATCTTTTGGGTCTATCTCTATGCGATCAAATCCTTTAGATAGCTCCATAATAAGAGTGCGGATCTTAGTGGCATTCGTCACAGAAAGATTTTCTGTACCATCTTTAAATGCTGTTACTATAGACTTTGAATCTGCATCCAGCATATCAATATTCGCTTTAACGCTCGGATCCTTAAATATAGATCGCATAGCGATAGTCCATTTCTCTAAGATTTCTTCTAACTGAGTAGTTAAATCTGAAATTGACCAAGTTGACTTATCATAAAATTCACGGGGATTAAAATCGTGATACGGATCTTCCTTTATTGAAGCCTTCGTTACGCTTTGCTTTGCTTCCTTCAAAGAGGCAATACGGTTAATCCAGTTTTCGTACTCTGTTTTGTTCAGAATATCTACATCCTTTATTACATCACAAATTCGTTTTTTATCACTGCCAAGAATTTGCTCTTTTTTCAAGGAATCAGAATGAGATAAACGGCATTTTAGATATTGAGTAAGGTAATATTCTGCATATGAATCTATAAGACTATTAAGTTTAGTATCATACTTCTTATAGTCACTTTCACTATCCGATAGTAAAACCTCACCTAATCTCTTAATTTCTTTTTCCATATCGTCATACAGAGGGCGCTCACTCTCTACTACATATGACTGCGCCTGCACGAGATATGCTATGAGAGATTCAAATTTTGTTGAGCGTGTTATCAGTTTTTCAATTTGTTCGCATAACGGCCATGCTTCAAAAGCTTCCAGGAGGTCTTCTTCACTATGGCTGAACCCGCGAAGTTTTCCAAAAGTATTAAAAGACTGAATACTATCCAAAACCTGTGCAAGGCGGTCAAGCTTTGCACAGTACTCAACCGTTTTTTCTGCAGGCAACAATTCTACATTCCGACACCTAATACCAGAAGCTATTTTAGCCTTGAGAGAAACTACAATTTTTACTCGCTCAGAAGCTACTGTCATAATTTTTGTAAGAGTTTCTGGTTTATTAAGATCAGAACTAAGATCAGGAAGATTCAAAAGGCTGAATAAGGTTTTCAAAGCCTTTACCGGAATGCCAACAGGTTCCTGAATAGTTTGAAAAGTAAAGAAATCACTTTGTTCGAGATTTAAAAGCATTGGGTCAAAATTAGTAGCGTTAAGCTTTTTCCCACTCCAAGCAATTTCAATATCACCCTTATAAACGAGAGCAGCAAGGACAACAAATTCTAACTGATATTCAAGCCCATAATCTAAAGAATACCAAAGATTGTTAGGTAGATAATGTGGATATAGAATATCCTCGCGATTTAATACCTTACCCTCTCCTCGTGCTTTGAGCTTTTTCATAATTGAATCTGCATATCTCGAATTTTGAGTATCAATCATCTGATTGCTCATCAATCCAAGCCCAGACAGAATGGCTTCTCCATCTCGGTTAGATTGATTAAAATACATAAGTTTTCTAAGTGCGCTTTTTATACGTAGCTCAAAATTTCCTTTAGCATTGGGCGTCAAAAGATCGCTAAAGGAAGGGTAGTCGGGATACTTCTCTGTAAAGTGATTATTCAAAACGCGAGAGGCAACTGCAGAAAACTGCGATTCCTTCGAAGAACCTTCACCAGGAATAGGGTAACTTTTCAGTTTTGTCTCGTTTCCCTTATATATAATACTCGTATGGTCAACAAACTCTTTATCAAAAAGTTCCAGAGCTTTTTTTTGGTGTTCGTCAATTTGTGTGGCAAACAAAGCTTTCTGGTCACTTGAAGCATCACCGTACTTAGCTTTCGCGGCTCCCAGTAGATATATTCGCTCCTTAAAAGATTCACTCATTTTTGTAAAATCAAAATAGACTTCATCCTCTCCATCATTCCGGTCAAGATCAGAAAACAGCGGACAAAAGAACATGTAAAATTGTTGTATTGGTTCAGTAGTGCTTCGCTCGTTTGGGTTCCCAAAAAAGATGTATCCCAGTCGGAAACTTTTTTTATCAATCCATTCAAGATCATGTTCCCAAATTTGAAAACCTGAACGGTACGGGTTCTGCTGAATACCAAGAACGTGCTGAAGAAATTGGAAAAAATATTGATCTGCCTGCATTGGGTTTCGTTTCAAAACGGTATCTGAATAATCCCTTACAATCTGAGGAATATTCACACCACCTTCAGTTCGAATATAAAAATCGTTTGACACGGAATCTTGATCAACATACTGTCCGGCAGTTGCAGTCTTTAACTGATTAGCAACACTCTCAATAGCCTGAGTCAATAATTCGGGATCATCTACACCCGAAAGAGTAATACAAAGATCTTCTTTAAGTGTATAAGCAGACGCTCCGCTATGTTTGTCTAAATCATCACATAAAACTTTTATCGCTAGAGCATCGGCTACTTGCTTTGCCAAAGGTTTTTTATTGGCTCTACCTTGAACAAAATGATTATTCATCCGGTCATATATAATCTCAATTTTATCCCTAACATTCCGAATATCTGGAATTGAAATCATAGAGGAACTTTGTATAAGTTCTTGAAAATAACTATCATAGGTAATTAAACCAGGCTTATCAGTTGGAACTTCTGTATCTTTTATTAATTCAAAACGGCCACTAAGAGCTTTAAGTATTTCACGTTGGCTTTTTCCATGCTTAATCCGCTCAAACTGAGTAACATAGGTCGGGTGAACGGGAAAAAGATCGACATATTCATTAATATTGGTATTTATGCCATCAAATAATGGGCTGAATTGCAGCAGGTGGTCTCTAATATCTTTCTTCTGGTGTGCGTTTTTTTTAAGAAGCCTTTCCTTAACAACAAAAGCCACATCTTCACGAGTAATAAGTAAATCATCATATCGATCTTGAGCATGGTTCAAAGCCTCTGCAGCAAACTGTAATTCAGGAGATCGGAAAAGAAGTTCTTGAACTCCATACATTATTTTAAATCGAGAACCATCACAGAGTTCTCCTGCTTGTCGGAGTAAACTCAGGTCATTGTTCAAAACCCGTGGATCACGTCCCTTTAAGTATTCAAGTAACTCATCTATAACAACTAACAAATGCTTGTCAGGGTATACATCTTCAAAAGCAGCCATCATATCACCAAGCTGTTCTTTCCAAGAGAAATTTGAATCATCATTAAACTTAAAATCTACTTTATTATTTACAAGAAACCGCTCTAATTGAGAAAAAAGAATATCTTTAAATGCACGATCAGTACCGACCTCAAAACGAAGAACAAGATACTTTCCCGCAAAACATTCAAAGCTAGATCTCATGGAGTCATTCTGAACCAACGGAAGAAGTGTTGCGTCCTCGGCAATCGCAGCAAAGAGAGCCATTAAGTGAGACTTTCCCGTACCATAACTTCCTACAACTTGAATACCTTTCTGTTCTTCCCCAGAATTTCCTGCAACATTCAGGTTTTTAACCAGATTTATTGGAAGCAATTCAGTCATTTTTTTCGAAAAAACATACGAAGAAACAATCGATTCCTGAATCGATCGCCTTTCTGTTTCCACCAGCTTAATTACCGATGTAATAGGTTCAAATTGAATTAACTCACGATATTTCATTCTTTTATCTCCAAATGTTGTAATATATTTTCGGAAAAATCGATTGAAAATGCCAGTTGCCCTGCATCCCAATACAAAGTACGCCCGTTTTTTATTGAATGTGGCCAAAAAATTACAAGATCATACGAAATTGCATAATCTAATAATAATTTTACCACAGAAATATGTAATTCTGGTTCTAAAAGCATCCCAAAATTAGAGAAGATCAGCCCTCTCGCTCCAGCCGGAATAGCGTCATTTAATATTTTCTTTATAGCTGAAAGAGAATTGGAAAGAATCTCATCAATAGAGTCATTAAAATGTACAGATATCAGATAGGAAACATCTAAAACAGTAAAACCAGTCTGCATTATTGCTTTATCGAGTTCTTCTGTCCATAAAATCAGGTTTCTCATATATTATCTCTTGTCTTTTGCATATATACTTTCATTGTATATCGCTTATAGTAATCGAACAACCTTACTTAGCCAATGAACCTCTGGGAGATGATGAGTAAAAAAACTTAGAATTCCTGGCCAATCCTCCCTTTTCTTCCCTATAAGCAGGTATGGACCCAATCCAAGAAACTGCGACGCGTGAGTTTGGTATACCCTATCTTTTTCCCTGGCAGCGGCTGGTAATCGCGAATATTATGGATGCAGTAGAGGCTGACGAGCAGTTCCGTGCGGGAACAATCTCTAAGGATGATCCCGATGGTGAACTCTTTGACGAAGACGGTGTGCATCGGGGAAAGCAGATTGTGCTTCTTCCCACAGGGGCTGGAAAGTCTCTGTGTTTTCAACTCCCTGCCCTCCACCTTGCCGGGCCCACCTTGGTTATTTACCCTCTTCTTGCCCTCATGACTGCTAGTTGTTAATATATACTTTTTCGGAGTATAATATGCAAATGGAAAACATCAAGAAACTAGGTATATATCTCCGGGTCTCAACCGAGGGACAGGCAGATGACGAAAAATATTCCATACCTATCCAGCGTGAAATGGGAAAGAAGTTCGCAGAAGACGAAGAAATTGACTATGAGATATTCGAGGATCATAAGTCAGGAGGGTCCGTCGATCGTGCTGGGTGGCAGGCTCTCTTCGAAAAAATAGATTCCGGCGAGATAGAAGGTATTTGGATCGCGAAGTTCGATCGTTTCTCACGTGACACTGCGGACGGACTCACCGCGATTAAAACAATGAGGAAGACTGGATGCAGGCTGTGGGTTAACTCACTTGAGTACGACATCCATGACCCAAATACCGAGTTTCTCATCACGATGCAATTTGCTTTCGCAGCATACGAACGTGCACAGATCAAAGCTCGAACAATGGCTGGGAAGAAAAAGGCCAGAGACGAAGGGAATCGAATAGTCGTCGATATGCTAGGGTGGAACCGATACATCAATGATGAAGGTAAAAGGTCAGTCAGATTAAACGAGGATGAGGCAAAGATCGTTCGTTTCATCTTTGCCGAATACTTAGCCGGGACAAATATCCCTGATATTGGTAGAAAGCTCGTAGACGCTGGCTATAAAGGTAAGTACTCTGGGAAGACATACAAATATCCAAGTGGTGAAGAAAAGACTATCGAGGACCGATGGGTTTACTCCAC
>DATFIA010000078.1:0-4779 GCA_035270545.1 Treponemataceae bacterium
TACAGGTCCAATCTCGCGTAGAGATTCACCGAGACGGAACATACTGTAGCCATCACCGGCCTTGTTCGAGTCGGACACGGTTGTCCAAAGAACAGATTTACGCTCTGGAATAGTTGAATTCATGTATCCGGTTTCCCACTGAAGCCAAGATCCTTCGATACCAAAAGAAAGTTTGTCGAGTGTAGGTCTTTTATTTCCGCCAAGGTAAAAGAATGGATTAAAGATAAATCCAGTTGACATAGTCTTTAGACCTTCAGAAGTGGTGTCTGTATCGAATTTGTCAGTAATTTTAGTCTGCCCATTTATAGCGCTAATTTCTATGTGACCTGGCATATTAGGAACCAGATCGCCCTGCAGCTTCCAAATAGATTTTGCGTTCAAATCACTTTCGATGAATTCCTCATCGCCGGGAACAACACTAAATATAGTAGTACTATCGAAATAGGTATCAGTTCCAAATTGCACTCTCTGTCGTGGAGCAGGACCAGCAACTGCACCGGCGGGAGGTATTACAACAACCGCTGGACCATTAGGATTCATAGGTGTAACACCAGAAAGAATGTCTTCTACAACAATCAAACCATTATTACCGCCAAATCCATCATCTTTTTTGTCGGGAGAGTCCGGGTCGAATGACCAGTTTCCCTTAGAATAGAACTTGTACTGAATCACATCAGTTGCCAGGGCTTCCATTGTATACTCGTACACACCGTTAGCATTTTTTGTCATGTTTTCGCCGGGTACGGTCCAGTTATTAAAACTTCCTATTACGCCCATCTCAGACGCAGGATGCTTGAATAAAAATGTGATAGTTACCTTACCACCACCAATGTCTTTTATAACAACTTCGGCGAAAGCAGACACGCTGAGCACGAGTAGCGCCGTCGCTATAGCCAGAAATTTTCTTAGTTTCACGTTGCTCTCCTTTTACTCAATAGTCCAAACGACATTATCGCCGTTGACCACGCCCTTGAATGAAGTGGGACTAATCAAGCCACCCCATGTGTTATCAATCACGACATCGCCGCCGCCCTTACCACTATGCTTTTTATCTATTTTGTACGTATCCCAGTTTTTTCCAGAATCAATGAGAAGAAAAGAGATCGAAGCTGTGGTAACAACGAGAGGAGGACTGAACGTAACCGTCCAATCTCCAGATGCCGTTACAACGCTGGAATAGATTCCAGAATCGAACAGAGCTGGCTTATCGTGAATCCAGCCACCGCCAGTGTCATAGGAAAAAACCATACTTCGACCTGCATAAATGCTAGCAGGTAAGCCTGTCACGCTTATTTTCGATACAGTCATTTCCGTACCATTGTGAAAAGTATTGCCGCAACTTATAAGCGTAGCGAGCAGAAGAATAAAGAATCCTCCGCTAAGAATAAATTTAATTGGATTTCTCTTCATTTAGAACTCCCACTTCATCATGACACGAAGTTGTGCCTTGCCGTTCATTTTGTCGGCGCCACCATCGGTCACGTAATCACTCATTGCAAGTGAACCTTCGCCTATTGGATCCATATTGTAGACAAACGCACCGTATAAAAGTGGAGTCTTTAATTTCGGGGCTGGCAATTTCCAAGAACCGCCAAGAGCGAAGCCCATTAGATTGTTTGCATCTTTTAGAGTCGTCGTCTGATTATCTCGAACGAGACGCACTCCTGTGCCAAGCTCAAGAGAAACATTATTGTTAAATTTAAGAGACGAAACTAAACTGTGGAACATTCGCGCACTGTCCCAGTTATTGAATCCGTAGTATAGATCCATACCCTTAACAAGGCCTTTAACAGGGTCGGCTAAATACCATTTCGTTCCGAATTCTCCTAAGAGCCAAGACTCTTCGGAAGCAAGGTATACGTAATTGTCTTTCAAGGAATAATTGAATTTTGCATAGGCATTTATTGATGAAGGTCGTCCAAATGCAGTTTCAAGATTATATTCAGCCCATGGCTTTGCATAAAATTCGATTGCCTTTTTGTCTAGTTCATGATTAGTTAATACCGCATTCGCGTCTGTTCCCATTTTTAGAAAACTTGTTGGACGCGCAAAGAGATTAAGCAAAACTCGCTGGCTCGCTTGATTACCAAGAGATCCGTCGTTATCTCCGTACAACATATTTGCGCGGTCACCTGTGTAACGATACCCAAGTAAGAAACCATTACCTTCTTTATCGAAGTTAAACTCAGCTGCTCCCGCAGTATCTTTAGCCAGCACAAAGTCAGAATCACTAAATAGATTTACAAGACCATGAGCCTTAACTTCGATTGATCCAATACGAATCTTGTAACCGACGAGAAAGTCTTGGTGATACAGTTTATCGAAGAACTTTGATATATCCTGTTTTTGAGCCGACTTCATGTCGTACTGAAAGTCTATTGTTTGACTTCCAAGCTCATAACCAATCCAGCTCGCTACACCCATTTCACTGCCAAAGCGATTAGGAAGGAATCCTGCATTAAGGTATCCATCTCCAATAGGTCTCAGACTTTCTCCTAAATCGAAACGAGTGTAACCATCGTCGCCGTTACGGTCGTTAAGCGTTGTCCAAAGCATTGATTGTCGCTTCATCGAGCGAGCTTCACCGTATCCTGTTTCCCATTTCACCCAGGGTGTTTCTATTCCTGTTTTAAATGCCTTAAGATTTGAATCGCCGTCGTTCATATACTGAACAGGATTCGTTAATAAACCAAGAGCAAGATCGCGTGCACCATCGCTTGCTTTTGGACTAACGATTCCGCGAGAATCTTGTGCCCAGATATTTTTATAACCCTCGAGAATTTTCATATCTAGGTAGACGGGCATATTAGGAACAATTGTTCCATTAAAGTTAATTCCAGTTTTTGCATAAAACCCAGTTTCATCGGCTTCAAGACCTTTCTTTGTTTTATCAACCATTCCCTGTGTAGAAAAGGTAGAGCGTGAACCAAGAACTGTAGTTGTTCCAAAATTTAATCTACTACGGACCTCTTTTGGAGCAGTAGGCTTTGCTGAATCTTTCACTACTGGTGTCGATGACGGAAGTTCTGTTAGACCAGAAAGAATGTCGGCTACTACAATTAAGCCATTATTACCGCCAAAACCGTCATCTTTTTTATCCGGAGCCATCGGATCAAAGATCCATGTATCCTTGGAAAAAAATTTATACTGTAAAGTATCCGTCGCGGCGGCAGTAATCGTCTTTTCCCACATGCCATCCGCATTTTTTGTCATAGCTTCTCCCGGAACAGTCCAGTTATCGAAAGAACCGATAACGCCCATCTCGGATGCGGGATGCTTGTACAAAAAGGTTATTTCAACCGTATTTGCGTCGACAGATTTTATCCTCACCTCCGCAAACAACAGGCTGCCGGCACAAACTGCTAGCAGGGCTGTCAAAAACCATCTTTTTATCACATTCTCCTCCATTTTCTCGACCATGAACCGGTTTAGTTAACCGGTTTAAGAACATCATAATCTTACTTAACCGGTTTTGTAAAGGAAAATCTTTCTCTTTTTGATAAAAATGTAAACCGGTTAACAAAAAGGCTTTTTTAACATCTTTATCTGGATTAAATTGTTATCTATGTAAAAAAAAACAGCAATAACATACCTAAAAATCAAAAGAGGACAGAGATTCTCATTTCTGATATAGTTTATGTATGAAACGGAATGAACCTTTTTCGGTATTATATGAAGATGAGGATATTGTAGTTGTTAATAAAAGCTCAGGCTTACTGGTAGCAGCAGATCGCTGGGACCCCGAGGCTCCACGACCTGATGTATTGGTAACAGAAAAAATTTGTGGCCCAGAAAAAAGAATTTATGCAATTCACCGCATAGACAAAGATACTTCAGGCCTCGTTATATATGCTAAAACAGAAAATGCGCATCGCACCCTGAGCATGGCGTTTCAAAATCGCGAAGTTGATAAAACGTACCATGCACTTGTTCACGGAAGGCCCGCCTGGGAAAATTTCCAAGCAGACACTCCTCTTCGAGCTGATGGAGACGCAAAACATAGAACAGTACGAGATAAACACAAGGGAAAAGATTCTTGTACAAATTTTACACTTATGGGAACAATAGGACCTTATGCATGGCTTGAAGCAAAACCCACAACGGGTAGAACACACCAAATTAGAGTACACCTGCAACTTGCTGGAATCTCAATAGTGTGCGACCCGCTGTATGGCGACGGAGAACCATTGTTTCTTTCAAAAGTAAAACGAAAATGGAGAGGAGACGAGTACGCTGAAAGACCGCTCTTAGACAGACTCGGCCTTCATGCCTTTAAAATAGGAATTGCTCACCCTCGTACTGGTGAAAAAATGGAATTTACCGCGCCTTATCCAAAAGATCTGGATGTTACCAGAAAACAGCTCGCCAAAATTTTTGGTTTTGACCCGCTGAATTCCGATTCTACTTTAGACGAATAAGTATTGCACCAGTTTTAGAATCATATTCGAGTTTTCTACTATCTGGCCGTGGCACTGAAACGAGGGAACCTGAATGGCATTCTTTTAACCAGTCTGCGGCCTGATACGTTCCTGAAAGCATAACCATTCCCATTTCAGAACAGCCATATCTGCCCGTAAAGAAATCTGGAAGACGGATAGGATCCGAAGTGATTCTAACTGATAAAGAAGGGAACATTTCAGAAAGTCTACCAAGGACTTCAAGAGGAGTCCCCGAAGGGATTTCTACTTCAGGCTCTTCCACTATTATAGGCGCTTGCGTCACTCCATCATCATCTTGTCCAATTTTTTCAGTTTCTCGTTTTGCAAAAATAAAGGAAAG
>DATFIA010000079.1:0-3814 GCA_035270545.1 Treponemataceae bacterium
ATATCTAATTTTCTTAGGAGTAATATCATGTTCTCTATCGCACTTATTGGCTGTGGTCGCATTAGTTTTAAGCATGTAGAAGCCTATGCAGACAATAAGGAAACTTTAAATATGGTAGCTGCTTGTGATCCTGTTTTGGAAAAAGCAGAGAAAAAAATTGCAGATTATGTAAAAGCTAGTAGCAATGTTAAACCACAAGCTTTTGCAGATTACCGGGACATGTTAAAAACACTAAAACCGGATATTGTCACTATTGCCACTGAGTCTGGTAAACATAAGCAAATTGCAATCGACTGCCTCAATGCTGGTTGCCATGTAATTTGCGAAAAGCCCATGGCTTTATCTACAGCAGACGCAAACGAAATGATAGACACAGCTAAAAAAAATAATAAGAAAATTGCGGTTTGTTTTCAAAACCGTTTTAATGCTCCTGTTCAAAAACTTCGCACAGCATACGAGGCAGGCCGGTTTGGTCGTATTTTGCATGGAATGGTACAGATACGCTGGAATCGCAACGAAGCCTACTATGCCGAGGCCCCATGGCGTGGAACCTGGGAACAAGACGGCGGCACGCTCATGAATCAGTGTACGCATGGTATAGACCTTTTACAGTGGATGATGGGCGAAGATGCAGTTCGAGTTCAAGCTCAAACTCGCAGATTTTTGCGCACCATAGAAGCTGAAGATTTTGGTTGTGCTATTGTGGAATTCGCATCAGGTGCTGTTGGTATAATTGAAGGTACTGCAGATATCTATCCAAAAAACTTAAATGAAACTCTAAGTATTTTTGGAGACAAGGGTAGTGTAGTAATTGGCGGTCTTGCAGTAAACAAACTGGAAACATGGCGTTTTTCAGACAGCGACGTTGTAGGCGACACCGAAGATACCGTCCTAGATCCAGATGCAAAAGACCCTCCAACTGTCTATGGCTTTGGTCACACGGCCTTATTTGCCGATTTTGTAGATGCAATAGAGAAAGATCGGGAACC
This sequence comes from Treponemataceae bacterium, assembly GCA_035270545.1. Lineage (GTDB taxonomy): Bacteria > Spirochaetota > Spirochaetia > Treponematales > Treponemataceae > Teretinema. The sequence goes on from DATFIA010000079.1 coordinate 990, forward strand.
CTTAGTGTCTGGTGAGCATGGCAAAAAAGCATTAGAAATTATTCTAGCTATATATGAATCTCAAAAAACTGGTAAGGCTGTTGACCTACCAAATAATTTTTCTACTTTAGAAATGAAAGGTGAGTTTGACAAATGAAAGTACCTTTTTATACCTCAACTCGGGAATATGCCGAGCATAAATCAGAATTCGACTCTGCTATTCAAGCAGTTCTAGAAAAAGGCGACTTTATTCTGGGTTCAGCAGTATCTGAATTTGAAGGCGAAATTGAAACTTATTCTGGAGCAAAACATGCTATTGGCGTGGCTAACGGAAGTGATGCCTTAGTAATTGCATCTGATATTCTCGGTTATAAAGATGGAGCCGAAGTTCTTACTCCTACCTTTACTTTTTTTGCATCAACTTCTTGTATTGCACGTTTAGGTGGAACTCCTATATTTACAGATGTAGACCCTGACACCTTTTGTATGGACATGAACGATGCAGCAACGCGAGTAACAAAGAAAACAACAGGAATACTGCCAGTTCATTTATTTACACAGATGGCAGATATGAACGCCTGTATGAAATTAGCCAAAACTCATAAACTTAGTGTTCTAGAAGATGCTGCAGAAGCCTTTGGAATGAAGTATAAAATTAACGGAGAAATGAAGACCGCTGGTACTATTGGCGATTTTGGTGTCTATTCCTTCTTTCCAACAAAAACCCTTGGTGGCTACGGCGACGGTGGAATGATCACTACTAATTCAGATGAATATTTTGCAAAGGCCAAGAGCCTTCGAGTTCACGGTTCGAGTACAAAGTATTATCATGATTTTGTTGGCTACAATAGCCGTTTAGATACACTGCAAGCTGCAATTTTACGTGTTAAGCTTGCTAAAATTGACGAAGGTATTGCAAAACGAGCACAGTTAGCGTCTCAGTACCATGAATTACTAAAAGATATTCCTCAAATTACATTACCTGTTATAAAAGAGGGTAATGAGCCTGTCTACTATGTGTTCACCCTTAAAGCTGAGAACCGCGATAACCTCAATGAGTTCTTAAAAAAGAATGAAGTTGGTACGTCTGTATACTATCCAATTCCCTTGCATTTGCAAAAATGTTTTGAATATTTAGGCCACAAGAAGGGAGATTTTCCTGTTGCGGAATCTTTGTGCTCTACGGTAATTTCTCTTCCTATGTACCCAGAATTATCTAAAGATGAAGTTTCCTTTACCTGCGAGAAGATTCGGGAGTTTTATAATTAGTATGTCATTTTTTAAACACGAGTCTAGTTATGTGGATGAAGGTGCTGTTGTTGGTGAAGGCACGAAAATTTGGCATTTTTCCCATGTTATGAGTGGGGCTCAAATAGGAAAGAATTGTTCTATTGGGCAGAATGTGAATGTTGGTGCGCGGGCTGTTATTGGGAGTGGTGTTAAGATTCAAAATAATGTGTCTGTGTACGACGATGTTATTATTGAGGACGATGTTTTTTGTGGCCCTTCGTGTGTTTTTACTAATGTTATTAATCCTCGGGCTTTTGTTGAGCGAAAGAGTGAGTATAAGAAGACTGTTGTTAAGAAGGGTGCGTCCATTGGAGCTAATGCGACTATTGTGTGTGGGGTTACTATTGGGGAATATGCGCTTGTTGGTGCGGGTAGTGTGGTAACTAAAGATGTTGCGGCATATACGCTAGTATATGGTAATCCTGCGCGGGAGCACGGGAAGGTGTGTAAGTGCGGGTGTAAAATTTTAGCGGATGGGTTTTGTCCTGAATGTAATAGTAAAAATTCTTATAAGGTAACAAAATGAAAATTTTAACTATCGTTGGTGCGCGTCCTCAGTTCATAAAAGCTGCGGTACTAAGCAGGTATATCAAAGACAACCCTAGTCTCGGTGTTTCAGAAACTCTGGTTCATACGGGTCAACATTATGATCAGAATATGAGTGATGTTTTTTTTGATGAGATGCATATACCGACACCAGACATTAATCTTCGGTTGGGTTCTGGTTTGCATGGGAAGATGACTGGTAAAATGTTGAAGGGTATTGAAGAAATCATTTTAGATAAGAAACCAGATATTCTTCTTGTGTATGGTGATACTAATTCAACATTAGCTGGTGCTTTAGCAGCAAGTAAGATTCATATTCCCGTTGCTCATGTGGAAGCTGGGCTTCGTTCATATATGATGGCAATGCCAGAAGAACAGAATCGTAGACTTACAGATAATCTGTCTACCTGGTTATTTTGTCCAACTCAAACTGCTATTCAAAATCTTTCTAAAGAAGGTATTATAGACTCCCCGCGAGGTACTCCAGTTTCTCCAGATAATAAACGAGTTTCTTTAACCGGAGACATAATGTATGAAGCCTCTTTGTATTATCGCCAAAACAACACAGTAACTGTTAAAGATAGTAATTTTATACTGTTAACGATACATCGAGCAGAAAATACTGATGATATAGCTCGATTAACTTCTATTGTGAGTGCGGTTAATCAATTATCAGATAAATCCTTTGTTTTCCCTGTTCACCCTCGAACTAAAAAAATACTTGCACAAGCAAATTTATCTTTTGGAAAACACGTTAAGCTGATTGACCCTGTAGGGTATTATGAAATGCTTGCTCTTGAAGCAGCATGCGATTCTATCGTTACAGATTCTGGCGGTGTTCAAAAAGAAGCTTTTTTCTTTAAAAAGCCCTGTATTACTCTTCGCGACTCAACTGAATGGGTTGAATTAGTAGAAAATAACTGGAATGCACTTGCTGGTGCTAATGAAGAAGAAATAGTTTACAAAGTTCGCAATATACAGACTCCTTCTGCCTACCCTATGTTATATGG
>DATFIA010000080.1:0-22594 GCA_035270545.1 Treponemataceae bacterium
CGGTGAATAATCTTAATTCCTTCTTCGTGATCAAAAACGGTTTTTCCATTAACTTCAACAGTAGGAAGGCGCATTGCACCAAACCCTAAAGCTGAAATTTGTACACCAGTATTTCCAAATTTACGATATTGCAAGGTTATCCTCCTAAACTATACGATACATTCTACTTTAATTTGTTTCTTACGGCAAGTATTAACACAAGGAAAAAGTTTTTCTTGACAGGTGGTATAAACGGGCTTATCCTTCAAGAAAAGCTTTTCTTGAAGGAGATTCCGTGAATATCAAAGATGTCGCTCAAATGGCAGGCGTTTCAATTTCTACAATTTCACGGGTTATTAACAATACGGCATACGTGAGTCCAGAAATTAAGGAAAGGATAGAACAAGTTCTTGCAGAAACAGGGTACCGTCCAAATTCACTTGCTAAAGAACTTTTAAGAAATAAAACTAATACGATAGGAGTACTTCTTCCACGTATAGACCTTGGAACCTTTGCTGTTATAGTTTCTGGCATTTCATCTGTTCTCACCGAAAACCAGTATAACATAATACTTGCAAACACCTTCGATAAAGACGAAGAAGAACTGCGCTATCTTGATCTTTTTTATACAAAACGGGTCGACGGAATTTTATGGTTCGCTACAGGTATAGAAGAAAAACATAGATTGGCAATTTCGAGGCTTCGAATTCCCGTTGTTATAGTAGGTCAATCAGGCCAATTTCTCGACAGTCCAGCAATTCGAATGGACAATTTTGGTGCTGCTCGAGCAATGGTGAAATACTTAATTAGTCTTGGTCATAGAAGAATTGGATGCATAGGAGTAAGTGATCACGACGAAAACATAGGAAGACTCAGAAGAGAGGGCTATGTTGCTGCTTTGGCAGATGAAGGAATACCCTTTGACCCTGAGCTGGTAGTCACCGGAGACTTTGAATACCCTTCGGGGGAAAGAGGTGCTTCAATTTTAATGAATGCTACAACAAAACTTCCAACGGCTATTTATTGCATTACAGACCGGCTTGCAATAGCTGTTTCGGCTTGGCTTCAAAAAAACGGATACAAAGTACCCCAAGATGTATCCGTTGCCTGTCTTGATGATCCAGAAGTACTCTCCTACACTACCCCGGCAATTACCACCATGAGTTTCGATTATGTAGAAACTGGGAAACTTGCAGCAAATATGATAATTTCTTGTATTAATGGAGAAACAACAGATACACAAGAAGTAATAATGCCTTATACCTTGAAAGAGAGGGAAAGCGTAAAAAATATTATTCCGCGTCTTCAGGAGGACCAAAATGGAATACGTTGTTGAAATGCTTAATATTACCAAGGATTTTCCCGGTATACGCGCTAATGATGATATTACGCTACAACTGAGAAAAGGAGAGATTCATGCCCTTCTTGGTGAAAATGGAGCCGGAAAATCAACCTTAATGAGCATTCTGTTCGGGTTGTACCAAAGTGATGGCGGAAGCATTCGTGTTCGTGGAGAAGAAGTAAAAATTGATAATCCGAAAGTTGCCAATGCCTTGGGAATCGGAATGGTTCATCAACACTTCAAACTCGTACACAACTTCACCGTTACAGAGAATATTATTCTCGGAATAGAGCCCCACAAGGGTCTAAGTCTTAACCTTAAAGATGCTTCAAATAAAATTCGTATGCTCTCAAAGCAGTATGGTTTAAATGTAGATCCAGACGAAAAAATAGAAGATATTTCTGTTGGAATGCAACAACGAGTAGAAATACTCAAGATGCTCTATCGTGATGCAGAAGTACTCATATTCGATGAACCGACTGCAGTTCTTACTCCTCAGGAAATTGATGATCTACTCAAGATTATGCGAAATCTCATTGATGATGGAAAATCTATTATTTTAATAACTCATAAACTAAGAGAAATTAAAGCAATAGCAGACCGATGCACAGTAATAAGACTGGGAAAATATATTGGAACAGTAGAAGTAAAAGATACAAATGAAGAAAAAATGGCAGAGATGATGATTGGCAGACAAATTTCCTTTCATATTCCAAAGGGGCCATATAATCCTGGACACTGTGTATTAAAAACAGTTAATCTCTGCGCCAATAATTCACGAAAAGTTGCTGCTCTAAAGAGTTTTTCTATAGAAGTGCGCGCAGGTGAAATACTTGGAATTGCAGGTGTTGACGGTAATGGTCAAACGGAACTCGTAGAAGTTCTTACTGGACTAAGAAAAGCAGAATCAGGTTCTATTTTTCTTTCTGAAAAAGACATAACCCAGTTTACAGTACGAGATCGTATTGAAAGTGGAATAGCTCATATTCCAGAAGATCGCCACAAACGAGGCCTGGTACTAGACTATTCTTTAGAGGAAAATTTCGTTCTTGAAACTCACAGAGAAGAGCCTTTTTCTCGCAAGGGATTTCTAAACCACAAGGCAATTCGCTCTCATGCTCAAACAATTATTTCCAACTTTGATGTACGCTCCGGGCAAGGGCCTGTAACTCGTACCCGCTCTATGTCTGGGGGAAACCAGCAAAAAGCCATTATTGGCCGCGAATTTTCTCTTAATCCTGAACTTTTAATTGCAGTACAACCAACTCGAGGTCTCGACGTAGGGAGCATTGTGTATATTCATAAAAGACTGGTAGAGCAAAGAGATAAAGGAAAAGCAGTTTTGCTTATTTCACTAGAACTAGATGAAATTCGTGATTTAGCAGATAGAATTGCTGTTATTAGTCATGGAGAAATTGTTGGAATTGTAAATGCCAATGAAACAGATGAAAAAGAAATTGGATTGATGATGACCGGTGTACGGAAGGAGGCAAAAAAATGAGATTGCGAATAAATAAAGATTTTAGTGTCGGATTAATCTCTGTTCTCCTTGGACTCTTCGCCGGAGGGATACTTATGCTCTTTACGGGTAATGATCCAATAGAAGGGTATAAGTTCTTATTTGCCGGTGGTCTTATGAACTTAGAAAGGGTTGGAAACACCCTTGCAATGGCAACACCTCTAATACTTACCGGACTATCTGTAGCCTTTGCATTCCGAACAGGGCTCTTTAACATAGGAACTCCCGGGCAAGTTATAATCGGCGGTATTGTTGCAACAATCATAGGTTTGACAGTCCAAATTCCACGACCTCTTCTACTGAGTCTTATGACTATTGCAGCTCTGTTATCTGGAGCTATATGGGGAATTATACCGGGAATATTGAAGGCTCGTTTTAATGTACATGAAGTTGTTTCTGGAATTATGATGAACTGGATCGCCTTTTGGATCGCCTACTATCTCATTCCAGCATACTTTAAAGGAAGCTTTGAAACAGAATCGCGTCATATACCTCTTACTGCTTCTCTTAAAGTAGCTTGGCTTTCAAATCTTTTTTCGGGGTCCTATATAAATCTTGGTCTCTTTTTAGCTCTTATATCGGTTGTTATAATAGCCATAATTCTTAAAGAAACAGTTTTAGGATATCAATTAAAGGCTGTTGGTTTTAATCGCTATGCAGCTGAATATTCAGGGATTAGTGTAAACAGTAATATTATTCTTGCAATGATGATAGCAGGTGGACTTTCCGGCCTTGCAGGTCTTGCGCTCTACACAGGATATACAACATCTTTTCAGATTGGAGTTATGCCGAGCCAAGGATTTGACGGAATTGCTGTCGCTTTGTTAGGTGCAACATCGCCAATAGGAGTAGTAGGTGCGGCTCTCTTCTTTGGAATACTACAGTCTGGGAAAGGTTTTATGAATGCTATGACAGATATTCCAGCAGAAATTGGGGACACCATCATTGCTTGTATTATTTATTTTGCTGCAACAAGCGTCCTTATTCAAACTCTAATGGATAAGGTTACAAAACGTCACCAAAAAGGAGAGATTTAAGATGTGGGAGATTATTAGAACTCTTTTTCCTTATGCTATAGCTTTTGCCATGCCCTTACTTATAACGTCACTTGGAGGCCTCTTCAGTGAAAGGTCGGGAGTTGTAAATATTGGTCTTGAAGGTCTTATGGTTGTTGGAGCCTTTGCAAGTGCTCTTTGTACAGTAAGGCTCTACCCTATCCTTGGTATAAGTGCTGTTTGGATTAGCCTTCTCGCTGCAATGATCGCAGGAGCTCTGTTTTCTCTGCTTCATGCCTTTGCAAGCGTCAGTCTTAACGCAAATCAAGTTATTTCTGGAACAGCAATTAATATGATTGCTGGAGCTCTTACCATTTACCTAGCACGTGCAATAACTGGTTCAGGAAATGTACAACTCAAGACGGGCCTGCCCCGTATCAATATTCCTTTTCTAGTCAAGATACCAGTACTAGGCCCTCTATTTTTTCGTCAAACTTATGGCTCAACCTGGCTTATTTTAGGAATATTGATTGTTGCAACCTATGTTTTGTATCGCACAGCCTTTGGTCTACGACTGAGAGCCTGTGGAGAGCATCCACAAGCTGCAGATGCGGCAGGAATAAACGTACATAAAATACGCTATATTGCAGTCATGATCTCTGGAGCATTTGCAGGCCTTGGAGGCGCTACTATACTCGTAACTTATTCGGGTGAATTTAACGGCTCAGTAGCAGGTTTAGGCTTTCTCGCCCTAGCAGCACTCATTTTTGGACAATGGAAACCCTTAGGAATTCTAGGAGCAACCTTCTTTTTTGGTTTTGCAGCAACTCTTGCTAATGCCTCCCAGGCAGAACCAAGACTGCAGATAATTCCAGAAGTCGTTCTTAAGATATTCCCATACGTTATGACACTCCTTGCATTGATACTCTTTTCTCGCACAACCCAGGCTCCAAGAGCTGCAGGGGAACCCTTTGAAAAAGGAAAACGATAAAATGAACATGAACAAATATATTGACCATACTGCTTTAAAAGCTGTAACCACTGAAAAAGAAATACAATTACTTTGTACAGAAGCAAAAGAGCACGAGTTTTATTCTGTCTGTGTTAATTCTTGCTGGGTTCCTCTGGCAAAAAAAGAACTCAAAGGTACCGATATAAAAATCTGTGCCGTTGTTGGTTTTCCTCTTGGTGCTATGTCTACTGCCGCTAAAACCTTTGAAGCAAAAACAGCAGTAGAACAGGGGGCCGATGAAATAGATATGGTTCTTAATGTTGGATTTTTGAAATCTAATAAAATTGAAGCTGTACTTGAAGATATTGCATCGGTCAAAAAAACAATTGGACAGAAAGTTCTCAAAGTGATTATTGAAACCTGTTATCTAGACGACGCTGAAAAAATAAAAGCGTGCTCTCTCGCTCTTGAAGCCAGAGCCGATTTTGTGAAAACGTCTACTGGCTTTGGTTCTGGTGGAGCAACTTTTCAAGACGTAGAACTTATGCTCAAAACTGTCCAGGGGAAGGCTCTAGTCAAAGCCTCTGGTGGGGTTCGCGATGCAAAAACTGCCCGTAAATATATTGAAATGGGCGTTAAAAGACTGGGAACCAGTAATGGAATTCAAATCGTAACCGGTGAAGAAACTGGAACCGGTTACTAACTAATAATTAATAATGGAGGACTAATGTTTTTACCCCAAGAAACAATAAGAAACAAAAGAGACAAACGCACCTTAAGTAAAGAAGAGATATACTCTTTTATATCAGGTGTTACCGATAATAGCATTAGCGAAGCTCAAATTGCTGCCTTTACAATGGCAATTTTTCTTAACGATATGAGTAGAGAAGAATGTATAAATCTCACTCTCGCAATGAGAGATTCTGGACGCACTATGGAGTGGAAGAGTCTTAATCTACCCGGCCCTATCGTTGATAAACATTCAACTGGAGGAGTAGGAGACACGGTATCTCTTATGCTTGGACCGCTCTTTGCTGCTACTGGTGGATTCAACCCAATGATATCTGGCAGAGGACTCGGTCATACCGGAGGCACTCTTGATAAACTTGCCTCTATTCCAGGTTATAACCCCTTTCCAGACCCAGATAGGCTTGCTAAAACTGTTCGCGAAGCTGGAACTGCAATTATTGGCCAAACAGCAGATCTCGCTCCAGCAGACAAGCGAATATATGCAGCGCGAGATATAACAGCAACTGTTGAATCTATTCCCCTTATTACAGCTTCTATTCTTTCAAAAAAACTTGCAGCTGGACTTGATTGTTTGGTAATGGATGTGAAATCTGGTGTTGGTGCCTTTATGAGCTCTTTTGAGCGCTCAGAAGCTCTTGCAAAGTCAATTGTAGAAGTTGGTACAGGAGCAGGACTTTCGATTAGAGCGCTCCTCACAGATATGAACCAATCTTTGGCTCCCAGTGCTGGAAATGCATTAGAAGTTCGCTGTGCAATAGACTATCTTACCGGGAAATCGAAACCGCATCGTTTGCATGAAGTAACCTTCGCCTTGTGTGAAGAAGGCCTCGTTGCAAGTTCCCTTGCAAAAGACTTAAAAGAAGCCCGCAGAATGCTCGATACAGCATTAGCTTCCGGAAAAGCAGCTGAGTGCTTTGCTAAAATGGTAGCACTTTTAGGCGGACCAGTAGATCTTTTAGAAAATCCCGACTCCTATCTAGCTAAAGCTCCCGTAATTGTCGACTTCAAAGCGCCAAAATCTGGCATTATCAGTTCATTTGATACCCGAATGCTTGGTCTTGCAGTTGTTACCTTAGGCGGCGGAAGATTGAGAAGCGATCAAGAAATTGACCCAGCAGTAGGATTAAGCGATATTTTAGAGTTAGGGGATGCATGCAAAGAAGGAGATAGTCTTCTGCGCATTCATGCTAGAACAGAAGAAGATGCCAAAAGAGCCGCAGATATGATACGTAATGCCATTACTATTGGCAATACAAAGCCCGAAAGTACTGCATTGATACTTAAGCGTATTTCTTAAATCAAAATGCACTTGACAGCTTAGGCAAGCGGGACTTATTCTTTAATAGGTTGCTGTGAAAAGCTTTTCTTAGTTTTTTACGGAAACAAATAGCGACGAAGGAAAGAAGGAGAGAAGAATGAAAAAGAGTAATTTTTCAAAAGCAGTACTAACTGCAAGTTTGGTTTTACTTGCACCATTGGTTATTATGACCTCTTGTGCTAAGAAAAAAGAAGTTAAAGCAGAAATGCTCGTTGGTATGGTTACCGACGCTGGAACAATCGACGACAAGTCTTTTAACCAGGGAACGTGGGAAGGGATACTTCGTGCAGGAAAAGAGCTTGGAGTTAAAACCAAGTATCTAAAACCAACAGGAACAACCGAAGCTGACTATGTAAAAGAAATAGCAAACCTTCATGACGCTGGATACAAATTTATTGTAACTCCTGGTTTTAAATTCGAAACAGCTCTTTTTGTAACCCAAGATAAATATCCTGAAACAAAATTTGTTATTATTGACGGTAGCCCAAATAATGGCGCCTTTGATGATACCAGAAAAGAAAAAGTAGGACCAAACACTGTTGCAGTCTTCTTTGCAGAAGAACAATCAGGATTTCTTGCAGGTGTTGCAGCCGCTGTTGAACTCAAGAGCGGAGAATTTGGATATATTGGCGGAATGGAAATTCCTGCAGTTCAAAAGTTTAACTGGGGATTCCAGCAAGCTATTGCATATGCAAACGCTAACCTTGGCACCAACATAACTCTAAAGCCCGAAAATATCATTTATCAGGGCTCTTTTGATAACGTTGCAGCAGGCCAGCAGCTTGCAGCTCAAATGTTCGACCGTGGCGTTAAAGCAATTTTCTGCGCCGCTGGTGGTGTTGGAGTTGGAGCAATCAACGAAGCAAAAGCACGTGCAAAAGATGGCGTTTGGATCATTGGTGTAGACTCTGACCAGTATGCACAGGGTATATATGCCGGCGAAAAATCTATCATTTTGACATCTGCTATGAAAGCTGTAGACGTTGCCGCCTACGACCTCATTAAGGCAGCAAAAGAAGGAAAGTTCCCTGGTGGACAAACCCTTATTTTCTCTGCATTAAATGACGGCGTTGGAATTCCTCCTGTTAATCCAAATCTCAGTGCCGCAACAATTAAAACAACAGCTGAAGTAACCGAATTACTTAAGAGTGGTAAAATTGTTGTTGCTGACACAAGAGGAAACCTGTATCAATAAGTTTTTTTTAACTTAAACAACAAATAACACGAGCGGTAATAAACCGTATGTATTGCCGAGCTACAGTTAATCTGTAGCTCGGCTTTTTTTCAGCCCGTTAGCCTTTTACTTTTCCCCAGAGATTGATTACTATTAAAGTGATAAAGAGCTCAAGGAGGCTTACATGCGCTCATATATTGCACTTGGAATTGTATTTTTTTTAACTGGACTTGCTATGCTACTTGTACCTATAGGATTTATTAAAGCTATTGTGGTAAGTCTTGGAGTAGCTGCCTTTGCAAATGGAATCTATAACCTTATTACATTTAGACATTTTATAGATTCCTCTGTGTTTAACCGGGTAATAACAATTCGAGCTATTATGAGTTTAGCTATTGGCCTTATCGCTATAGTACTTCCCCTAGTACTTGCAGGAACAGTGTGGGTAATTATCTCGTATCTCATTGCTTTCTATCTTATTTTTTCTTCCGTTCTTGAATTATATGCCATTTATAAACTAAAAGAAGCAGGCCTCTCTTATACAATGTATTTCTACGAAGCAATTGTCTCAATAATAATTGCAGCAGTACTCATAATAGTTCCCGGCTCCGCCGGTTTACTTCTCATTCGAATATGTGGAGCGCTAGTCCTCCTTGGAGGTCTTATAAGCTTTGGATGGGGAAGCGGATTGTTAGATAAATTTAGGAAAACAAGATGAAGGCAGATATTGGATTCATTGGACTCGCGGTAATGGGAGAAAATCTTGTATTAAATATGGAGCGAAACGGTTTTACCGTTGCTGTATATAATCGAACCTCTTCAGCTGTAGACTTATTTTTATCTGGCAGAGGTGAAGGGAAAAACTTCATTGGGACAAAAACAGTTGCAGAACTCGTTTCTGCAGTGAAACGTCCACGCAAAATAATGATGATGATAAAAGCCGGAGACCCGGTAGATGCAGTTATTTCAGATATTATGCCCCTTCTTGAAGCAGGAGATATACTTATAGATGGTGGAAATTCAAACTATGAAGACACAGTCCGACGCACTGAATTATTAGAATCAAAAGGACTTAAATTTATAGGGAGCGGTGTTTCTGGTGGAGAGGAAGGAGCATTAAATGGCCCCTCCATAATGCCAGGAGGCTCTGTAGAGGCATGGCCAGAAATTCAAACGCTATTTCAAACAATAGCGGCAAAGGGCCCAGATGGAGACCCTTGTTGTGACTGGATAGGCCCAGATGGCTCAGGACATTATGTAAAAATGATACATAATGGAATAGAATATGGAGATATGCAAATTCTTTCAGAAATTTATTGGATTATGAAAGAAATGCTCAATATGGATCATACAGAAATGGCTTCCATATTTGCACAATGGAATAAAGGTAAATTAGACTCCTACCTCGTAGACATTACTTCCGATATTCTCGCCTTTCGCGACAAAGATGGGAAACCATTGGTAGAACAAATTCTTGATACTGCTGGTCAAAAGGGAACGGGCAAATGGACTGGTATCGCTGCTCTTAACGAAGGAGCTCCTCTTACATTAATTACAGAATCTGTATTTGCTCGATCGCTATCTGCACAAAAAGCAAATCGTCTTGCCGCAAGTATTCTGTATCCAAAAGAAAAAAAATCTTTCAACGGGAACCGAGTGCAATTTATAGAAGCCCTTCATGACGCTCTGTATGCAGCTAAAATAGTTTCTTATGCACAAGGATTTGAATTAATACGCAAAGCCTCTATTTCACATAAATGGAATCTTGATTTTGCAGGCATTGCTCGGCTTTGGCGCGGTGGATGTATTATTCGCTCCGTATTCCTCGACAGAATTGCAGACGCTTTTTCAGAAAACAAAAACCTAGAAAACCTTATAGTATCGCCCTATTTTGTTGGTGAGCTCAAAAGAAGCGAAGACGGCTGGAGAACCGTTGTAACTCAAGCCCTCATGGCAGGAATTCCTATCCCCGCCCTTGCTTCCAGCCTTACCTGGTTCGACGGCTATCGCTCTGAAAAATTACCAGCAAACCTTTTGCAAGCGCAACGAGATTATTTTGGAGCCCACACATACGAGCGAATTGATGCACCTCGAGGCCAATTCTTTCATACAAATTGGACAGGACTTGGTGGAGATAAAACTTCAACAACTTACACGGTATAAAAAATGAAAAAATTTTTTGAAGAATTTGGCAAGTTTATTAAACGTGGAAACGTAATGGATCTTGCAGTTGGTATTATTATTGGAGCAGCCTTTAAGGATATTGTTAACAGCCTTGTAAATGATATTCTCATGCCTATTGTAGGATTAGGATTTAAGTTTGATGTAAAAGCGGCTGTTCTTGTGTTGAAAGGTGCTCAAACAGGATTTGATCCGAGCGGTTTACCAGTCTATACAGACGGAACTGTCTTGTTACGATGGGGTGCTTTTTTACAAGCAATTATAGATTTCATAGTAATTGCCTTTGTTATTTTCTCAATTATAAAGATACTGAATGTCTTAAATGATGGAGCAAAAAAAAGGAAAGATAAAATTTTAGCACAACTTGAAAAAAAATTGGCAAAAGGACATCTTTTAACAAAGGCCGAACAAGAACAAGTAGAAAAGGGAAAATCTAAACTTGAAACCGAAATAAAAGAAGAAGAAAAGCCATCCATAGAAGACTTACTAACTGATATTAAAGAAATACTAAAAAATCAAAATGCTACAAAAGGTTGACAAAAAAAGGCCGGCATCGCTAGGACGCCGGCCTTGTAGGTGTAGTAAAATTACACTTTAAATTTTTCTATTTCGGCACTGAGCGCCTGAATATTTGTTCTGTTATTTTGAGTTAACGTATTAACTTCGTTTATTGCAATTGTAATTTGCTGAGCACCACTGGCGACTTCATTCATTCCATCTGATACTTCTCTAGTTGTTTTAGATAAAATCTCTGTTTCTTTAATTACTTCCTGACTTCCAGAGAGCATTTCAGCTGAACCAGATTTAACGTCTGCTGTTATAGTTGTAAGTTGTCCTATTGCGAGGAGAATTTCATTACTACCTGCAGATTGCTCATCCATAGAATTACGAATTGAATATTCATATTCAGAGACAGTTTTAATTTTTCCATCTATATCTTCAAATTGTTTCATAACTGTATCTGTCGATTTCATAACAAGATCTACAGATGTTTTAATCTTTTTTAATACCGTAGAAACGGTCTTTGCTTGGGCGGAAGACGATTCGGCGAGTTTACGTATTTCGTCTGCAACTACGGCAAAGCCTCTTCCAGAATCTCCTGCATGAGCCGCTTCAATTGCTGCATTCATAGATAACAAATTTGTTTGACTTGCTATTCGTGCAATAACCGAACTTATTTCAATAAGTCCTTCTGAATCCTTTGCAATTTCTCTAATTTTTTCAGAAACAGAAGAAAGTCCCGCATGGCCACTTTCAGAAGCCTTAGCTAAATCTTCTACATTATCTGAATTTTTTATAAGGGTCTGCATAACAGATGCAATATTTGCCAGCATTTCTTCTATAGAAGCAGAAGACTGAATAACACTGGAAGACTGTTGGTCTATATTATTATTTAATTTTTCAATGTTTCCAGTAATAGCAACCATTGTAGCGCTTGTTTCAACAACTCCCGCAGACTGATTAATTGCTTGAACCTTCATATTTTCAAGATTACTTGTAATTTGATTAATAGATGCCGCTGTCTCGTTCATATTTGTAGAAAGCTCTGCTCCTATGTCTTCAAGTATTACTGCCTTGTCTTTTATCAAAATAATGAGATTGGAAATTTTTTCCATTGAAAGGTTAAAATATTTTGAAAGCTCACCAATTTCATCATTTTTTTTAATTTCGAGACGCCGCGTTAAGTCGCCTTCGCCTTCAGATATATTTTGTAACATACTTGCAGTGTTTTTTATTGCAATAACAATCTGGAAGAACATAGTAGAAACAATAATAAGAACAATACTAATTAAAATTTGATAGCTAAAACTAAAAATGGTTCCAAGCCGAAGGAATCTTTTTGCATTTTGAACTTCGCTTCCGGTTCTTTTTTCAAGTTCTTCGAAGAACAGATTAACAGGCGTTTGTATTTGTGCTGCTTCTGCTTGATATGCTGAATCAAATAAAATTCTCGTTGCAAACTCGCGAGGACTTTCGTTTCCAATCGATTTTGCAGGGCCACTTGCAATCTGGTTTCCCATAACAGACATCATTGCTTGAGTTTCTAAATCTGCAAGTGTATTTGATTTATTTTCTGCCTCGGCTAATAAAGAAAATTCTTTTTCAGAAAAGCCCAGTTCTTGCATAATTTCAGATTGTTTTTTAGTTTCTCCAGGATATAATCGCGAGTTTACATAATTGGGACGCGGGGATTCTCCCGAACGCCATTGTAATATCTTTTGGTATGCATCAAAAAAACTTGGATCCCCGGTAACAACATAACTTCGGGAAAAATTCGTTAAATCAGAACTCGTTTGACTAAATTCTTTTGCAATAACAAACGATAAATACTGTTTGTTATACACCTTATCTAAGGTGGTAGTAATCTTAGAGGTAAAAACGAGCGATATAATTATACCAATTATAGTTATAATCCCAACAATAGATAAAACAGTAGCTTTTTTTCGTAAAGTCACCTACATCTCCAACAAACCATATTTTTACTTTTTTTAGAAAATCAGGGATTTTTAAAGATTAATCATTAAAAACCCCATTTTTCAATATATGTAGTATCTGCTTTTGGCAACACTTTGTCAAACTTTCTAGAAGAAACTTCCTTTATTAGGCAAAGATTTCCACAATATCTAAAGGTTGAAGAACCTGTGTAATACCCCTCTCAAGACAGCCAGCAAAAGCAGCTGCAGTATCTAAGGAGGTTAAACAAGCACAATTATGTTCAACCGCAGAGCGTCTAATTCTAAAACCATTTCTGGTTTTATCACGGCCTCGAGTTGCAGTGTTTATTACCAGCGTAAGTTCTCCCTTTTGCAATGCATCGATAATATTTGGAGAAGCTTCACTCGGCCGGTTTATACGAGTCGCAGCAATACCATTTTTACACAAGAAATTACAAGTGCCTTCGGTTGCAACAATAGTAAAACCAGCTTTTGCATATCGTGTAATTATTGGTAATGCGTCAATATAATCTCGCTCTCGAACCGACACAGCAATAGAGCCCTTCCCTTCTGCATTTGTTCTAATCTTTATGCCAGAAGCCCGAAACCCTTTATACAGAGCATCGGCCCAATTAGAAGCAATTCCAAGAGCTTCTCCCGTCGATTTCATTTCTGGGCCAAGAGCAGTTTCTACACCAAAGAGTTTTTCAAAGCTAAAAACAGGCATTTTGACTGCATAATAAGCCGATTCCTTATATAAGCCTGTTCCATAACCCATATCTGCTAATTTTTCTCCAAACATACAACGGGTTGCAAGGTCTACTATAGGAACTCCTGTAACCTTACTAATATAAGGAACAGTCCGGCTTGAGCGAGGATTCACCTCAATAACGTAAATATCATCACCTTTTGCAATAAACTGAATATTAATTAAACCAATAACATTGAGCTCTTTTGCCAGACGCTCAGAATAATCTGTCATTGTAGCTTTTTGCTTTGCGGTTAAATTAGGAGCAGGATACACAGAAATACTGTCACCAGAATGTATTCCCGTTCGCTCTATATGCTCCATAATTCCCGGAATTAAAATATCTGTTCCGTCGCATACGGCATCAACTTCTGCTTCAGTTCCTTCAATATACTTGTCTACAAGTATGGGCTTGTCTTGTTGAATCTGGTTAATAATTTCCATAAATTCTACAACGTCAGAATCAGAATATGCTATTTCCATTCCCTGTCCACCAAGAACATAAGAAGGTCGCACTAAAACGGGATAACCCAAGACATGACAGGCCTCAATTGCTTCCTCGACAGTAAACACCGTTTTTCCGGCAGCCCGAGGAACACTAGTTTTTTCCAATACGCGATCAAAAAGTTCCCTGTCTTCTGCTCGGTCAACGTTTTTAGCAGAAGTTCCTAAAATGGGCACACCTAAAGAGGCAATAAGGGAAGCAAGTTTAATGGCTGTTTGACCGCCAAATTGAACAACAGCTCCTACTGGTCTCTCGTTTTCTACAATGTTTTCAACATCTTCTGCTGTTAGAGGTTCAAAATAAAGTCGGTCAGAAATATCGAAGTCTGTAGAAACAGTTTCTGGGTTGCTATTTACAATAATAGTTTCATAGCCTAGTTTTTTAAGAGCCCATACAGAATGAACAGAGCAATAGTCAAACTCAATTCCTTGCCCAATTCGTATCGGTCCAGATCCCAAGACAAGAACTTTACCCTTAGATTCTGCTCCGGCACTTTCATGACCATCTGCAGTTTTGTGGTCTTTAAACTCTTCGTCTATAGCCTCATTTTCTACATTATAATTTGAATAAAAATAGGGAGTAACTGCCTTAAACTCACCGGCACAGGTATCTACCATATTATAACCACAATTTATTCCAAGCCGTTTTCGAAGATATCTAATTTCTTTTTCGTCCACATTCAACAAACGAGCTATTTCTCTATCTGGGAAACCTGCAATTTTTGCTTCAAGCAAGGTATCATAGTCTTTAGCCCCAAACGATATTCGTTTTTCAATATCTAAAATGTGAGAAATACGATCTAAAAACCAAAGATCGATCATGGTAATATCGTGAATCACTTGTGCAGAAGTACCCCGACGCATAAGTTCACTTATTTCAAAAAGGCGTTCATCTGAAACTTTGTCTGTAATTTTAGCCATAAGAACTTCAGTAGAAAGAGCAGCGAACTTTCGATGCCATAGAGAAAACACATTTTGTTCTAAAGAACGAACGGCCTTCATAAGAGCACCCTCAAAGGAATAGCTAATTGCCATAACTTCTCCTGTTGCCTGCATTTGAGTTCCAAGTTTTCTCTTCGCATTTACAAACTTGTCAAAAGGCCAACGAGGAATTTTTACTACGCAATAATCTAAAGCTGGCTCAAAACATGCATAGGTTTTTCCTGTTACTGCATTTTTAATTTCATCGAGCCTGTAGCCAAGAGCAATTTTTGCAGCAACCTTTGCTATTGGGTATCCAGTCGCCTTAGAAGCCAGGGCAGAAGAGCGGCTCACTCGAGGGTTAACTTCTATAACCGCATATTCACTCGAATCTGGGTGAAGGGCATATTGCACATTACAGCCACCTTCAATTCCCAAAGCACCAATAATATTTAACGCACTCGTGCGAAGCATCTGATGATCTTTATCGGAAAGGGTTTGACTGGGAGCAACAACGATCGAATCTCCTGTATGCACTCCAACGGGGTCAAAGTTTTCCATGTTACATACAACTATTGCGTTCCCTGCCGAGTCTCGAATCACTTCATATTCAATTTCTTTCCAGCCAGAAATACATTTTTCAATTAAAACCTGACCAACTCGGGAAAGAGAAAGTCCATTTGACGCTATCTCTTCTAGCTCACCCTCATCACTTGCAATTCCACCACCGGAGCCACCCAAAGTATACGCAGGCCGTACAATAACGGGAAAGCCAATTTCCCGGGCAAAATCGCGCGCATCAGGATAGGTCGTAACAACCTTAGAAATAATACAAGGCTCATTAATCGACTCCATAGTATCTTTAAAAGCTTGCCTGTCTTCAGCTTTTTTTATAGTTTCGCTCGTAGTTCCTAAAAGAGTCACATTACGTTCGGCGAGCCAATTAGAATCGGCTAATTCCATAGCAAGATTTAATCCAGTTTGTCCACCAAGAGTTGGCAAAATTGAGTCTGGCTTTTCCATTTCAATAATTTTTTTTACCGTATCCACAGTTAATGGCTCAATATACACTTTGTCTGCAATATCTCTGTCGGTCATAATTGTGGCTGGGTTCGAATTAATGAGTACAACTTCAAGACCTTCTTCCTTAAGAGTCCGGCATGCCTGTGTTCCGGCATAATCGAACTCTGCGGCCTGTCCAATAATAATGGGACCTGAGCCAATGACTAAAACCTTGCGAATATTTTTATTTAATGGCATCAGAGTGTCTCCTTAATTGTATCTATAATTGTCATAAAATTATCAAAAAGATATGCAGTTTCTCGTGGTCCCGGGCTTGCCTCAGGGTGAAACTGTACAGATGAGACTGGTTTATTCAAAAACCGAAGGCCCTCAACAGAGCCATCATTTACATTTATATAGCTAATTTCCGCCAGTAAAGGATTCACAGATTCAGGCATTACACTAAAGGTGTGGTTTTGACTCGACATATACACTCTTCCAGTAGAAAGATCCTTAACCGGATGATTCCCCCCATGGTGGCCAAACTTTAGGCGAGTAGTATTAAAACCTGCAGCAAGAGCCAAAATTTGGTGTCCAAGACAAATAGAAAATAACGGAATACCTGAATCCATGAGCTCAGTAATATGGCGTAAAATACCAGAGCAATCCTTGGGGTCCCCGGGACCATTTGAAAGCATAATACCATCTGGGTCGCTATCCAAAATAATATAAGCTGGCGTATCCCAAGGCCACACAGTAACCGTACAGTCGCGCTCAACTAGGGAGCGAATAATTGAATTTTTTACACCAAAATCTATAAGACTAATTTTTCGTCTTCCATTACCAAAAACTTCAGGATGTTTTCGACTCACCCGAATAACACTGTACCGAAGAGTATGTTTTTTAATTTCTTCAAGGCGAATAGAAATATCACCCGGTTTTTTATGAGTAATGAGGCCGTTCATCGTTCCTCTGTCCCGGAGGCGTCGGGTTAAGGAGCGCGTATCAATGCCAGAAAGAACGGAAACACCATGTTTTTTTAGATAATCGGAAAAAGTCTCTGTACTGCGGTAGTTACTTGCAAAGGTAGAAAGTTCGCGAACAATTAAAGCCGCAACCTGAGGTTTTTTAGACTCACAATCTTCGCTATTAATTCCATAGTTACCTATCATGGGGTATGTCATTACAACAGCCTGTCCCTCAAAGGAAGGGTCAGTAACAGTTTCTCCGTATCCAGTCATTCCGGTAGTAAACACAACCTCGCAAAGTATTTCTGCTTCGCTGCCGTGCAAAGAACCTTCATAGACTGTTCCATCTTCCAGAATCAAATATCCTTTCATTATTTCGCCTCTTTTATATAAGGATCATCTTAACAGTAAAAAAAATACCATTTTTAACATAAAAGATGCAATATGGGTAAAAAAAATCGAAAAATATACCAATAATTTCAAAAAACACTTTTTTGTACAAATTTTACCCTATTTAACTAACATCAGATGCATAAAACAGGTTAAAAAAATGTAAAAAAAGAGATTAATGAATGTAATAGTAAGTTTTTAGTGTAAAAAAGCAAAAAAACATAAAAAAAGGGTGAGTTTTACACTCACCCAACAATTCACACATATTTAATATTTTGCTAAATAATTATCAATTTCCCACTGAGAAACGCGCACTTTATACTCATGCCACTCAAGTTCCTTGGCTTCAATATATTTAGAAAACACATGTTCACCCAAAACAGAGCGAACGAGCGTATCTTTTTTCATTTCTTCAATTGCTTCATGTAAATCTGAAGGAAGGTTTTCAATACGAAGCTTTTTTCTCTGAGCTGCAGTTAAGGCATATATATTTCCATCCACAGCAGCTGGAGGAACGAGTTTTTCACGAATTCCCTCAAGACCCGCTGCCAACACCAAGGCCAAAGACAAGTACGGGTTTGCTGCAGGGTCTGGGCTACGCAACTCAAAACGGCAGGCATTACCATTTGCATAGGGAACACGAATAAGTGGGCTTCGGTTTCGAGCAGACCAGGCAATATACATAGGAGCTTCATGCCCTGGAACTAATCTTTTGTACGAGTTTACCAAAGGGTTAGTAATAGCCGTAATACCCTTAATATGGCGCATAACACCGGCAATAAAATGGTAGGCTAAAGGAGAAAGTCCTTCAGTCTCAGATTCACAAGAAAAAGCATTTCCATTTTCTGAACAGAGAGACATATTTAAATGCATCCCACTTCCTGCTATACCAAAAATAGGCTTTGGCATAAAAGTCGCATGCAGGCCGTGACGCTGAGCAATAGTCTTAACAGCGAGCTTAAAAGTCACCATACGGTCGGCAGTTTCAAGGGCCTCACCATACTTAAAATCTATTTCATGCTGCCCGCGCGCGCATTCATGGTGCGAAGCCTCAATCTCAAAACCCATTTCTTCTAAAGTCAACACCATATCACGGCGAGCATTTTCACCAAGATCTATTGGCCCTAAGTCAAAATAACCGCCATTATCGAGCGTTTCCAAAGTTGGAGCGCCATGAGCATCAGTATGGAAAAGAAAAAATTCAAGTTCAGGGCCAACGTTTAAATCGTAACCCAAACTCTTAGCCTCAGCTAAAACGTTTTTTAAAATCTGCCTGGGAGAACCTTGAAAAGGCTTACCGTCTGGGGTGTATACATCGCAAATAAGACGAGCCACGCGATTTGGGGCAGGCCTCCAAGGAAACACACAAAAGGAATTGAGATCTGGACGGAGAATCATATCCGACTCTTCAATCCGCACAAAACCCTCTATAGAAGAGCCGTCAAACATACATTTGTTGTCGAGCGCCTTCGCAAGTTGACTCGTAGTTATCGCCACATTTTTCAGCGTCCCGAAAATATCGGTAAACTGCAGCCTGATGAACCGCACATCGTTGTCCGCCACCAGCTTTATAATGTCATCTTTGGTGTAATTCTTCATAGGCTATAATAAATGAGGAAGCCTTCGTATTTCAAGTAGCGCCGAGGTCTATAAACCTCAAAGCTGAATTTTCTTAAACATATTTTGGGCGTGTCCCTACGGGCCGGGCTTTCCGCTACTACTAGGACGCCCAAAACGTGTAACACGTTTTGGGCGTCCTAATAACGCTACAATCCCTCACGCAAGAAACTAAAACTATTTTTGCCAGCCTGTAATACGGTCTTTTTGAATGTAAACCTGAACAAACACATCCTCGCTTTTTCCAGGATATGTATATGTTTCTATTTTTCGAAATTTTTCTGTGGATGATGTAATTTTTAGTGGTTTTCCCCAACTTACAATCATTGCATCTTTAGACATTCCAACGAATATCTGTTTTTGTAATAGTGCGATTATTTCATTTTCCGAAAATTGCGGCCATTTTTTTTGAGCTTCTTTAATTTTTTCTTTCGCGAAATTTTCGAAAAGAGCCTTGTCTGATTCTTCAATAGATTTTTCAGTTCCGTCTAATTTTTTATCTTGAATAATAGCCTTTTCTACTGGAAGCACGGGGACGTCATTGTCAGCTGGGCGTTTAACGCAGCTCGTTACAAGTAGCACAATACATAAAAACGGAAGTATGCGAAGTTTCATTTTTATCTCCATTTCAAGAGTATCTTACAAGAGTCTATCTGTACTACCCAGGACGAGGGGGTGCCGTAACTAGAAATAGAAACCGATTATTGGCGGTTTCCATTTCTATGGAGGCAGGGGCGGGCCGCGTCTTTAAAATAAAACAATGAGAAAAAACAGCAGAGATGAGTTTTTGTGACCCCCCTCATTATGGATTTTAATTTGTATGATATACTGATGGAATTATGAAAGATTCACCACTAGATGTCGCCAGTGTGAGCGAATTAGCGAAGAGAATTGCGGCTTCTGCGGGAGTGGCGTTCAGGGGAAAACCTGAAGTTATTGAACAGATGTTGGTTGCCTTGTTTGCTTCTGGTCATGTATTGATAGAAGATGTGCCGGGAACGGGGAAAACGGTGCTTGCGAAGGCGATAGCGCGAAGTCTCAACTCGTCTTTTTCGCGTATTCAGTGCACACCGGATCTTATGCCAGCGGACGTAACGGGTAGTTTTATATTTTCGCCCAAAACACAAAAATTTCGGTTTAGAAAAGGGCCAATCCTTTCGGCTTTGGTTCTTGTAGATGAATTAAACCGCGCGACGCCACGAACTCAGTCGGCCTTGCTCGAGGCAATGGCGGAATCTCAGGTGAGTATAGATGGCCATTGTTTTCCTTTGCCAGAACCATTTTTTTTAATTGCGACCGAAAACCCTATAGAATCTGAGGGAACTTTTCCCTTGCCAGAAGCACAAAAAGATCGTTTTATGCTTTCTTTAACTCCGGGGTATCCCGACGCTGCAGATGAAGCTCTGATTATTGAGTCGCACCGGCGCATGGATAATCCGGTGGAAGATATTGTCGCTGTAGCAAGTAGCGCTGAAATTTTGGAGTGCCGCGCAAAAGTTGTACAAGTTTACGTTGAGGCAAGCCTTCGCGATTATTTAGTTGCGGTTTCCCGGGCTACGCGAAAAGACCCGCATGTTGAAGTCGGTATTTCTCCTCGTGGCTCGATTGCCCTTTATAAAGCAGCCCAGGCTTTAGCTGCAATTCGCGGGCGAAACTACGTGATTCCCGAAGATATTAAAGAAATGGTACTGCCTGTGTTTAGAAAGCGGTTGATTATTAAGCCGGAATTTCAGATGAGCGGTTACACGAGTGACTCAATTATTACCGAGATGCTCACTTCTATTCCTCTCCCTGCTTTTAAGGAACGGTCATGAGACGAAGGCCGGCATACTGGGCGATCCCGCTGCTGGTAGTGTTTTTATTTTTACCCGGCAGAGCGCCTCAGTTTATTATTGCCTTTACCCTTTGTATTGGTGTCTTTTCGCAAGTTTATAGCCGAGTACTTGAGTCAAAACTAACGGCAAGCCGCGTGGTTGATTTTCTAAAGATTTCAAACCGCGATTCTATTGTCCTGACTATTGTGGTGGAAAATCACTCATTTTTGCCAGTGCATGCTTTGTCTGTAATTGATTCAGGAAAAGGGGCATCTAGTACCTGGGAAATAGGGCGTTGGCTGATAGGGCTTGCTCCACGAGAAAAGAAAGCTCTCAAGTACATTGTAACTGCTCGCACTCGAGGAGAGTTCTCTGTGGGCCCAATTCAGCTTACCTCAAGCGATCCATTAGGCTTATTTCCTTTTACTATTACTGTTACGAGTCTGTGCCGGATTCTAGTTCGCCCAGCGCGAAAAGAGGTAAGGCTTTCTATAAAAAATGGAATACCGCAGGGAGAACTTACTGTTTTTAATCCACGTTATGAAGATATTAGCGTGTACCGTTCAGTGAGAGATTATACCTCCGGCGATGAAATTAAAAGGATCAACTGGAAATCTTCGGCTAGGTTTGGTCGGCTTTTTACGAACGAATATCAGGATACACTTAATTGCCCTTTTTTTATTTTTCTGGATCTTTCCCGCGAGAGTTACCCCCTGCAACTTCGTCATTCCATGGCCGAAGCCGCTATAGAAGTTGCAGCTGCATTGGTTAACGTAACGACGCGCGCACATCAACGTTGTGGCTTTGCCTCGACTGGCTCCATCGGTCACTCTGAAGTTCAACCATATTTACAGGTCGGGTCCAGACAAGCCGAAATTATTTTAGATATGTTGGCAAAAATAAACCTTAGTAGTGGAAGATGCGCTGACACACACCTTTTGGTGCGCGCTTTATATACGACACCTCATGGTAGCCGTTTTTTCCGTATTGGCCCTACCCCCAATTCTGCGGAAGAGCCAAAAGGAATTCGTTACCGCTCTATTTCGGAGTATATTCATGAAGCAAGTCTCAATGCCTAATATGACAAATAACATGCTTTTTCACCGTCTTCTGGCACTGGTTTTTCCAACGCTTTTTCTGACCCTTTTTACCAGTATTCTCCATGATTATATAGATCTCTTTCCGGCACCTGGAATCTTTTTCTTTTCTTTTTTGATGGCATGCGGAATAACTGCTCTTATTATGGAAAAGGTTTCTTCGTCTGTGCGTCTTCCGCCCTCTGCACGGTTACGCGCATTTCTATGGTTACTTTTATTAGCCTGGCTGGCTCATGCGATCCTTAGCCCAGCCAATGGAGTTAATCGCTTCGTTCCATCAATTACCTTGATTATCACGTTGGTTGCCATAACGATACAGTGGCAGTGGACTACATCTATAGCATCCTGTTTTGAGCACAGAGAGCGTCTGTTAGGCGAAGTTTTAGCAAATACTGGGCATGCTTTGTATACACACATGCGCGATGAAGGGTATCTGGTTAATTCAGTTAAATCGTCTATGAAAAGTCTCTCTAACAGCTGTATCTGGGCAGCCGGAGGCCTTTCCCTTCTTATTTTTTCTGGTGTTTTTTTTACAGCTCACGTTTCGCTATTCAGTTATATACTGCTGGTAGTGTTTCTAGTATTAACTCTCGTCATTTTAATTATGACCAAATTTTATACCGATGAACTGGCTCAAGCGGCCCTTGGTCTGGAAGAGGCTTTTCCTCTTACTCAGGGTCGACTGTGGAAAGCATTTCCCATAGTAGGTAGCGGAGCACTCGTTGCTTTGCTAGTTTCCCGCAATAAGACAGTACTTCCTCCAGATCCTTTTATTTGGCTCTATAATGCTTTGTTACGCTTTGCTCGCTCTTTTTCTAGAACTCACCGGTTTAAAAAGCCTGATCTTACATTCCCTGATTTGGGCTTACCTATGGGACAACCCTCTGG
>DATFIA010000081.1:0-5678 GCA_035270545.1 Treponemataceae bacterium
GGTCATAAATTCGCGGTCATGGCTTGTCATAACGAGGTCTCCGGGAAAATCCTGGAGCCATTGTTCTAGCCATACGATAGATTCAACGTCTAGATGGTTCGTCGGCTCGTCCATTAAAAGAACGTCGGGGTTAAGAACCAAAATACGTGCGAGGGCAATACGCATTTTCCAGCCACCGGAAAAATGTTCTACACTTTCGCCGAAACGATCCGGTCCAATACCAAGTCCTGTGAGTACTGTTTCTGCTCTAGTTTCAAGTCCATAGCCGTCTCGGTGTAGAAATTGGGACTGAAGTTCGCCGTACGTGTCCATCTCGGCGTCGCTTAATTGCTCAAGGGAAGGGTCTGACATTCTATGTTCAAAACCAGCGAGTCGAAGACCCATGTCATAGACTTCTCCTGCACCGGCAAGCACTTCGTCGAGCGCACTTCGCCCAGACATTTCTCCCACATCTTGGGAAAAATAGCCAATTACGGTTCCGGGGTCTTGAGAGACTGTGCCTGCATCCGGCTTTTCTTCGCCAGAAATAATCCTAAAAAGAGTAGTTTTGCCGGCACCATTTGGCCCGACGAGTCCTATACGATCTCCGTTTCGAAGGAGAAATTCTGCATCATCTAATATCACCCGCGCACCGAAGGCTACGCGCACACCTGAAAGTTTAATCACCACTCGCTCCTGAATGCGGCAGTGTAGCAGAATTGTCTTTTTTTGTCAGAGAACAATATATATAAAAATATGCCGGACGCAGTGCGTGCCGGCATATTTTTCCTATTTTGGATTCACTCTATTATTACTCGACCCAATAATCCACAATCCAGTAAGTTCTACAGCTTCTTGTATCTACATACGGATATACAAACAAGCCAGATGAGTAGTAATAAGATGTGTCGTTATAAAAAGTTCTGGGAAGGTAACCGACTGTTCCGCCCCAGGAAGTTCCTTTCACCACCGTTGAGGTATAAGAAAACCCTGTATTGAACCCTGCTGTTATAGATGCAGTTAATCCAAATACACCGGCGCCCGCAGATGTCTCAACGGCAAAATCGCTTGTAAAGGAATCTGACTCGGTCGATGAAAATGATATGTTTAAATCTTTAGTCCCTGAAGGCTTATTATCTGCGCCTTCAACGGTAGACTGTAAGTCTGATTTATATCCTTTGTATTTCTTGAGTAAGGCTTCTTTTTCATCATTAGTTGGATAGGTTGAAGGATAACCAATCGTATGAGAGAGAATGGTACTGTCAATATCTGCAAGATCTCCGTTGTTTGCATTAAAAAACTCTCTCGTTGTCATATAGGTCGAAAAGTCGCGAGGTATATGAATATTGAGGTCGCTGCCAACTACATGTGTAGGATCTGCAGAATACAAGATTTGATAATGATACACATCGATTGGTACCGAAGTGAAAACTACTTTATCCTCACCACCAACACAATTATACTGTATTGATTTCGTAATACTGGTGGCTGTATTCCATTCCCAGGTAGAGTTATTTGAAACAGCAAAAGAGATTTTTTCCGAACCAATTTTTATACCAAAAACACTAACATCCTGTTCATATTCCATAGATGCACCGATTGAAAATCCAACACTGGTTGCTGAACTATTCTCATTTGTACTGCTCTGCCCAAAATAAGTAGTCCAGTTTGAGTAGCCACTGTCATAGGCGCTGTCTTTAGCAGCGATTGTTGCATAAAAAGGAGGAGAAACGAGAACCGCTAATATTATCGGATCGGTATAGGTAAGCTCATGTTTAGTATACTGTACTCGGGTTGAATCGTTGTCTAAATTTCCCACTGCTATAGAAACTGTTGTCCATGGATTGCTTGCTTGTCCACTCACAAAACTAGCGGTCTTTGCTTCTACATTAGAAGAGCTATTCAGACCAATAGCCTGTAAACATACTGAGGAATTTGTAAAAGTGGTAAAAATTAAATCCTCTTTTCCGTCGACATCTAAATCGCCGACTTCGACGTTAGAGATTGTACTATCACTATTATGGGCATTAGTCAAAAAAGCATCCCAGGTCATAACTGAAGATGTCATGGGGTTCTCATAAATAAAACCTTCCAGATGAAGATCATCTTTTCCGTTTTGGTCAAAATCAACTGCCCGTGGGCAAATACGAAAAAAATCATCTGAGCCAGCGTTATGGTTTCCAAGCTGATTATTATTAACTGTGATGGTATTTTTTACTGTTAATGAACCAGTATCAATATTATACAAGGTCGCTATTATAGTATTATAAGTGGTAGCAATGCACAATTCATCAATGTGATCACCGTCAAAATCACCAAAACAGGCTTCGGTAAACAAACCGTCAAGACTGGTAAATTCAGGATTCGTTAGGTAAGTAGTAAAGCTTGAATCATATAAGGCAAATGAATCTTTATAGGTCCCGCTACTGGCACTGCAACATACAGCGAATTCAGCTTTGCCATCGCCGTCACAATCACCGGCAGCTACGGAACTAACTGGCGTTGGGAAGGTCTTTTGACCTGTGACTTTACAGGTTTTTCCATTGGCATCGATTGAGAGTATGTAAACAGTATTATAACCGACAAGGAACACTTCTTCCTTGCCATCTCCGTCAATATCGCCCTTTGCAGAACTCAAATAAGGATACCACGCTTTCCCGATATCACCTTTTGGCGCTACAAAATACGAAGAGCTTTCTTGCGAAAGGTTAATGCCTGTAATAGAAATAGAATCGGACACTGAGCCGGCAGCATACACGCGCATTTTAGCAGTACCCTTGTCGGCAGGCAAGACATAAAAAACGACTATTTCGTCTATTCCATTTCCGTCAAGATCGGCAGAAATAGAGGTTTTGGCAGAATCTTTCGCCCAAGCCTGATCGCCAGAAAAGGGAGTAGTTGTTTGATATGGAGTAGAATTTTTTGCGTCCTGAACCAGCGTATTATAGTCATTACCATTCAATATGCCAGCTTGAAAAACCTCTGCGCTCGGATTAAATATCGTTACCTTTTTCTTTAGCGGTTGCCATTCAGATGTATCGACTATTGTCTTAACCGGCGTTTCTGTATTATCGACTTTAGTTGTTAGGTTACTGACCATTGTTGTTTTTGAGCTCGGTACTGTTTTAACGCCAAGACTGGACAGAATCTGGCTCGCATTTTTGCTTTCCGTTGGATTTGCTGGATCAGAAGAACTTATTGGATTTGAACATCCAAGGAATAAAATAATCACGGCGACCAGTAAAACTAAAAACTTTTTCAAAGTGAATCTCCTTTGGCGTCTCTTTCATTGTTTATAAAGAGAGCTCAAAAATGAGATTAAATCTCTAAAGCGAAATTGTCGTCCAAAACTATAATTCCGTACCTTTTTTTTAAGGTAAATGTATATCCGAAGCGTATTTAGTATGTTCGGAAGAATGAAGATGCCTCCAAGCGCTAGGAGTCATTCCTGTTGACTGCGAAAATGCTGAATTGAAAGAAGATTTTGAGCCGAAGCCACAGTCAAAAGCAATTTCAAGAACCGTGAGGTTGGGAGATTCGCATAACATTTTTTTTGCACTCTCAATGCGGAACCCGTTAACATAGTGAGATAGATTTGTTCCCAGTCGGTCATTCAAAATCTCGGACAATTGATGAGGGGAGAGACCGAGTTTATCGGAAAGAGATTTAAGTGTTAGTTCGTTGTCGGTATAAAGCTTTTTTTTAACCATTAGAACTTCGAGACGAGAAAGAATCTCTTCTGTGTCTTTTCCTACTAACTTTGTTGAATGTTTATATTTGTCGCTTTGTTCAACGGGTATAGAATTGAAAAAATCAGGGTTTCGTTTATAAAAAAAATACAAAGGGAATACCATTAAAATTGAAACAAAAATAGAAAGCTTACGAATGAGTACACTTGGAAAAAAATTAACCCAAAGATAGAATAAAATGGCACCAAAAAAAAGAATAGCGAATAAAATTATTATAAAAATATTTTTAGCCTCTTTGCGTATTTTTTTTCGAAATTTTAGACCTGCTCTGAATATAAAAAGGAGAATATTCGCAAGAAGGATAGTTTCACTATTATGATAGATAAAAAGGTACACCACATGGAAAAAGGCATTACTTGTTTTGTAAAAAGGAATTTTAAGTATTTTTACAGCAGAAGGCTCAAAAAAATAGGGTGCCATTAATGCTGTTAAGAGAAGTGGAGGGATAAATAGCAGAAGGTATGGAGAGTAAATAGGAAAATTCTTTTCAATTAAAAGTGTGAAATAAAAGAAAAAAAGAGGGCCGCAAAAAAGTTCTAGAGGGAAGTACAGATATAAAATTTGGGGCCATTGATGATTTAAATCCAATGACTGTGCGAGATAAATTAAAATTGCTAATCCAAACGATGTACATAACGCAAAGGCAAAAAAATTAATAGGTTTTATTTTTGGAACAAAAAGTTCACCAATTCCAATAATCGAAACAAAAATGCCACCCGAGACGAGAAGCCAGTTTAATACAGTGTGCGACAAATACATGTGTTGAAATACCTGCATGGTTTTCTATTCCCTTGGATTCTAATGACCCTTTGAAAAGGAAGTGATAGAACCTTATACATGTAGGTATTCAGCAATATCAGATAGAAAATCATAAAAGTACTCACACCTGTTGTCAATATAATTTTTTGCTTTACAGCATAAAACGTTTGTTTTTCTGCACTTCCCAAATTTAAAAATGATTTACAGCAAGGGTCCGTGAATGGAGACCTCTCCTACCCTTGCACTTTCTTCGAACGGCTGTGAGAATCTCTATTGCTTTTCCCATGGCCCGTTCTGCCTCGGTTTAAAGTCTTAGTATTTATCGCCTTCTTGAGGTACGAGGCAAATAAACGTTAGCGGCATTTTTCCATTATTTTCGAAGTGATGAGTTTTTCCACCTTCTATGTAGGCTACGGAACCTTTACGGACAGGGGTCTTTTTATTGTCCATGCAAATAAAGCCTTCCCCATCTAAAATATAATTAGCATGGAACCAGGGGTGGTTGTGGTCTGGGGTATGTCCACCAGGTTCAACGGTAAATACCCGCAGGAATCCGTCGTAGCCGTCTTTAGGTCCTATGAGTATTTTTTTGGTAACACCTAAAACATCGTTACCGCTCATTGCAACACTTTGAATCGCATCTTCATGTCGTATCATTTGTAACTCCTCTAAAAGCCTTCGAGAACTATTTTTCCGCGAGCTGTGCCACTTTCTATCTGTAAATGGACCTTCCGTAAATTTTCAACATTTATATTACCAGCTATTTCTGTAACCGTGCTACCCACCTTTCCAGGATCTACTAAAGCAGAAACTTCATTCAATATTTTACCCTGTGGCGCAAGGATTTCAATAATATCTGCCCAGTGTTGGTCTGTATGCGTTGTTGAAAAAACGAAACCAGGGGCTTCAAGTCTTCGCTCTGTAAACTGTGGAGCCAAGGGTTTACTATGGTCGAGTACAAAGTAGGCACCACATTCGTGTACCCAAGATTTCGTTTCGCTGCGAGAGGCGGTTGCTATAACGGTCATATCTGTGAGGGCTCGAAGTAACTGAATGGTAATTGAGCCAACGCCGCCGGCTCCACCAATGATCAAAAAACTTCGTCGCCGGGCTTAAAGCTTCATCTTTTGGAACAGGAACTATTTTAACATCTCTTAACTCATATTTTCTTTATCCTGATATACACGCACA
>DATFIA010000082.1:0-15991 GCA_035270545.1 Treponemataceae bacterium
GGTTTAACCCCCCTAAAGACTCCTGAGAGACTATCAGGTTGATAGGTTGGAGGTCTACGCACAGTAATGTGTTCAGCCGACCAATACTAATAAGTCGTGAGGCTTGACCATATTATCGTTTTTCTGTTATATCTTATTATCGCTTTACGTTTCCTATAAACCCAATCTTTGCTTACCAGCGGGTGCATGTAACATGCACGAACTTTGGTAGATAAAAAAAGAAAAGGGTACCCTATCAGTTTTAGTTTTGTGCACCTGTAATGAGTGTACACCTAAAAATGAGACCGTATATGCTTTTAGAAGGACAAGCCTTCTCATATGCTTACTGTATGTTAATAATGCCTGGTGGCTATAGTGGAGAGGTAATACCCGTTCCCATCTCGAACACGGAAGTCAAGCTCTCTTACGCCGATGATACTGCTGCAAAGTGGGAAAGTAGGTAGTCGCCAGGCTTTTTTTTTCAACCGAAGAAAAAAGCAGCAGCAGAATTGGAATCAATTCTCCACGGCTTTTCATTTTTCTACCTAAAAAAAGACAGCTCACCGAAAGGTGGGCTTTTTTTTTGTTGCTCCTTGAAGATTTGTTAAAATCATAGTATCATTTATATTACTCTTGCTTGGAGGTATTAATGGCTGTAGGCGATTCTCAATTTCAACTCGTAACATTTCAGCTTGGTGAAGAATTGTATGGTGTTGATATAATGGATGTTAAAGAAATTGTTCGTATTCAAGATATACGGGCTATACCAAATGCGCCATACTATGTAGAAGGTATTTTTAATCTTCGTAGTGAAATTATTCCAATAATAAATCTTCATAAACGATTTCATCTTAAAAAAGCTCAATTAGATGAAGGTGATGAATTTCTCGGTGGGTTTGTAATTATTAATATCGATGGTAATAAATTAGGAATTATAATTGATCGTATTGCTCGCGTCGTCATGGTTCAACAAAAAGAAATACAACCTCCTCCGCAAATGATTAGTGGTATAGGTGCTGAATATATAAATGGTGTTGTTCGTCAGGATAATTCTTATTTAATTGTTTTAGATATACGACTTTTATTTAATCCTAAAGAACTTCAAAAATTAGCAAGTCTGTAAATTTTTTTTACAGTATCTATTATTAAATTGTTTGGTGTACATGAAATTACCTGTTTATAGTTCTACAATTCGACGCAAAGAAATGGATGCTGTTCTAACTTGTATGGTAGCAGAAAAAGTTGGACCCGGCGAAATGAATGTAAAATTAGCCCAATTAGTTAAAGAAGTCTTCTTAATGGATGGTTCGGGCGTTTTTAGAAGCACATCTGTAGCCCTTTTTTATGCATTAATGGCTCTCAATATCGAGCCAGGTTCAGGAATAATTATTTCCGCACTAGCACCTGCTTGGCACTATCAGGTAGTAAAGAGACTTGGTTTTCTTCCTGTTATTGCAGACATCGATCCGGAGAATTCACTTGTGACCGTTGATTCTTTGACTCAAGCTATACAAAGTGGTGGAAGAGTTATTTTACTTCATGAAACTCTTGGTTTTATTCCTGAAATGGCTCCAATTCTTGCTCTTGGTTTACCAGTAATTGAAGATATCTCACAAAGTGCTGGAGCATCTATTGAGGGTCAAATGGCTGGTCAATTTGGTGTTTTTGCTATTTTAGGTTTAGAAGAACATGATTTACTTACCGCTGGTGGTGGAGCTCTACTGTTAGCAAAAGACCGTCGTGAAGCTATAGTCTTAAAGAAATTGGTAGATGAAGCTCCGATGACAGATATTCTTCCAGATATAAATTCAGCTTTAGCTTTCATTCAGTTTCGTGAAATGCCAAAAAATACTCTTGCACGTAAAGAGATTCATACATTATATGTTCGTTCAATTATGCAAAGTCGCCATAAGACAATAATACAATCTGATGAAACTCTTTCTGCTGTTTATGCGTTTCCTGTTGTTTTATCTAGCGGTTATAAAGACGTTAAACAATATGTTAATCGTAAAGAAGTTGAAATAGAATTGGCTTTTGCCGATTCAGTAGCAGCATTTCTTGGAGATGAACTTGAAGGATGTCTTCAGGCAAAATCATTATTAATGAGGTGTGTGCTTTTTCCTTTGTACCCCCGTTTGGGTACGGCAAATGCAGTAAAAATTGCCAAAATTATGGCAACTTTACCTTAATTAATACATAAAGGTTACTATGAATGCCGTAAAACGAGCTGTAGCGATTGTAAATACCTACAAACCCGAGGCAGCAGTTATAGCAAAAAAAATTATTACTCATTTATTGGGCAAATCTGTTGTTTGTGATTTATATCTCTATGATGGAAATTCTTCAACCCCTTCGTTTGACAGTTATGATTTTGCTATAAGCTTGGGAGGAGATGGAACCGTTTTATTTGCTGCTCGATACTGCGCAAAACAAAACATTCCAATTTTTCCTGTAAATCTTGGTGAGTTTGGTTTTATTGCCGGTATTGAACCTAATGACTGGGTAACTCCTCTCAATGATTTTCTTGAAGGAAATGCATATGGTAATGAACGCATGTTGCTTAGCGCGAAAGTAATTCGAAATGAAAAAACTGTTTTCACTTCTGACGCATTAAACGATGCGGTAATTTCAGGGACCGGTATTGCTCGAATTGTAAATTTATCTGTTTCTTTTGATGGTCATTCTTTTGGAATGTACAAGGCCGATGGAATAATTGTTGCGACCCCAACAGGTTCTACTGCGTACTCAGCTGCTTCAGGAGGGCCCATCCTTGCGCCAGATGTATCAGCTTTGATCTTATCTCCAATCTGTGCTTTTTCATTGTCAAATCGTCCTATAGTTTTACCTTCATCTGGAGTTATGCAAATTACTGTTTTACAAGCAAGACATAAAGAATCAATCTTGACGATAGATGGGCAAGAAGTTTTCATTTTGAATGAAGGTGATAAAATTAAAATTTCTGAAGCACAAAGAAAAGTTCGTTTAATTGGTTGTGATACAGATGTTTTTTATACCGCTTTACGGTCAAAATTAAACTGGTCTGGAACTCCTGTCACGTATCCTGTTGGTAAAGACTGCTTTGGAGAACCACATGCTTGAAGATTTAACTGTAAGAGATTTCGCTTTAATTGAGTCTGTTTCTCTGGAATTTCGAAAGGGACTAAATGTTCTTACAGGTGAAACAGGAGCCGGAAAATCTATCCTTATTGGTTCTCTCTCTTTTTTGTTTGGAGGCAAGACTTCCCAAGACTTTATACGTACAGGGGCGGAAGAAGCTCGTGTTTCTGGAACTATTTATATAGATCCTTTGTTTTCTACAGCTCGGTTGTGGCTTTCTGAACATGGAATACAACTTGATAATGATAGAGTTCTTTTAAGGAGATCTTTACGAACTTCGGGCAAAAATGCCTCTTGGATTCAAGATGTTCCGGTAACACGAAATGAACTCGCAGAATTCACCTCTCAATTAGTTGATATTCACGGACAACACGATCATCAATCTTTATTAAAAGTTCCTGAACACAGAAGGTTTCTTGACTCATTTGCTGGATTAAATGAAAAAGTATCTGCTTTTACTGAATTGTATAGTACTCTTGCAGCTAAAAGACGACAAAGAGATGAAATGAATATTTCTGAGCGTGAGAGAAATGAACGCATAGAATTATTGCAATTTGCTATAGATGAAATTCAAGCAGCATTATTACTTCCAAACGAAGAAACTGAGCTTGAAATAGAAGAACAACGCCTTTCTCAACACGAGAAGCTTTTTTCTCATATTGAAACTGTATCGGAATTAGTGAGTGGACAAGAAGGGATTGTTTCTCTTTTAAAGAAATCTCGCATTGCTCTAGATAGTGCGGCAGATATAGATCAGGGGCTCTCTTCTTCTTTAAGTCGTATAGAAAATGTGTATTACGAATTAGATGATCTTGGTCAGGTTCTTCGTCAATATCAAGATTCATTAGTCTTTGATCCTAAAAGACTTGAACAAGTCGAAGAACGCTTGGCTGTCATATTTCGATTAAAAAAGAAATATGGCAATTCTATTGATTCTATTTTTGAATATTTAAAATCTTCACAGGAAGAAATCGAACAAATTTCAGCTCTCGAAGAAAATAGGCATCATATTGATTCTCAAATAGCTACGCTTGAAAAACAGCTATATAGTGCTGGAACAGAAATTTCAGATAAACGAAAAGAAAAAGCACAGACCTTACAAATAGAAGTAGAGAAGATCCTTAAAAACTTAGGTATGGCTGGAACCTCTTTTGTAGTACAATTAACCGTACGTGAAGGTTCCGATACTATGCAGATTTCAGGCCCATTTGGTTTTGATATTATTGAGTTTATGATTAGTGCGAATCGTGGTGAACCACTCAAGCCTCTTGCGAGAATAGCCTCCGGAGGTGAATTATCTCGGGTTATGTTAGCGCTAAAAACTGTTTTAGCGGGTTCCGATGATGTCGATACGCTTATTTTTGATGAAATTGATACTGGCATTGGTGGTGAAGTTGCTCTTGCTGTTGGGGCACATTTAAAAGAATTAGCAGATCAAAAACAAACTTTATGTATTACACACCTTGCTAGTATTGCAGTTCGAGCCGATAATCAAATAAAGATTGAAAAATCTGAAGTTTCGGGTAAGACTATTATAAGGGCCTTTACAATAGAAGGGCAACCTCGAGTAGAGGAAATTGCACGAATGTTGGCAGGAGATGGTTATAGTACTGCAAGTTTAGAGCATGCATCTGAATTACTATCAAGATTTGGATCTAAGTGATATTTAATAACGAGGAGAAGCTAAATGGCTAAAGTAACCGATGAGGCTCGGCAGTTATATGGAGAACAGGTCTCCGTTTATCAGCAGCAAATAGATGCCCTTCTGATTCGTGAAAAAAATATGCTAATGATGATCGAAAAAGATCCTACAGGTGCCTCCTACAAACGTCTTATGCTAACAGATGAAATGTTGTTTTTAGCTACATTATATTTATCAAAGCATTCCCTTTCTGTTTCTATCCTCGGTGTTAAAAATGAAGATGCCTTAAATGATGCTCGAAAAACATTATATAAAGCTGTTATTTATCTTGAAGAAGTGGTTTCAAATTATATTGATGTTCCTTTTTCAGACTACGAAGATAAAATAAATGAAATTAGAAATCTTCCTCAAACTAAAAGATATTATCTTATACGAAAACTTGGTTTAGCTATTAGACTTGTTCTAGATGCCTATGGAGAAAATACAAAATGGCGATGGACTTTTGTTGAACTCGAAGCTCGATTTGCAACTGTAGCAAAAAATATACTTGATTTAAAAACGGCTTCAAAAGATGGTCTTGATCCACATTCTCCAGATTATGACGATACAGTGTATCATCTTCGTACGGTAAAAAAACTACTTCAACAGGCAGCAGATAGATATCGTGAAAAATACGAACTTTCTACTGGTCGAATAGATGATTTTAGATTAGCAATAAATTATCTGCTAGCCCTTAGACGCATTCATTTTATACTAAATGAGCGAAATGAGGCCGATGAAATTAAGAAAAAAGTTGATATATGGAAAGAGAAAATGGAAAAAGATCATAAAAGAAGTGAGTCGCAAAAGAAATAACACAACAAAAGTTGGTTATATTCTATAAAAAAGGAGTACATATGAAGAAAATTGGTTTGAGTATGATGGTCGTGCTACTTTTACTGACTGTATTTTCTGGATGTGCCAAAAAAGCACAAGAAACAAAAGTTGATTCTCGTCCTACTATTCGTTTAATAACTGACGCTACCGGTATAGATGACAAGTCATTTAATGCTGCAGCATGGCGAGGAATTCTCGATTATTATGGTGATACCTGGGCTAATCAGGCGGGTAGGGGCTCTGTTTATGATGTTGTAACATGCCAAACACAAGATCAATATATACCGAACCTAAAACTTGCATCTGATGAAGGTTATGATCTTATTTGTGTTACAGGCTTTACTTTTTCGGACGCTTTAGCTGAAGTAGCTCCTCTGTATCCTGATCAGAAATATGTAATTGTCGATGTTGATTGGGTTTCAAATCCTAATGTTATGCAATTTATGTTTTCAGAACATGAAGGATCTTATTTAGTCGGTCTTGTAGCTGCATTGAAAGCTAAAGAAGATAAAATTGCATCTCCAAAATTTGGTTTTATTGGTGGTGTTCCTGGTGTCGTAATAACAAAATTTGAAATGGGGTATATACAAGGTATTAAATCTGTATTCCCAGATGCAGAAATTGTAGATTATTATGCTAATGATTGGGGCAAACCTGAGCTTGCAAAAGCACAGGCAAAAAACTGGTATGATTCCGGTGTCTATGCTATTTATTCTGCTGCAGGTGGAACTGGAAATGGAACTATTGCCCAGGCTAAAGAATATCGAAGCCAGGGTAAAAATGTATGGGCTATTGGTGTAGATTCAGATCAATATGAAGAAGGTATTTTTACCGATGGTAAATCTGCAGTTCTTACTTCTATGTTAAAACGTGTTGAGTCTGCAACCTTGTATGCCTTAAAAGCGGTCGAAACTAAAACTTTCACTCCTAGTATTATTGTTCTTGATATGAAATCAGACGGTGTAGATTTTTCTGAGCGTAATTCAGAGCTTGGTTCTGATATTATTTCTCGAGTAAACACAGTTAAAAAAGAAATAATGGCAGGAGATATTGTTATCTATCCTTCCTATAAAGAAGCGCTTGCTGCTAAAGCAGTACCTTCTGGTCTTGGTGCAAAAGATAACTAATTTTCTTAAGCTATATGGGCGGGTTTGAAGTTCAAAGCTATCCATATAGCTAGCTTTTGTTCACACGGAGTGTTTCATGGACCTCAATGTAATAGAAATGCAAGGTATAACAAAAAAATTTTCCGGTGTAATTGCAAATGATAATGTAGACTTTTCTGTGCGCGAAAATGAAGTTCACGCGCTGCTAGGAGAAAATGGAGCTGGGAAATCAACCCTTATGTCAATTTTATTTGGCTCCTATACAAGAGATTTTGGTAGCATAAAAATTCGAGGAAAAGAAGTTGTTATAAAAGATCCTAATTCTGCCACGGAATTAGGAATAGGAATGGTACATCAACATTTTAAATTAGTTCAAAATTATACTGTTACTGAAAACATTGTTTTAGGTATTGAATCTGTAAATAGATTTGGAATGTTAGATTTAAGAAAAGCCGAAAAACATGTTCAAGAATTATCTGAAAAATATGGATTAATGGTTAATCCTCGAGATAAAATTGAAGACATTTCTGTTGGGATGCAGCAGCGTGTAGAAATATTAAAAACCTTATATCGCAATGCAGATATACTCATTTTTGATGAACCAAGTGCAGTTTTAACACCACAAGAAATAACAGAGTTGATGAATATCATCAATAGATTAAAAAATGAAGGTAAAACAATAATTCTCATTACACATAAGCTTAAAGAAATTAAAGCCGTTGCAGATAGATGTACTATTTTGCGACGTGGAAAAAAAATAGATACCGTTGATGTAAAATCTGTTACAGAAGAAAAATTAGCAGA
Organism: Treponemataceae bacterium; assembly: GCA_035270545.1. Lineage (GTDB taxonomy): Bacteria > Spirochaetota > Spirochaetia > Treponematales > Treponemataceae > Teretinema. Next base: position 7,525 of record DATFIA010000082.1, read on the forward strand.
ATTAATGGTAGGTCGATCAGTTAATTTTGAAATTGATAAAGGTGTATCGCATCCTTCTGATATTTTTCTTTCAATTAAAAATTTGTATGTAAAAACAAGCAGGGGTAATCAGGGTGTTTTAAATTTATCCTTAGACGTACGCTCTGGCGAAATTGTAGGTTTAGCAGGTATTGATGGAAATGGTCAAACTGAGCTTATAAATGCAATTACTGGACTTAGTCGAATTGATTCTGGTTCTGTTTTTATTCGCTCTACTGATATTACAAAGTTTACTATTAAAGAACGCATACGCTCTGGCATGGGACATATTCCAGAAGATCGTCATAGACATGGATTAATACTCGATTTTTCAATTGCAGAAAATTGTGTAACCAAAACCTACGATCAATTACCCTATTCTTCAAAAATTGGAGTTCTTAATTTTAGTGCTATAAAAAAACATGCAGAAGAACTTATTGCTGAATATGATATTAGAGCTGGTGATGGACCTTCTATGAAAGCAAGAAATATGTCAGGTGGAAATCAACAAAAAGTTATAATTGCACGAGAAATAGATCTTTCTCCATCAGTCTTAATTGTTGCTCAACCAACACGTGGATTAGATGTTGGGGCTATTGAATATATAAGAAAACGTCTTATTAACGAACGCGATAAAGGAAGAGCCATACTTCTTATTTCTTTCGAACTTGATGAAATTATGAATCTTTGCGATAGAATTGCTGTTATTTCCCATGGTGAAATTTCTGGTATATATGAGTCAGGAACAATTGATGAACAACAAATTGGGTTTTTAATGGCAGGTTCAAAAAAAAATAATGACCAAAGGATTTTAGCATGACGTTTATTAAAGAAAAGAAAAACTCATTTACAAATTTTCTTTTTTCAACAGATGCAGGAATATCTATTTTAGTTGTGTTTAGTGGATTTCTATGTGGAACAATCCTCATTTTAATTACAGGTCGAAATCCTGTAGGTATGTATAAAGCTCTTTTTCAAGTTCTTACAGGATACAGTTTTCGACTTGGCAAATGGGATATTCGTTATGTAGGGGAATGGCTTGCTCAATCAATGCCTTTTATTCTTTGTGGTTTATCCATGGCTTTCGCTGCTCGTACCGGTTTATTTAATATTGGAGGGGAAGGGCAATATATTGTTGGCCTGACTGTAGCACAGATTGTTGGCATGTTAGGACCATCTATTCCCATCATCCATTGGGTTTTAGCCTTAGTTTTTGCAATGTTCGCAGGTGCTTTTTGGGGTTCAATTGTTGGTTGGTTAAAAGCGAAATATGAAGTCTCCGAAGTAGTTGCAACAATAATGCTTAACTATATTGCATTATATGGATCTCGAATGTTAATAATGCTAATTCCGGGAACAAATACATATAAAACAATTAATTATCCAAAAACTGCTTTATTGTCTTCTTCAATTTTGCAAAAAATTACAAATGGTTCATTATTTAACCTTGGTTTTATTTTTGTTATTCTATCAGTCTTTTTGTATTGGTTTATAATTGAAAAAACGCGACTAGGTTTTGCTTTGCGTGCGACTGGCTTTAACAAAGAAGCATCCCGTTGTAGTGGAATACCTGTTGTTAAAAGTATTGTTCTTTCTATGTCTATAGCTGGAGCTTTTGCAGGTTTAGCGGGAGGAATAATTGCTCTGGGTTCTTTTAAATATGGAAGAGTTTTAGCTGGTAATGATGGATACGGTTTTGCAGGAATAGCTGTTGCCTTGGTAGGAAATAGTACTGCAGTTGGAACCTTGTTGTCTGGACTTTTATTTGGAATGTTATCTTCGGCACAAGGGCTCATGCAGTCAAATGGAATTCCAAAGGAAATTACCTTTATAATACAAGGCTTGGTTGTCGTTTTTATTGCGATACGATCTGGCTTTAAGATTTTTATTGTATATATGTCCAAAAAAAACAGTTCAAGGGAGAAATCTTTTGATGAATAATATATTAAGCAAACTACCGACAATTCTTATGCTTGTTTCTCCAATTCTTATAACTGCATCTGGTGGTTTGTTATGTGAAAGAGCCGGAATAGTTAATATTGCACTTGAAGGTCTTATGGTTTTTGGCGCCTTTGCAGCAGCAACTACTCATTTTTTCCTTGAACCTATTTTTGGTCCTTACTCTGTGTGGGTCGCCCTATTTGTTGGCTCGCTATTTGGAATGTTGTTTTCATCAATTCATGCTTTTGCTAGTATCTCATTAAATGCAGATCAAACAGTCTCTGGTACTGGGATCAATCTTTTAGCAATTGGTGTCACCGTATTTATTTCACAAATAGTTTTTAAGCAAGATCGCACAAAGCAATTCAAACTTGGAATGATGCCAGGATTTGGAGATATGTATCCTACTGCTTTTATTGCCTTAGTTGTGGTTTTATTTGTTTGGCTTGTCTTGTATCATCGACCATTTGGCCTTCGTCTGAGGGCTTGTGGAGAAAATCCTCACGCAGCAGCCTCTGTTGGCATAAATGTTTCTGCTATACGGTATATAGCCGTTTTAGCTTCTGGCTTTCTCGCAGGGCTTGCTGGCAGTTGTTTAGTCTTAACCACAAATACCCAATTTAATTCTACTACAGTAAATGGCCACGGGTTTATTGCCCTCGCTGTAGTTTCTTTTGGTCGATGGAGACCTCTTGGTATAACTGGTGCTTCCTTGCTTTTTGGAACTGCTTTAGCTTTTTCTATCATAGCAAAAGATTATTCAATACTGAATCAACTTCCTACAGAAGTTTTTAATATTATGCCATATGCAATTACATTGATCACCCTTGTGCTTTTTAGCGGAAAAAACTATGCTCCTCAAGCTGCAGGGAAACCCTATGAAAAAGGTGCTAGTTAATATGTCCTCTTTGAATACAGAGCCATTTATGAACCATTTTATATCCTTAATGAATAATAGATTTGCTTGTAAAAAATTTGATACGAACAAAAAACTTGATAAAAAAGAAATAGATTTTATTCTTGAATGTGCTCGTCTTTCGCCCTCTTCTTTTGGTCTTGAGCATTGGCATTTTTTTGCAGTTACTTCACCACATGTAATAAGTCAATTATATGAGGTATGCTTTCAACAAGAAGCAGTACTAACTGCACCTTTTATAGTAATTTCTGTATTCAGAAAAAATGATACGTATGCACCAAATTCTCCTTTTATTACAGAAAGAGGAAGTCGTTTTCCTGGTGGTCTTGATATTTTTGTAGATGACTATAAAGGCTATTATGCATATCTTTCAGAAAAAGGTGCTTTGAATAATTGGGCAAAATCTCAATGTTATATACCTTGTGCAAATATGATGACGGGTGCAATTGCCGCAGGTATTGATTCTTGTGCGATTGAGGGTTTCGATAATAATGGTGTTATTTCTGTTTTGGGTCTAGATTCCTCCATATGGGAAACAGGTATAATTACAGTTTTTGGATTTAGTGCAGAAGAAAATATACGGACAAAGATCCGAATGCCTAGAGAGGAGATTATTTCCTATGTTTGAACGATCATTTGTTTTGAAAATATTTGAAGCTTTTTCTATTGAGCGTTGGAATGATCTTGTTCGCCCATTTGAATTAATAGAAATGGATAAAACCGCAGAGAAAACTGTTCTCGCGTATATCATTGGAAAACTCGAAGAACAACGAGGAAATGCAGTTGACTGGAATAGTATTATTTATGGAACTTTTTTTGATCTTTTACGCAAAATAGCTTTGAGTGATATTAAAGCTCCTATACAGCGGATTATACGAAATGAATTTCCTGAAGAATTTATTAAACTAAACCGTTGGGTTTTAGAACAATATAAACCACTTATTGATGATTCGGATCTTTTATCCAATTTTGAGACACATTTATTTGAATCTCCTAAAAACCCAGATACAACGTCTAGAGTCTTAGGCGCAGCTCATAAGTATTCTACTTTAAGGGAAGTAGAAATGTTGCGTCTTGTAAATGAGCCTGTAAGGCTTGTTGATATTGAAAAAGGGTTAAACCAAGATCTTGAATCTTTTTTAGATCTCAGAGGCATGCAGCTTCTTATTACAAAACAAAAGCCCTATGAATTTCTAATGCAAATTGAGCGTTTACGTTTTCAAACACGATGGAATCAAACTCCAAGAGTTCCTCGTACAAGTGTCCTTGGACATTCTTATTTTGTTGCTGTTATGACTTTGCTTATGGGACGAAGCTTGGATCTTTGTCCAAAGCGTATATATAATAATTTTTTCTCGGCACTTTTTCACGATTTACCGGAAGCAGTAACCAGAGATATTATTTCGCCTGTTAAACAGGCTACAGATGATTTACCTCAAATTGTTAAAAAAATAGAGGATCAGATTGTAGAGCGAGAATTAATTCCTTTAATGAGTGACGCTTATAAAGATGAAATATTATATTTTACAGCAGATGAATTTGAAAATCGAATTCGTAAAGAAAATGGTAAGACCGAATTTGTATCTTTTGATAAATTAAATAGTTCCTATAATGAAGCAAAATGGTTTCCTGTGGATGGAAAACTAATACGAGCTGCGGATCATATTGCAGCCTTTTTAGAAGCTGATAGTTCAATTCAATATGGCATTACATCAAGTCACCTTCGTGAAGGTAGAAAAAATATATTATCTTTATATCCTGAGGGACAGTTAGTTAATGGCGTAGATATTGCTTCTTTTTTCCAGAAATTTTTAAACCCACTTACTCAAGTATAGTTATTTCTACACGTCTGTTTTCTGCACGCCCTGTTGCATCTTCGTTGTCTGCTACAGGCCTTTCTCCTCCGTGACCTGTATATATGAATTGTTCTTCACGTAAGCCTCGCGTTTTCATTTCTAAAATTATTTTTAAGGCTCTTTTTATGGAAAGTTCTTTTTCTCCTTCTTTTTTACCAACAGAAGCGGTGTGTCCTTCAACTAAAAAATGTCCATCGGGAATGCTCAAAAGCATTTTTGCTAAGGCATCTAATCTTTCTCTCTCTTCTGGCAGGAGATTGTCACTATCTGCAATAAACTTAATATCACGTATCGAAAGCCTTATGCCCTGAGGTGTTTCATCTACATGGAAATTAGAATCTTGTTTTAATTCAACAAAATTGTGAGCAATTTGTTTTTGTTTGTTTTTGACATAAACATCATCAGTAAAAATAGCAGTATTACCTTTTAATCTAATTGTATCACCGTTTTCGTATGTAAATATTTCATCTAGCCTATCGAGAATCATCCTTGTAGTGAGACTTTCTGCATCAATCAAGATATCTACATCATGAGATCCTGTAGCAAGGACAAGGTCCGGATCTTCATTTTCAATCTTGCTATATTTGGTCAGTCTTGTTGCATAACGAGCTTTTATTCTATGAACATCTTTCCCACGGTATGATTCCGTTTTTACAAATGTATATTCAACTAAAACAGGTAAAAATGTTTTTTTGCCGCTGTTTTTTGGATCAACAACTCTTATTCCTTCTGCTTGCCAAGTTTCACCTAAAGAAATTGCTGTTTCAGGAAAAACGGGAAAACTTCTCAGACGCGGATATCCATTATCTATTGTAAAGTGCGTTTCTCCTGTGGGAAATACCGAAAAAGAGGCTTCTACTATAGTATCAAGTGCTTGAGCTGTTCTTGATAAATCCTTTAATGTTTCTTCTAGAACATAAAAAAATCCATTAAAATGAATGCCTTTTTTTTCAAAAAATTGTCCATTCATTGTTGATCGTGTTTCACGATGTGTTAGACCTGTGTATTTTCCATTATCGTATCGTGAAAAATTGGAACGCTCAACTTGATAATATGAAGTATTTCCCTTAAATTGAAAGCTTATAGATTCAGCTATGCATTGCAGAGGAAAAAAACTAAAGAAAAGAAAAATAGAAGCAGATATTTTATACATTTTCTCCATTATATACCATATTTTATTTTTTTGTGTTAATATATATATTAGCATTTGTTTTGGAGTTTATATGAAGAAAGTTGATATCTTTCCCGAAGCCTTATTTACTAGTCTTATAGATATTCCTATGTTTTCTAGGATAGATCGTCCAGATTTAGATGATTTACCTCTTATATGCGATTTATATTCATATGAGACTGGAGAAACAATAATTACAGAAGGAAATATTTCAGCGAGCCTTTTTATTTTATTGTCTGGAGAGGTTGATATACTCAAAAAAGGTCATCAAAAAGAAAATATTAAAATTAATACTCTTTCTTCTGGGGCTACGTTTGGAGAAACCTCAATTTTTAAAAATGAACCAAGTACAGCTACAGTCCAAGCTTCTTCTTTATCTCTTATAATGGCTCTCTCTAGAGAAAGGTTTTCAAGTTATATTAATGCTCATCCAAAGGCTGGTCTTGTAATAATGACATATATTGTTTTTGGACTTTTAGAAAAACTCAGATCTTCAAATGAAGTATTAGCATACGAAAAAGAGTTTCTTGTTTCTTCAGATGATCTTGACGCTATGAGTGCTTTGTTGCCGTTAACAGTTGAAGACATGCTATTATAATTTTATACATGTTAATTTTCAACTTTTGTCCTGTTTTTTCTTGTAATGAACTCATGCTAGTATGCCGAAAATAAAATAGATGTCTATGAAAAATCACACATGGCTATTTTCAATAATTTTTCTCTTTTTGTGTATAGGTACTCTTAATGCAGAAGATTTAATACATATTCTTCAAAAAGGAGAAACTCTTTTTGGGATTAGTAAAAAATATCATGTACCAGCTTCTGCAATAATGAATGCAAATAAAATTCTAGACCCTGATAAATTGAAGATTGGTCAAAAAATTGTTATCCCTAATGTGTATACGGTTCAAAAAGGGGATACTCTTTATGGAATAGCCCGTAAATTTGAAGTTGAAATAGATTTACTATTAGGACTAAATAATTTAACAAAAAATTCTGGCATTCGGGCAGGGGATCTCTTATTTTTACCTGGACTGAAAGATTCTCTGGTAGCTTCTAAATCTTCTGAAAATAGTAGTCCTATCATAAATAATAACCCTGTAATAATTCCTCCAAAACCTCTTGTTGACCCTCGTTTATATGAATCAAAACAAGTTGATACTAAAATTATATGGCCAGTTTCCGTAACAGATATTTCGTATCTTTCTGGTAAATTATATGGCGTTTCAATAACTTCTGGAAAAGGTGAAGTTGTTAAAGCTATTTCTTCTGGATCTGTTCTTTCTACTGGTCCGTATAGAGGTTTTGGCCAAGTTGTTTTTCTTCAGGGAAAAACTGGTTTTATCTATGTTTATGGTGGTCTAGACCAGATTTCTGTATCTTCTGGTGATACACTTAATTTTGGAGATAAACTAGGAACTCTTGGTTTTGATTCTATATCAGGGAAGCCACAGTTGTATTTTATGGTGTATAATAAAGAAACTCCGGTTGATCCCGCAAAGGCTCCCCGTGGTTACTAGTAAAAAGGATAGATACAAATAAACGTATGAGAGCTGAAAAAAGTACAAAAGACCGTTTAAAATCTAAAACTCTTGATTCTGCAAAACGAAAAAAAAATGAAATTGATCGTTACCCGCAAGATTCAGATCCTCTAGCTCTTTATTTAAAACAAATTTCTCGTTATCCATTATTAGGAATTGCAGACGAACAAGATATTGGTCAAAAAATTCAGCATACAAAACTTACTATTATTTCTCTTAAAGAAGCCTATATTGAAAGATTAGCAGACCCTGTTTTTCTTAAAGAATCTACAAAATTAGAAACATCTTTACGAGACTTAAAAAACAGGATGATAACCTCAAATCTTCGATTAGTTGTTTCTATTGCAAAAAACTACCAACATAGAGGTCTTGGTTTGCTTGATCTCATAGATGAAGGAAACATAGGGTTAATTGAAGCCGTTGATCGTTTTGATTACACACGTGGCTGTCGTTTTTCTACCTATGGTACATGGTGGATAAGGCAAGCCATAATTAAAAGCTTAGCAGATAAGGGTAGGATAATTAGAATACCTATACATATGCTTAATACTATTAGCAAATGTTTTTTTGTTGCCAAGCAATTAACACAAGATCTTGGAAGAGATCCGAGTCCAGAAGAATTATCTGAATATCTTCAAATTCCTGCAGCAAGAATTAGTGAAATAATGAGTTTATCTCAAGATACAACCAGCCTCGATACTACTGTCGATGAAGATAATAATACTCGGCTTTCCGATTTAATTAGCGATGACACTCTAATAGAACCTTTTGAACTTGTTTTTACTGCAACTCTCCAAGAAACTATGAATGAAGTCTTAAGTCAACTTTCAGAAAGAGAAATGAAAATTATTAAATATCGTTTTGGATTGACAGACAAGGGGCCATTAACCTTGGAAGAAACAGGAAAGCTTTTGGGAATTACTCGTGAACGAGTTAGACAAATTCAAGGAAAAGCAATGACCAAATTACGAGGGTATCAGGCCTTAGAAGCTTTTTACGAAGACTAATACGAGTTATATATTTA
>DATFIA010000083.1:0-2194 GCA_035270545.1 Treponemataceae bacterium
CGGGTAAACCCTGTAATTATTCCACCAGCTTCTGCAGGCTCTATTGCCAAGGTTATATTTCCAGCTCCTATAGTTGCTTCAACAAAGGAAGCGTCAGTAATTGCCGGAACACTTATAGATGGAATATTTTGTGAAGTAGTAGAAATGTTTACACCTGTTGCAGCTGAAAGGAGAGTGTTCGCAGAAAAAGATGGAGCTACTTGAAGAGCCCCAGAAGTTGCTCCTAAAGCACTAAGGGTAAACTCAAATTTTACGACCTTATTTAAGGTAACACCAGTAAGAGGAATAGTAACAGTTCCACTAAGAGCAACTGCAGGTCCTGTTGAGCTTGCAAGTACCACATTTGCCGCATTCAATATGCGCACACTGGATACCGACAATCCCGTAGTAGTACCCGCATCAATTACAAGTTCCATAGAACCGGCAGAAAACGTTGCATTTTCAAAACCAGTTAATGTAATAGGAATAGTATCAACCGTCACAGAGCCAGCACTCGTTGCTAAAACAGGAACAGAAAAAGCTGTTATTGCATTAAGAGAGGTCAATAAAACAGAGTTAAAATCAATCTCTGTAGCATCTGGGCTTTCTAGTGTTGGTACTGTAAATTCTTGAGGAGGAATTTGAGTAGCAACTGTGCTTGAAAAATTTAAATCTGTAAGATACTCGGAAAAATCAATAACTTGAGATTTTAGCGGGTAATGCACCAAAAAGCGCATATTGTTGTCGCTTACTCCGGAAATAAAGGTTTCGGTAGACCCAAAGCCTGATCCTGCTGTAAAAGGATACTCATACACCTTCATGGTACTGTCGGGATTATCGGCTCCCATCATCTTTATAATATCATCAGTTTTAAGATATTCTGAAAGAGATAATGTTTTGGACCCAAGGGGTGCGTACAAAGAGGGGCTTCCCTTTACCTGGATTTTAGAGGGTGTAACTAGTCCATTACACGAGATAATAATTAAGCCAGTCATCACGACTAGCAACGAAACTAAAAACTTTTTCACCATATTCTTTTCCTCCTGCGGAAAGGTCTATGTTTAAGTTTAATACATTAAAAGGGAGATATCTCCACTATGTAGTTTATTTTATTTTTTTTACAAAAGAGCCTTTATTATAAACCCTGAAATTAGCAGTCCTGCTACAGAAGGAACAAAGGCTACACTTCCTGGAGTAGAGCATCGCTTTCCTTCTTTTTCTTCAACAAATGCTTTTACCGGCTCTTCTTTTGAATAAAGCACCATTTGGTGTAAAATTCCTCTTTTTCGTAACTCTTGCCTCATTACCCGAGCTAAGGGGCAAATACTTGTGCGAGAAATATCTGCAAACTCAAGCCTTGAAGGGTTTGTTTTATTACCAGTACCCATAGAACAAATTAAGGGGGTTTGGAATTTAGTACATTGTTCTACAAGTAAAATTTTAGAAGAAATTGTATCTATGCAATCAACAACATAGTCATATGAAGAAAAATCAAACTGACTCATTGTGGAAGCATCAAAAAAACATGAATAAAGAGATACCTCTGCTTTTGGATTAATATCTTTAATGCGAGAAAGAGCCACATCTGTTTTTTTCATGCCAATAGTGGAATTCAATGCATATAACTGTCTATTTAAATTACTTTGAGAAATAATGTCATGGTCAACTAAAACAAGATGGCCAATGCCACTTCGAACCAAGCCTTCTACCGCAAAGGAGCCAACACCGCCTAAACCAAACACAGCAACGGTTTTACCTGCCAAAATTTCCGTAGATTTCGAACCCAATACTAACTCGCTCCTAGAAAATGCCTCGCTCACTTATCACCCCTTGTTTCTTTAAGTATACCCTGCCAAGGACACACGTGAAAAGAAAAAACGCTTGACCTAAAGCATTGCTCCCAGAGATACTCTTATAAGGAGAATTTATGGCACAAAACTTTAAACCCATTGATGGAAAACACTGCTATTCTTGCATCCAATGGGATGGACCGCGCACCTGGGATTCTATTAAAAAATTAGTAAAAGTTGATGAAAAAAAATTAGAAATATGCCGTATAACTCACAAGAAAGTTAGAGGGGAAAGTTTTTGTGAACATTATTTCGCAATACGGTAAAGACTCATTTCATTCAAAATAGGTTTTTATTCTTTACATTTCTCTGCTGTCATACGCCCAATGTAAAAGGGCTTGTCGCTGACGACGTCTACATACAAG
>DATFIA010000084.1:0-16796 GCA_035270545.1 Treponemataceae bacterium
GCGACCGATTACTGCTTCTTGATTTCCAGTTTCCTGAGCAAGTTTCAATCCACGCGCCCGTGAAGGCGCGACAATGCAGGAAGGGTCAAGCAACCGTTTCCGGTATGTTTCAATCCACGCGCCCGTGAAGGCGCGACGCGATGTTGTGTTAAAAACCGCGTGAATTGCTGGTTTCAATCCACGCGCCCGTGAAGGCGCGACCTGTTCGGAGACCTCGGCAGGGCCACTGTCTTTTGTTTCAATCCACGCGCCCGTGAAGGCGCGACCCAGGGATGCGGTTATGGCTGGCTTTTATTCCGGTTTCAATCCACGCGCCCGTGAAGGCGCGACTCTGGACCACTGCTTTTTTCTGCGTATCTGACATTGTTTCAATCCACGCGCCCGTGAAGGCGCGACTTCGCAGCCGTGACTTTTTCTTCCAGTGTCTTGTGTTTCAATCCACGCGCCCGTGAAGGCGCGACTGTGTCCAGCTTGTACCGTTGAATGTGTAACAACGTTTCAATCCACGCGCCCGTGAAGGCGCGACATGAGCCGTCGGGGGGCGCGCGTCTTTCAGTCTTGTTTCAATCCACGCGCCCGTGAAGGCGCGACCTGCGGACAATAATTGGATCAGCGTATGTTATGGGTTTCAATCCACGCGCCCGTGAAGGCGCGACGGTATCAATACACCTACGGATCGGCCGCTTTCGCAGTTTCAATCCACGCGCCCGTGAAGGCGCGACCTAGGGTTTATTATATACTTATATAACAAGAACTTATAGTGGTATTTTCGCGAAGGACCAAAAATTATTAGATATTATTTGTTAAGTTAAAATGAATAAAAACAAATCCTTTCATTATAACAAAATAGAACATCTGCGAAGATACCGAGATTTCATGTTTCATTGAGGTTCGCAGAACACTATATTGATCACTTTAAATAATTAAGGGTCCTTGAAAATCAATCGAAGGCTTTGCTCCAACATGCTCTACTTTTGGTTTCCAGTTTGATCCCATATAATAATAACGAAGACTATCAAGTGCAGGGTCAATGATATTCTCAAGACCATTCTTTAATCGCACCCATTGTCCTGGGTCTACTTCACATTCAAATACTGAACACTGCACTCTTTGTCCATAATTTGTACACGTTTTAGCAATTCTTCGAAGACGTCGTTGGCCACCCTCACTAGTAACCTTAACATCATAACTAACCAACACCATCATTACGTTACCTCCAAAAAAAAGGAGGATACCCATCTATATCGCCCCGAATATATCGAGCAAGTAAATTTGACTGAACAAAAAACAACAAACCAATTTGAACTTTTTCTTCCAAAAATGGGTGGTAAATTTGCTCTTGTTTTCTTTTATGATACTCAACTAACAACGTTTTTCTCGTATCGCTATCCATAACTACAGCTCCACCTGTTGACTGTGTAAAACCTTTTTTGTTAACTTGTCTTCGATTTATAAGCGATAAAACTAACCGATCAGCTATAACAGGCCGAAACTCTTCCATAATATCTAAAGCTAAGCTCGGCCGTCCTGGTCGATCTCTATGAAGAAAACCAACAGCTGGATCAAGACCAACTGTTTCCAATGCAGATCGAACGTCATGAGCAAGTAAGGTATAGGTAAAAGATAGCATTGCATTTATATTGTCTAATGGCGGCCTTCTATTTCTTTCTTTAAATACAAAATCATCCTTTTGATCAATAACTAAATGATTAAACACACTAAAATATTCGGCACCTGCTAAACCCTCTAAGCCACGAAGCATTCCCACATCTGCTGATTTTTCAATTTTACATAAAATTGAAGCAATCTTTTTTAACACGCGGCGAAGGGAATCTACATCTATTTTATTTTCATGATCTCGAATAGCTCTACTTATTACAACACGCGAATTCACTAGTTTTCCACTAATTACGTTACTTGCTATTTTTTGACATTTAGTAGGTTCATCCGCCATTCTATATTGTTCTCTTCGGAGAAATACATTGCCACTTGTAGGTCCATGAACAGAAGCTAGAAAACGACCATATTCTGTTAAAAAAGAAACAGAAATACCTTTTTTTGAACAACCTCCAAGTAAAAAGGGGGAGCAAAGAACATTTCCAAAACACACAATTCCTTGAATTGTGTGAAGCGGAATTTGTAATACTTTTTCTTTTTCACGTTCAATAACTACAGTTTCCCCTTCTATTCGCAAATATGAACCCTGAGAACTTACATATAAAATATTTAACAGTTTTCTCATATAATCATTTCCTGCGAAATCCTTATCTGTGAACGAACATACCGATCAACATTTTTTGATTTAGCTCCAGTCTTTTTTGGCATACATAAATCGAAAAGGGAACAACGATCACATTTTTTACTGTTATATTCAACTACAGGAGTAATACCCTTTTCAATTATTTCCCTCGCTTTTCCAATTAAAAAAACTGTTTTTTCACGCAATTCTCTATCTAAATCAATAATCGTCCTACGATGCTCTTGTAAGTAATATATCTGCCCTCTAGGAATAGCTAAAGATAGCATTTCCTCTAAGCAAATTGCTTGTGCACAAACCTGAACACAATCATAGTCATCTATTTTTTTTGATCCTCTTTTAAATTCAACAGGAATTACTTCAAAAGGGTTAAGATTTAGGTCTAAATAAAATTCTACTAAATCACATTTTCCAATAAGCCCTAGTTTTAAGGATCTGATACCCATGGCAAATTCTTGTTTATAAAGCCGGCGAGATTCATGGTGTTCTATATCAACATGTTCATGAAGGACTCGCCCTTCTTCGGTAAAACGATTTTCAGCCCATATCTGTTCAACATGGATTAAAGCCAGCTGTCTTTCACAAAACAATACATGTTGTAAACCAGAAACAGGTATCAAATCGTCTTCCGAAAACATATATTAACCTCTAATTTGAATTAAATTGAAATTATAGTCTTGAAATCTAAAGTTTCCTTTTCATCAATCATAATTTGATATTCATTAAAATCACGAACGGCCTTAAGTCCTTTAGATTTTCGCTCTATACGTACCCGACTAAATAAATCCTGCGCATTAGCATTGCCCATTAGTGAAGAATGCTTAAAAATAATTAAACGTCTTGCACTCATCAATCCCCTCGCAGCAGAACGATCATTTTCAAACATATTTTGAAGAGAATCCCAAAATATATTTAAATCTTCTTCAGAAAATCCAACTTGGCGAGCAAGAGGAGCAGAAATAAAACCATGAACTCTATATAGACCGTAGGGTACTGTAAATTTCCTGCCCATTGTACGATTATCTCCTCCTTGTTTCTCAGCTTCCGCCTCTGTTGCAACGGCCATACGTGTTATACTATGTTCTGAAACAACAATGGGATCAACCGAACGAGAAAATGTAAGTTGTACCGGGCCACGTACTTGCCCACAATTTACACCAGTAGACATAACAGCACCAAATGTTCGAACATCATAAAAGTTTTTACACATCCAAGCTCGAGCATCTGCAACCTTATCGCCACCCTTACGCTTTCCTAAATCCTTACTTAAATCAACACCTAAAGCATGATACGCTCGCTCATGTTGTCTATTCAAAACTGCCTTTTCTTTAACATAGATTTCAAAAGGCGGTTGCTCTTCTTTTAACAAACCAACGTAATTTCGTACCTTTCTTTTTAAACATACATCGGTAACAAGACCATGGCCAGTTTCTGAATCAATCCGGGGTAAATTCCCTGCATCAGGATCTCCATTAGGGTTCCCATCTTTAACATCAAAAAAATAAACAAAATCATACCGGTTATTCAAAATCATAAAAAACTCCTTTATATTTCGATTTTTTCTTTCTTAGTAAAAAAACTTTGCCTTTGATGGTAATATCCAATTGCAAATTTCCCTTGTTCATGCAAATTAAGATGAGCCGGAAAATCATCGAAATGGGATACAATTTCGCCAACCAAACGCTCAAGATTCACAACTCTACCGTGGTTTTCTATTTTTGCAAGATGATGGTTTTTTAGTCGCATTAACGTACTAAAAACGGTCACTGGAGAACTGCAAGCAGCTCCATAGTATCGTTGCCTAATTGTTGCATTTAAACCGGGATTACCTTCTTCCTGAATTTTTTCCAACGCAGCAAAAAGTCTTCCTAGCTGATAACCAACAGACGATTGTTCAGTATCCAAAGCCATTTCTAACTCCTTTTCTTCTATATTTGGGTGTATTCGCATATACCTATTCAAATAAGCTTTTATTAAAGATGCGCGAACTGGTTTTACACGATTTTCTGTATCACTTTTTATTCTTCGAATTACTGCTTGTAAAATAGATTGTGGATACGGAGTCCCATCTAAAATGGAACGCATAAATTCACCTGCAATATGTGGTGGAATATTTTCACTTTTATCTTGAGTAGCTGCATTCACTAAAATTCGCCATAGAGAGTAAAACGCTGGTTCATTTTCGGGCTTGATAATCGCTAAATCCTCAAAGTGCTGTTTTATATTCACTGCGAATTCTGAAACTGTTCCAGTTTTCCACAGGCGAATTGATAATCGAGCTGCATTAGGAGAAAGACCTAAAATAAAAAACTTAATATTTCCTTCGTCTGATTCATATGCTCCATTTTTTACAGAATCAAATAACGTTTGTACTGAACGAGTGTGAGCATCCGGATCATCTTTTTCAGGTTCGCTAAAAAAAACAGAAAAACTCTCTTCGAAAAAAGTCTTTTTTTCAGACCAAAAAACAGCGGAAGCATCACCTATTTGCATTCGTTGCTTAGAATCGCGGGCAAGCAACGTATTTAGTGCTGTCGTATATGCAAACATTGCAGTTTTACCAACAGGAGCGTTTAAACCTTGCATTTTACCATAAGATTGAAAAGCTTTAAGATTAAAAGACACGATATTTGCCCCAGAACTTTGTGCTCCCCAAACGCCCTTAATTGACGTGTGCAGGGTGCTTATAGCATCTTGTTCGCCTGTAACCAAACAAAATCCATCGGGTTGCTTTTTTTTATTCAATTGGTCTAGAGCCGAAATGACTTCTTGGGACATACAAAACAATTCCAGTTCATTTTCAAACCGAATGCTAATATTTGGATTACCATTATAAAAATCATTCCAGACGTCTGTTTTTTCCAGGTCTTCCAGAGTTACTGAAATTAAAAATTTAAGCACGGCATCTTTTCTATCTGATTCGTTAAGAGTATCCTTTATTCGTTTCATGAAAGCTTTTTTTTGTGCGGTAGCCCTTAATAAAACCTTTTCTGTTTTTTTTTCATCTAATCCCTCTGTTTTTACAATCCCAAACATATAAGTTGCAGTATCCCATAATAGGTTTGCAGCTATACCTGCAGCTCTTTTAACTCCTTGAGGAACTAAAAATATCTTCCCCCTCTTTTTTTTCCCATCCCATTCTCGTGTATCTTCAATGTTCATAAAGGCACCATTAATATCAATTACTACTACAAAGGGTATTTCTTTCCACTCCCAACCTTCAGTAGCTATGGCAGATTCTGGGTCACACGCTTTTCGATCGTAATATTGTTTTAACGATTGAAGGATCATCCTCTAACCTCCAACAACGGGTCACGTCGATCAGTATTAATTACACCTTGTTCCAAGCGAGCTTTGAAAAACTCAGGTCTAGGACTATCAAGTTTTTCATAATTCATGTCATATAACATCCAGCCAAGTTCTTCTGATTTGTCAAGTGCAGGTGTAATTGAACTTAAATCTTCTATAAGCCGAAAATCGCAAGCGAACTCTCTACAACCCAAATAAGGTCGGTGAAAACATTGTCCTTTTTTTGCTCTTCTTCCAAACATTGCAGCATATTTAGCAGGACATTCGTCAGAACTTGCATTTTCTAGTTTTTCTTTAGAATCTGCCCATAGCTCTTCACCTACCGGCTTGTTTTTCTTCCTAGATTCTGGAGGCATATATTCAAACCACGCGTAAATACGATAATGAACATTTTTTAATATCAATGAAGCCCGTTGTTGTCTGTTTTCCTCAATATATAAACCTAAAGGAGATCCGGTTGAACCTTCGAGTTGGGCTTGTGTTGGCCCTTGAAATACAGTACCAACCTCATTCCTTCGAATTGTTGTCCACCTAATAGGGTTTAAGACTTCAATTTTAGTAATATGCCATTTGATTGCAGGTTTCCAAAGAATAGACTCAAAAATTGAACGAGCCGATGATGGAGTTATTACATCATAACTTACACGCTCAACTTTCATTTCTGGCCGTGTAAAGCAGGCATAATCACCCCACACTTCAAGACACCACTGTTTCATGTTTCCCCCTTTTATTCTCTTAACAACTTATGAAGGTTTCTGGATCACTTGGTAATTCATCTACCAATAACCCAATGTTTTTATCGTACTCAACTGAACATTTCAAAGCAAAAACACCTACAGAAATTTCCTTTAATGAGCCTCGATTTAGTAGTTTTGTAAATTGATTTGTGTAGATATTTACTGCATAACGTTGAAGTTTTCTTAAAATTTGTCGGTCGACAACACTTTTTTCAAGTAACAAAATTAAAGATTTACCTTCATTATACGGAACCAAAATAGTGCGTTGCATAGAATCATCTATAATTTTAAATTGTCGGGCTGCAGTCCGAAATTGTATACCTAATTCTGATATTGGATCTGGTCGTAATAAATTCATAATTCCCTTTGAATCAAAAGAGTTTGCCTTCCAATACAATTCAGTAAAATAAGATTTAAATGACTCATGGTCTAAAACATCTTCTAATCCAGAGTTGAAAAGAGAAGAAGCTGTTTCACTTGCTTTACGTAACATCCCAACAGGTGCTTTTCGAGGAGGAACGAAAACGACAACTTTTCCAAATGAATTTTCCAACAAACCTTCACGGTTACATCGACCAGCTGCTTGGGCAATAGAATCAAGTCCTGCCATAGCTCGGTACACAACAGGAAAGTCAATGTCTACCCCAGCTTCAACTAATTGTGTGCTTATAACCCTGATAGTTCCTTTACCTTTTAATTTTTCTTTTATTTCTTTAATTATATCTGAACGATGTTGAGGGCATAATAGAGCAGAAAGATGATACGTCCCTTCTGGCATAAGAGAATGAAGTTCCCGGCAACTTTTTCTATCTGAAACAATACAAAGAACACGTTCATACGAAGACAATTCATCTGATAGCTCTTCCCATGTTCTCATGTTTTTAGTATCAACTTTTTTAACTTTTACACGCCGAAGTCCTGCATATAAACTAGGAACATCTGAAATTATCTCCCTTATAATTCCCGGTGCAAACCCGGGAAAACGTGGAAATTTAGCTGGTATTTCAAATACTGGCTGTGTAGCAGTACAAAAAACAACAGAACAATGATATTGTGTTACTAAAAGATTTAGCGTTTCTAATATTGGTTCTAAAAAGTCAATAGGAATTAATTGTGCTTCGTCAAAAATAATTACAGAATTTACAATATTATGCAGTTTTCGACAGCGACTCGTTTTTGCAGAAAAAAAAGATTCAAAAAATTGCACTGTAGTAGTAACTATTAGAGGTGCATCCCAGTTTTCTGCGGCAAGTCTGGAAGCAGCAGTAGTTTCATTAATATCAAGATTTGAATGATGTTCAACTACCTGTTCTTTTCCAAAAACAGATCGAAATACATCTGCGTTTTGTTCAATAATACTCGTATAAGGTATAACATAAATTATTCGATCTTTATTATACCTATTTGCATGTTCAAGAGCAAAAGCCATACTTGAAAGAGTTTTTCCACCGCCTGTTGGAACGGTTATTGAAAACAAACCTGGGTTTAACTCAGCGGCATTTCTACAGTCTAACAAAACTTGTTGTCGAGCTTGGTTCACAGGAGTATTATTTTTTGACAGCGCTGTTTGACTAATTACTTTTATTTTTTTATTAAACTGTTGCAATAATTCCGTAATATTAGCATAGCGAACTCGCTGCCGTGATTTATTAATATCCATATATTCTTCGGTGTCCAAAAAGTCAGCGTCTACAAGACAAGAAAAAAGCATTCGAATCCATAAAGACATATCGAGTCCATGCGAATTAAACTTCAATTGAACAGTAGGTGTTTCACAACCGTCTAATTTCTCTATAAGATCAAGAAAAATATTTGTTGTAGTTGTATTTTGAAGGCGAAACGAAAGAGAACTTTGGGATCCAGTCCAGTCGGGAAGACCGGTATGATGTCCTGCAATGCAATATGCTAAAACACGCCCGATATTTTTACCAAAAACATCTTCGACCATTTTTGCACTTGGAGATGAATGATCTACTCTTCCTGGGTTCCCCTCTAAATGGGCCTCTTCATTATACCCACTTTTTAATCTTATATACCGTTGCCATTCTTCAGTGCCTTTTCCAATATCGTGAAATAATCCACATAGAGAGCCCCATCCACCACTTTTAAATGACTCGGCAAAAAGCTGTGCTTTATTAGAAGTACCCATAAGGTGAGCAAATAACAATTGGGGTTTATCCCATGTTTCTTCATCTATTTTTCTAACATGAGCTATACACGTATGCACGCTGCATCCCCTTTAAGTTGAAACTCCTATATTTATAACTATAACACGCTTTTTTAAACATTCATTAATTAACAAAACCTAATTCATCTGTAACATTTCCTTATTTTGTTTTAACTAAATTATATCTCCCAACCCAGACAAAACCTGTCCTATATCCCCTTTCCAAAAAACCACAGTTAAACACAAACAATCGCCGATATTATATCATTATATTAAAAATTGTCGTGTTGATTAAAAAAACTTTGGAATAAATACAGCATTTTCTTGGTCATAAATACCTGAACCAATTATTATTTTTGAATCATCAAGAACCAAAAAAGTTTTATCGCCAAATATAAAATTGTCTATATTGATACTTTTCACCGGAAGGTACGCTATAAAATCTTTATCGTAATATATAGATTTAACATCTATATAGTGTTTTTGGTTTACCTGTATAACTATTGGTTTCATTCTATTAACAAATCGAATTGTTCCATCACTATTTAATAGTGCTTCTTCGGGTTCATAGATATCCTTATTTCTGTCAATTATTGTACCACGTTGAAACCTTACTTGAGAAATATTTTCTTCTTGGTCAAAAGATAATAGCCACACATCAGCTTCATTGGCTTCAATGTAGGTTGTTAAATAAAATGACTCACATTCTAAAATATTCCCATTTCTATAAAATTTAATATGTTCTGATACTAAAATTTCACCATATTTAGTGTTTATAAACTGATCTTCATATTTCAATAGCCCTAATCTCATTTCTCCTGTGTCATAAAATCTAATCCAACCATCAAAATTCAGATCTCCATATTTTGTGGGAATTATATATGTATTGTTTAAATATGCATCTTCTATAACACCGTTTTCATAAAAACTTAATTCTTTTTTAAATTCAAATTCACCATATTTCGTATTAATTAAAACAGGAATGTTAAAAGTAACAGTCTTAATAACACCACTTTCGTAAGTTCCAATGCTTTTTGCCGCAACATTTGTCCCATCAGGTAATGTAATTGCATAACAAGTTACAGTAAAAAAAAACATCATCAAAGCGCCATTTAGTTTTTTCATACACTCCCTATTTTATGATTTAAAAATCTAATAATAACACTTCCTACTACATCTTATACGTCCAATCTTTTACCTACCTCATAATTATATCACAGCATCCACATAAATCACCCTTTATTTTTCTTTTCCTCCCTTCCTCTCACTCCCTCACCTTAATCTCCACCCCCTTATCCACACTCTTCCTCACCACAGTAAACCGCTTTCCACCCAAAACCATCTCAATTCCCGCATAATACATCCGTAAATCCTTCTTTTTCTCACAGTGTACATCCACATTCACTTTATACACCCGATTCTTTACAATCCTATCTTTCTCTGAGTATTCCCCTTCAAGAACCTCTACTAGGGCGTAGGGTAGGGCTGTACCCCGCTGTAATTCCTCTGGTGGGCCAATATAACGAAATGGTAATAATCTAATACTTTCAGCTGCCTCTTCTTCGATTTGAAGCAGTATTGCTGGAAGGTCATCATTCAATAAATCAATTATTTCCGCTGCTATCCTCGTTTCTGGTATATCTATCATATATTTAGCTTTCTAAACGCATTAATGCTTTTTAGTCTTTGTTCTGGTGTAGGCATTTCTGTATCTATTGTACTCAAACTCTCAAGTCGATCACGTATTAATTCCAGCACACAGGCCTGTATAAGCCCAGGCATTTCATCCACCTCATAACCAAATCGATAGGTATATTCAATTGTTACTTCATTTTCACTTATTCCTTCAAGGCGAAAAGCTCTATTCCTATAGGAATCAGGGCGAATAGTACTTAAAACAGGTGTATCTTCTGCAAGCGATAATATTCTTCCGCTTCTAATATCTTTAATTTCCAGAAACTCTTGTACTGGGTATTCTTCTGTATAAAACTCCTTGTAAGAGGTCTTCTGTTGTTCAGTGGTTGTTTCAGTTAAAAGATTTCGACCAAGATAGGCACAAACTAGTTGTGAGGCAGCCTTTAAATACAGCCGGTTTCGTAATTCATCGCGGGAATCGAGATGTAAATGTTCCGCTACTAGATCAAAACTCATCAGATCATACATTCATACTCTCCTTATTAAAAGGAAAAGGGGAGGGAGCTTTCTGAGCATCCTCCCCCTTTATCCACAATTTTTACCAAAAAAAAGGATTACACATTTATATGAGCAATTATGCCTCCTTCTAATTGCTCATTTCCCGCTGTGTTCCCTAGAAACAAAACCACCGGCCAGCCAAGTTCACGTCCTGCACACATACCCGGGCACTCAGAGCTAAAAACCGTCTCTCCCGATACTGCAAGTGGAAATCGGTTAGAAGACGCACTAACGGCAAGCCCCATCAAATAGATGGTGATAGTGCTACCAGATTCGATCGTATCGGCGAGAGTCACTGTTTCATCGTCCTGGTCGATTATTTCTGAAAGGAGTGATTCCCCTCCCTGATACCTAACCACGACAAACCTTCCGGTACTGCCCAAAGGAATTCCAGGTACCATAATGCTTACACCATTGGTTTCAAGACTGCTTTTAATAATTCTGATCCCAATGATAGCGGGCATGTTGCTTTTGTTGCGAATAGCGTAGTAGGAATGATGTCATTGCCAAGAAGTTATAACGGTAATCCTTTGCCACAAAGTGGGTTTGGGTGGAATCGTCAGAATGAATATAAATATCGGGGAACAACTTATAGCAGTTATCGTGAAAATCTACTCAAAAACAATGTGAATTTTTATACGCTTCGGAGGTGCTAATAAATGAAAATACTAATATACTTACGCACAATTACAGGAATACACAGATGTATTGAAACCATTAGTACCTTTTTTTGGATGAATTTCCCGAATTAGAAGAACAAAATGTATTATCTTATGGAGGATCAATTATTCTTGGATCTTGGAATGGATATGAAAACGAAAGCGCCTCTTTGTATAGGTTTTTCCAAACAAACCTCTTATTACAGGATTTCGAGAGCATAGATCCTCCGATAGAACAACCAAATATCTAGGAGAATTATTTGGCATTTGGTCTGTTAACGATGGAACTTTAACAGTTAGGGTATTAGGTAATCTACATTGGGAAGATGGTTATGTGTATAGTTTTTGTGAGCCAACAGAAACCCATATGTTGAAGAAATGACGCGGAGAAATTTAACATGAGAGCAAATAGCCCTGTGCTGGTGTATGAATTTTTTGGGAATGTACCTTGTTTTAGACTAATTCGAGTTTGAGTTTTTTCCCGAGTACTGTAGCAGCTTTAATTAAAGTCGATAAAGTAACAGAATCGTTATTCGGATCTAGTAACCGATTAACGGCAGCCCTAGAAGTTTCGAGTCGGTGTGCGAGTTCTGTTTTCGTGAGATTTTCATTTTTAATAATTTCAAGAAGTTGAAAAGAGATGAGCTTTTTGATTGCCCCAGATTCAACTTCATTCGCTATACCTTCTGCTTCGAGAAAATCGTCAAATGAACTTCCTATAGTGTTATTTTTCATCTGTGAGCCCTCCTTTCAAAACATAGTTTCGTCGTTTCTTTGCCAGATCAAGATCCTCTTTTGGAGTCTTCTGACTTTTTTTTATAATTCCATGAAGAAGTACCATAAAACCTTTCCAGACAGTAAAGAATACTCGGGAAATCTTATTCGGCATTTTTGTTCTGACTTCCCAGAGATCCACATCCAACTTACGAACGAGAGGAATCCCTATAGGCCAAGCCAATTCAACCGCTTTGATATCTTCTCCAATGCTCTTTTTTTCATCAGATGAGAGTGCTTTCAACCACTCTCGTACCGGCTCATTTCCAACCGGTGTTTTGTAAAACACTACTGAAATTTTCTTTTTAGCTGGCATACTTAAGTGTACCAAAAAAAGTACAGTAATGCAAGAAAAAATGCTTGGATTTCTGTTTATGGATCCTATCGCCAGTGTAGTGATATGTGTTTTTATCGTAAAAGCCTCAGTGTCAATATTTATTTATTCTATTGGAAAAATGACGGATAAATCCGCAATAAAAAAATACACAATACCGAGGAAAGGTCTAAAATTAGACCCCCCCTCGATAGTTTGAATTATTTTGGGCTGTATTTTATATAATCATAATATGCATAGAGAGGTTTTGAATACCTAAAGGCACCTAACCAACCATCAACGCCTGTCCCTGGCCAAAGATTAACCATAACTTGCATCGGATGGCTTGGCATTTTTTTACCATAGGGAGCGTTAAAACCTGCGTTGTTAACACCCCATTTCCAAACACCATCTATATACCAATTTATATAGCCGTTGCCATATTCTATAGTATATTTATGATAACCAGCAGAAGCGTCAAAACCAAGATTAATAATTTTTTCGTTTCCGCCAACTCCGTCTACAAAATAGTTTAATTGTACTTGATTCGTGTTTTTCCCCAGTATTTCAAAATCAATTTCGTCCCAAGGATTCCCGGTATACAGGAAGAATGAAGTAACTATTCCAGATCCCTTGGCCGCCTTCATGTTGGTTTCGAACTTTCCGTAGGAAAAAGTGTTGTTCGTGCGGTATTCGCCGCTACTGTATGATTTTCCATGGCTCGATACATTATCAAGTTTAAGTACTAGTTTGCCTGAATTAAAATATGCATGGTCTGGTTTCCAACCACAATTAAACATTCCCCCATTTGTCCAGTCGGCTTTGTTCCAAACTTGTGTGTTAAATGAATCCATGGGTTCCCAGAGGGACGAGTATTGAACGGCACGCGATGCATCAATAGCATCAGTTGTCGTTTCCCCGCCAAGCCCAGAGCCGCAGGAAAGAAAAAGCGCGCTCAGGGTGAAAGCAATAAGTGCAGTAACAAGCAATTTCATTTGTTTCATTTGTCATTCTCCTTGTTATAAGTGTAAATCCACTTAGCCAGAAGAGAAGCGACCCCCAGTAGTGATTTATACCCTACTAAAAGTACTGTTTTGTAAAATGACTATTCTTCGTCTAGAGAAAGAAGTTTATTGACGAGAGAAAACAAATAGGCACTAAACCCATAGCGACCAATTTGTTCTTCTTGTATCATCTTGGTGAGTTCAGTTCTGCTCGATATTCCAAACTTTTCATAGATTTGTGTGAGGTGGCCTTTGACGGTGCTTTCTGCAATGAAAAGTTGCTCTGCAATATCCTTGATTCGTAACCCCTGCAATAGTAACGGAATAACTTCTTGCTCCCGAAGAGTGATTTTCATGTCAGTAAAAAAACTTTTGTCAGGAAGAATACTTCCGGTGATTAAGGGTAGCGGTGCCAAGGCATTCCAACGAAGTCCAATTAGACTGTTATCACCATCACGGAAAATACCAGAAGCCTGAACTATTGGAATAAAACGACGGGTCTTGCGGTCAATAAAACGGATTCCGGGATAGTCAAGAAATTTAAGTTTAGTGATACGTCCAATT
This sequence comes from Treponemataceae bacterium, assembly GCA_035270545.1. Taxonomy (GTDB): domain Bacteria; phylum Spirochaetota; class Spirochaetia; order Treponematales; family Treponemataceae; genus Teretinema. The sequence goes on from DATFIA010000084.1 coordinate 13,978, forward strand.
AAATCATCAGCAAGCTGGCAATCTTCTTCAGATAGGAATTGACGGAGAGATGTATGCTCGTCATCTGTAATTCCTAGGATGTCTAGCCCGGCTTGATTACTGTATCGGATAGTTAGAGTGGTGTCAGTTTCTATGACAATCATTGGAACAGCCTTGGCCATCTCCTTGTATCTTTCTTCACTGGCCGAGAGCTTTTCTAAGGTAGACTGGCGCTCGCCCTCCGTTTGCTGCATCTTTTGGAAATGGTCCAGATTTGAAAGTGCTTGGGAAATCATGTCGCGAAGTGTGTCGTATACCAGCGGATCAACGACCTCTCCACCGAGACAGATATATCCAAAAGAAAGATCTTTTCCAGTGAGCGGCATAATCAGAAGTTCTTGCTGTTTTTCAGGTTGGTTAAGATCGGGGGGAATAACATTCTCAGCTGAGAAAACTACCGAGTTTTTTAGACCATCAAGGTACGTCATATTCATGAAAAAATTAGTTTTTTCATCGATTGGATATGGCTTTGGACCTTTTTCATGGAGACAGAGTATTGTCAGGTTTATTCCTATAAGCGCTGTATTGTCATGAATAAAATCTAGAACTTCTTCAAAAGAGGCCAACGCACCCAATTTCCAAGAAAAATTCCGGAACGTGCTTAATACACCGCGAAGATTTGCAAGCTCGCGAGCAGACCGATGACCCGATTTCTTCGCCAGTAGAGCAAATCCATTTTGGAAAAGATCTTCGAGATACGCACGTGAACGGAGATCGGACACTCGTTCCAATAGGTTCTGATTAAATTTACTCAGGAGGCGGTGCCATGTTTCTGAGAAATCATCCCAATTAACTGATATGTTCAGCCATTCGTTTAACGTCATGACAAACAAAGGACGGTCACGAAATGTTCTAAGGTCCAAAATGAGGGCATCAAAAAGGGCCGACAATGCATCGGTAATCTGGGAACGCTGAGAAACAGGAATGCTGATATCTTGAAAAACATCTGACAGAACAATATTTTTGGTAGAAAGAGAAAGTCCTTGTTCTATTTTATTTTCACAAACTGCGGGAAAAAAGCGGCTTCTGATCAATGTTTCCTCGGTGCAACCGCAAGATTCCCGAATTACTAGACTTCCTTTGGTAGTCGATACTTCCGAAACACTTGCCCCTTCAATTAGAGCAAGAAGCTTTTCTCCTGCTAATACGCCTTGCTCATATAATGGTTGATGTACGGTCGTTAAAGATGGTGATAAAAAGCGAGCATCTGGTACATCATCAAAGCCGGTAATCGCAAAGTCCCGAGGAGATAAAAATCCTTGTGCCTCCATGCTTTGTAAAAACCCTAAAGCCATATCATCATTTGCCGCCATAATTGCGTCAAAGGGTAAATCTCGATGCCCTAAAAAAGAAGCTGCTAATAACTGACCACTTGTATAACTGAAGTCTCCCTGGAAAAAGAGTTCTTGCCTGATTTCCCGTCCGTGTGCCTTCAGCGCCGAAATAAATTCATCTTTTCGGAAAAGTGCGTCAGGATTATTTTCAGGTCCGCCGAGAAAGGCTATTCTTTGGTAGTCATGTTCTTGAACCAAGTGATGAACAAGACTGGAAATTCCTGAACCATTATCTGGAACAATTGCTGTAAAGCCCGGGATAGCCGAGCCAATAGTAACAATGGGGAGTGGGTCAAATCTTTTTAGAAAGTCCGATATGGCATTCTGTGTAAGATAATTCCCGATAGACCCAGTTGTAATGATTAATCCGTCTAAATTTCCACTATTTGCAAGTGAATAAATCGTATTATGCTGGTTTTCGGCATCATACGGGGATAAAAGGGAGCGACCAACGAAAATAAACAAGGAAATGTTTTTATCCCGTGCGAAGTCGGAAATCCCTCGGCGGATCATAGATTGGTATTGCCCTTCAATTTGATTGATGAGTAAGCCAATTACTGGGCGTGTGCTTTTTTGCGTCAACAAGAAACTCCTTGTTGGGAAGTATAGTATGGATACGGTAATCAGAGGATTTTTTTCGGTTAAATTGAGAGTTTTGGTAGCCTTGTAAACATAGAAAGGACGCATAAAACACCCCTCGTAAGATCCTCAGAAAACTAAGTTTGCTGAAAGTCTTGCTGAAAGTTATTTAAGTGTCACGCCTTTCTTTGAAAGGAAGATACACTAAACCCTTATACCACATCGAAATAAACTTTGCGCTCGGCAGGAGTCGAACCTGCGACCTACGGATTCGAAGAAAGGCCGAGTGATAAACGCATACAAAACCTAATCAAATAATACACCAAAATGGACAAATTTGGTAGTATTAGTCTTCATTTTATATCTGTATTACTCTCCAAATGAAAATTCTTGCTTAAACTTTTGCTTAAAGTCAGAAAAGGTCAACAATTCCGCATCACTCTCTCAGTCGCCCCAGGCCCCTTTGGGGCACGGGCTCCATCGTTCGTGGCGCGGAATTGTTCCCAGGAATCTATCGTCACTGCCACCAACCCCCGCACCATGCCAGCCCAAACGCATACCGCCATCTTCGGGCGCTCCCATGCTCCACCGCGCCTCCCTGCGCGGCCTCGCCTTCAATCGGTCCCTCCGCGCGCGGCCCTCCTGGCCGTGCGCTCCCGGGCCCTCATTCAGAGCTTTCCCCCGAAGTAACCGGCAGTCTCCCGGCATCTTGGCGTCACGCCGAAAATGAATACCGCGCACCCGCCCAGCAGCGTCTTGGCGAACCGCCACAACGCAACCTTCGAAATGAATCAGATAACACCCAAAGTACACTGCATCCATTGTCCATCCATCCCGGTTCCATTTAGCGCCGGGTTCCCTCCGCCC
>DATFIA010000085.1:0-3252 GCA_035270545.1 Treponemataceae bacterium
TTTTCTGCATCGCCCGCTCGAGGAGACTCTCCATCGAGGGTTCGCATAATTATTTCATCGAGTTCTTGAGCATCTGCTTTAACCGAATAAAGAGATTCAACTCCGTGGTCAGAAATACGGCAGCCGTTTTCATGAAAATAATTGTGGCGTAATTTTAGAGCCTCAATTAACAAGGAATAACTCTCTATTTTCAACCCGGTAACTTCAGACAGTTTTGCAACGTATTTCTTAAAAGCAGCAGGATCTGCTATTTTCATGGACTGATCGGGGCGAAAAGTTGGTAAAACTTGAAAATCTGTTACTTCTTGCTTAATTTGTTTATGGAATCTCAAATCATCAACAGGATCATCTGTAGTACAAACTATCTTTACATTTCTTTTGCGTAGAAGATTCTTCACAGAAAATTCAGGTGTCTGTAAAAGGCGTGAAGCCTCGGTGTAAATCTCTTCTGAAGTTTCAGGACTAAGCAACGTGGTAATGCCGAAATACCGGCGTAGTTCTAAATGCGTCCAGTGATACAAAGGGTTTCGTAAAGTCTGAGGAACTGTTTCTGCCCAGGCCGTGAATTTTTCCCAGTCAGTAGCCTTACCAGTAATAAAGTATTCACTAATGCCACAGGTACGCATGGCTCGCCATTTATAATGATCTCCTTCCAACCATGCTTGAAAAAGATTCTTGAAATTACGATCCTCGGCAATATCGCGGGGCGAAAGATGGCAATGATAATCTATAATAGGTTGCGATTCTGCATACCTATGATATAGACTCTTCGCCGTTTCTGTTTTAAGAAGAAAATCTTCATCCATAAATTTTTTCACGCCTTCTCCTTTTCTTTCACTCTCTGGTTTCCCTATGGGAATCCCGTCCTATAAAATGAGGTCTAATAAGCTGTAATTCACGCACTGAATGAGATGTTTCTCCCATAAGCGCAATTAATGTTTGACAGGCGTATTGTCCGAGTTTATTAAAGTTTAGATCGTAGGTTGTTAAGGGAGGGTCGGTATATTCAGAAAATCTGAAGTTATCAAAACTGATAACTTCTAAATCTGAGGGAACATGTATTCCTTTAGATTTAAAATACTTCATTGCGGGGATTGCAATCGCATCGGTTCTAAAAAAAACAGCTCGAATTGTGTGCCTATGGGGTAGCGATTCCCACCCTTGAATAAAATCCTGTGGAGTCCAAATATGTTCGAGGATCTGTGTTCCTAGTTCTCTAATACCATTGTCACCCCGTCTAAAATCAAAATCATTTTTATACACAATCAGAATTTCTTCACGTCGATACTGCGTGAGTCTTTCAAGGACATCATCCAAAACCCAAGATCGATCAATATCCATACTTGAAATACAAGTTTGAAATGCACTTCCAATTCCTATTACAGGAATCTTAATGCGAGACAGGGTTTCTTTTAAGAGTCGGCTTTCTTCGTCTTTCAAGGGCTCAAAAAAATCGGTAAAAATAACCATGCCGTCTTTATACCGCTGCTCAAAAAAATGAATGTTTTCTAAAAGTCTCCTTGGCTCAAACCGATGGTCCATAAGAGCTACTTCATAACCGCCATTATTACAGCCTTGCGTAAAACCTCGTATAAAATCGCTGCGAGTTTCATCTAAAACTCTATCTACACACAAACCAACCGAATAGGTTTTTTTAGTACGCAGAGAAACAGAAAGGTAGTCTTTATGATAATTGAGCCGTTCTGCAGTTGCCTTTACCAAGGCTTTAACTTCTTCGGATGCGTAACAATCTTTTTGATCATTCAAGATATTGGATACCGTGGAAACAGCGAAGCCACATTCGCGAGATATATCTTTTAGCGTTACTCTTTTCATAGCATCCTTCTAATAGATAACGTTATCTATTAGAAGGATAGTCCTACAATTGACAGATGTCAAGCTTTATTACGGAGGGGTGGCGGAAAATCCTTTGCGAACAGGAGCCGGTATTCCGGCGCTTGTTCGTGAAGATTTGGAGACAGGGGAGGCTGCGTCTAAGATTCTTTTAATCGCAAGGAAACAAACGCAAAGCTCAAAACAGGCGTCTCCCCTTTTAAAAATTGATTATATTATCTGAGAGCAAGGCCTCGTCCTGCCAGGTACGCTTTAAGGTCTGGAATACTGATTATGTTAAAGTGAAATACTGAGGCTGCTAAAAGAATCGTGGCACCTGCCTCGGCAGCCTCATAAAAATGTTCAAGGGTGCCCGCGCCACCGGAGGCGACAACATCGGCACTGGTAACTGCACAGATTTTTTGTATTAAGGGAAGGTCATAACCAGTTCGAACACCGTCTGTACTTTTGCTTGTTGGTAAAATGGTGGCCGCGCCATAATCACTAATCTTTTTTGCCCATTCAACGGCATCCACTCCAGTTGCAGTTCTCCCGCCATCTATAAACACTTCGTAGCCTGAAGGTAGAGAGGAATTTACAGCTGCATCTATGGCCACCGTTATGCGATCGCGCCCGAATTCACGGATCATTTCTTCTATAACAGAAGGATTACGAAATGCAGCACTACTTGTAGAAACACGGTTTGCACCAGCTTTCAAGACTGCTTCTGCAGAGCGAACATCAGTAATGCCTCCGCCTACAGTGAAAGGTACAGAAACAGCACTTGCAACGCGGCGGACAACGTCGAGCATGGTAGAGCGCCCCTCTACAGTGGCCGTAATATCCAGAAGTGCAATTTCATCGGCACCGGCAGCGCAATACGCAATGCTACTTTCTACCGGGTCACCCGCGTCTTTAATGTCGACAAAACGAACACCTTTTACGATCCGACCATTTTGCATATCCATGCATGGCATAATTCTTATTTTTTTATTCATGTCTAATTTTAGCATATTGTGACATAGAAAGAAAATCAGGAAGAAGGCTTCATTGAAATATTAAAGACGATTAATTAACTAAAGCACCACCGTTTTCTATTACAACTTCTTGACCGCAGGTAAAAATAATTCCACCTGTTTTAAGGCCCGCGCCCAGACATTCTATATGCCCTGGAACATTTTTAGACTTGGCACGTTCTATGGTAATGAAGATCTATAAAACCAGGAGAGAGGATTCCTCCGCAGCCGTCAAAGTCCAGTTTTCGCTTAGGAAAAACCGGCGCGTCCCCGCTAGCTGCCTCGTATTTTACCGCTGCAATTAACCCATCCCTAATAAGCACAGAACCAGGGCGAAGACTTTCTTTATCTGCAATTTGTACATTTCCAATAAGAGTTTCCATGTGGGAAGGATAGTAAAGGA
>DATFIA010000086.1:0-5834 GCA_035270545.1 Treponemataceae bacterium
TTTTTTTACGTCCACATAAGAAAATCTGTGGGAGAAGAAACTTTTGAAAAGTTTCCCCTCCCACGCCCTTCCTTTCAAATAATGTAATCTTAGAGAGGATTAGTTGCGTGAATTACTAAAATGAGGTAATTGCAAAAGTCGGTTACTTTTACAATTACCTCTCGGAGATTTTCGGTAAGTCTTTGGAATACAAAGACTTACCGAAAATCTCCATCTACATTATTGGTAGATATTGCAAAACTTCCTGAGTTTTGCAATATTTACCAATATATTCTTTGTTTGACGGGATTTTTTTATTAGGGTACAGTGTATTATGCGTAAGACCATAGGCGTACTGACGTATCACATGGGTGGTACAAATCTTTCTTATGTACGAAGATTTACTCAGTCGATTGTTGCCACTGCAAAAAAATTCAACACGCGTGTTATATTCTATACTGGTGGCTTTTACAATACTCCAACTCATATAGAAGGATTATATAATTATATTTATGAGTTTGCTAATGCAGACAAACTTGATGGTATCATTTCAATTTCGTCCTTAATTGGAGAATTTTGCTCCAAAGAAGATATTAATTCTTTTCATAAAAATTTTACCTCGATTCCTATTGTCAGTGCGGGAGTAGGTATCCCTGGAATACCAAGTGTACTCATAGATAATTATGTAGCCATGCGCTCGGTCGTTGAACATCTTCTATCAGACCATAATCCTCAAAAAATAGTATATTTGGGCGGACCACTAATAAGTTATGAGGGAACCGAGCGTTACCGAGCCTTTTGTGATGTCCTAATGGAAAACGGGCGCGAACCAAATAAAGATCTTTTTTTTGAGGGCAAGTTTATCTCGGAATTAGGATATGATATTGCGCTCCATCTTCTTAAAAATGGAATAGCATTTGATGCCGTTGTCTCTGCAAATGACACTATGGCAATAGGCTTTTTAGAGGCTATGAGTGAGCATGGTAAAGTTTGCCCGCGAGATTATCTTATAACTGGTTTTGATGATATGGAAATATCCTCTCTTCTAGATCCACCACTTACAACCGTTTTTCAAGATTCATTTATAATAGGAGAGGCTGCTTGCGTTCTTCTTCACGAAATCTTAATGGGAAAAGCTGTGCCCCAGATTACATTGTTACCTACAAAATTGCGGATACGCGAAAGTTGTGGATGTTCGAGCATTGGGTTACAAGATATGAACGACGTAGAAACCCTGCTTACATTTAAAAGAGATTTTTTTAAGCGGGAACAAGATGACTATACCTTGGGTAATATTAGTTCAGGACTCATTAATACCAATACTGAAACTGAATTGTGCCTTTTCCTTGACCGTGAATTACCCAAAATTCGTGAACTAGTGAATTGCCATCTGTGTGATTTTGAAAAAATAGAAGGCGTTAACTATTTACGCCCTTTTATATCTTATAGTAGGTCTCAGGGTGCTCATCTCACAGATAAAGATAAAAAGTATAATACAACCGCGATTCATAGCGAAATGAATACTGACCTTCGTATTATTGAATCTCTTAATTTTGGAGAAAAAATTCTTGGAGTTGTTATCTTTGAATCGAATAAGCTTCCCTATTCTGCCTTCGGTACTCTGCGAAAACAACTAAGCCAGACGCTTCAACATATAAAAACCTTTTCTCGTATAGCCGAGCTAAATTCTAATTTATCTATCGAAGTTGCCCATCTTTCTTCATTGCGAACGATAGATCAAGCTATAAGTGCCACTTATAGCCGCGATGCTTTGCTCAATGTACTTATGTCTGAAATTCTAAGTCAGCAAAAAGTAGATGCAGTAATCTTTTCCCTCATTGATCCCTCTGGTACAACACCGATAGTTGCTGGGTCACGTGGTTTTTTAGGTAAAGCTCCTGAAGGAGAGCGGCATATTACACCCTCTACTGTATATATCCAAAATATCTTAGTTGATACTTTACCAAAAATTCTCGAGAACAAAAATATATTATTTGCCCATGAAGGCTTTATTGGTTATTGTCGTATACCCCTTTCTTCTCAAGGTGAGACGAATGGCATTCTAGAAATATTTGCACGTACTCAATTGCCCTCAGATCCTGAATGGCATTTATTTTTACAAACCCTTGCAGGACAAGCTGCAATCGCAATCGAAAACACACGTTTAGTTGAAGGACTTAAGCGGGCGAATAGTAACCTTCGCGAAGCATACAATACTACTATAGAAGGATGGTCCCGCGCCCTTGACTTACGAGATCATGAAACGGAAGGGCATTGCTCACGCGTTGCGCAACTTTGTGTACAACTTGGAACTCGTATAGGCCTTTTAGATCATGATATTGAAAACCTATATAGAGGAGCTCTTTTACATGATATTGGTAAAGTTGGAATACCAGACTCTATATTATTAAAACCTGGACCTCTTACTGTGGAAGAGCGTGGGATAATGAATCTTCATCCTCAGTATTCCTATGACCTCCTTTCACCAATAGAATTTCTTTTACCTGCACTCTCTATTCCATGGTGTCATCATGAAAAATGGGATGGATCTGGATACCCACAAGGTCTTAAAGGTACAGATATTCCATTGTTTGCACGAATTTTCGCTGTGATTGATGTATGGGATGCTCTTTCGAGTGAGCGACCATACCGTGGTGCTTGGGAAAAAGAGCGTACTATTGAATATATTAAAAGTGAAGCCGGCAAACATTTTGACCCAGATATAGTAAAGATTTTTTTTGAAATGATTTCTGAATAACTGGGTGAATTATAGTTATAAAGTTTTCAAAAAATCCAAAATTGCTACAGAAGAATCCAGAAGTTCATCGAATTTTTTTTCTTGTTCTGAGCGTTCACTCGTTTCTACCGTTTCAATTATCTCTTTTACAAGAAAATGAAGGCGTTCATGACTCTCCATCATTTTAGTAAATGCTTTGTTTATTTTAATTGACTCTGGTGCCTCTGTTGCGAGCCATTTTCCGAGCTCACAGGAGTGATGATCTACAAGTGCTCTTTTTTCTATATCTATCTTCCCGTCTATAACTCCTCTGGCTCGAATAATCCAGAGAAGATGTTTTATCATAATTGGAATTGCATAAAATTGTTTAGTTTTATTCGAACTGGATTCTAGTTCTGTATAAGCGTCCCTGGTTTGAATGAGATTTGCATCGTATTTGAGAAAATTTTCTGAAATATCTTGAAAAAGAAGATTGAGATTTTGTGTAATAGATGTAATGCGAATCGTTTCATTTCCTGTTGCTTTCCCCTTTTGTACAATTTCTTGAATTGTGTTTCGAAGATCAATTGCACTCTCTTCTATTTCTTTTGCACCCAGTGAAATAGACGTAGAAATATTTTGGAGTGTTTGTGTGGCACTTACAATTTCTCCACTTCCTTCTTCGAGTTCTTCAGTTGCGGCATGAATTTCACTAAATGCATTTGCAATTTGGGACGACTCATCTACTATTTCAGTGTAAATTTCTAAGTTACGAGAACTTCTTTCCATAACATTTTTAATATTACTAATAATAGTTTTTAAAGAACCTGAAATAAGGTGTGCATTTTCTGTAGTAGATTCAGAAAGAGTTCTAATTTCTTCTGCAACAACGGCAAAACCTTTTCCGGCATCTCCAGCATGAGCTGCTTCAATTGCAGCATTCATTGAAAGAAGACCGGTTTGAGATGCAATACCGTCAATTACTTCGGTAATTTGGTGAATGTCATCTATGCTGTCATTAACTAGATTGATAATGAGACCCATTTCTTCCATTTGAGTTTTTCCATCAATAGTTCTTGTAACGAGTTCTGTAATTGAATCTCTTTTTTTCCCGGTGATAGATCGAACACTTTTAATAGATGCATCCATTTCTTCTATTGCAGCAGAAGTCTGCATGACTGAATTAGATTGTGTTCCAATTTGTTGTCCAAAAGATTCTATTGTTCGGGTTATTTCTTCTACAGCTGCCATGCTACTCAAAATATCAGTTTCAAGTTTTTCTATTTGCTCATGAATAGTAAGTACACTTCCGTTTATTCGGGTTGCTGTATATACCGAATCTCGGAGACCGAATGTAAAATTACTCGCATCATTTTTTGCAACATCCATAACTGTGTTTATTTTTTTTCGAACTTCTTGACATGTTTCAAGGTATGAAGAAAGTGAAGCATGAACATCTATCAGCTTTTTACTACCATCATTGACAGTCAATCCTGATTTTTGAACCAAGTCGTTTAATTCTCTCTTTTTTACTTTTTCACTTTTTTTGACTACGATATAAAAAAAGGAATCTAAAACGAAGGTAGCGATAAATGCGTATAAAATTATTTGCTGTTCTATTCCAAGGACAAACAATGATATAATAATTAGCTTTGAGAAAATAAGTATAAAATAAAAAGGTACAGATATTTTTGGCTTTGTCATTGATGCTCCTATATAAAATGAATTTTAAGTTTAGTCTGTGAAAGATGTCAGGTCAAGTTTTGATTATGTTTTTATGTTTTTTTTTAATTGTAACGGCATCAGATTTCACCTAAGACACAAGTCAAGAATATCAGTGGAAATTACACTACAGTAGTGAACTGAACACTCGGGGGTGTTTTATTTGATGCCTAAAACATCCCAGGCATATAAAACACTTCTTCTTACATTATCATCTTCTTTTTCAAGTGTAGCTTTTTCTGTGCCTTCTTTTTCTACTGGAATCTCCAGCATAATTCTATCTAATTTCGATTTTTCTTTCAAAATCTTTAGAATCGCTTTGAGGTCTATTACTCCGTCTCCAAGGGCCACACCAAAAGATTTGAAGCCCCAGTTTTCCATCTTAAACGCATAATCTTTGAAGTGAGTTGTAACAATATGTTCAGCTAAGAGTTCTCCCGCTGTTTGGTCACAATGATTTTCGATTGCTATTTTAATGTTGTATTCTTCAGCTTTCACTTTTACGAGATTTAAAACATCTATCGCTTTTTGTATTTCTTTTCACTGCTGTCCAAGATAATCATACATAATTCACCTCTAAAATAATTACGCCTAGTGATATAATTATTTCTATTAGGTTTAAAAAAAGAGGTTCCACATGAAGACTAAGAAGATTGCAATTGGAGTTCGTAAATAGCGCTAGTGGAATTTCTGGTTGTCCGAGGGCTTTTCAACAATCCTGCGCACAGCGGCATTAAATAGACGGATTTCCTCTTTACTAAGTAAAAACTCGGAGTAAAGTGCTTTTTCAAATAATTCTGCTGATTTCGCAAGTCCAGACGTTTTGTCAGGAACTAATGTTGCGAGCTTTGCAGTATATTCAGCAGCTCCTTGGTGTTTTGCCCTTTTAAGTCCCTGTGTTTCGCCCCAATTTAGAACTTTCACAAACTGTTTGGTCATGTTACCAATTTCTCTTTTTTTTCTTCGGGAAAGAGGTTTTTTATTTTGGTCAGTGTAGAATTGAGACGTCCACTTATCCTTAGTAGCGTCGACTAAAATTGTGTCTTGGCGTTCCCTCCTAAATCGAAAACTGAAGAGTCTTTTAAGGACTGCCCGCAATCGATTTAAAAGCGCTTTAAGTTTTTGTACCTTAAAATAAGAGCGAAATTCGGAGTTAAAAAAGAAGCCGAACAAAAACCAGAGTAGGGCAAGGGCTGCTGCAGCGAAGAAGAAGTATTTGATATATATAAGAACTGCACTCGGTTGTGTGTCGCCAACCATATTCGCTATATTTTGTCCAGAGGGTTGTCCCATAGGTAAGCCCAAATCAGGGAATGTAAGATCAGGCTTTTTAAACCGGTGAGTTCTAGAAAAAGAGCGAGCAAAGCGTAACAAAGCATTATAGAGCCAAATAAAAGGATCTGGAGGAAGTACTGTC
>DATFIA010000087.1:0-6181 GCA_035270545.1 Treponemataceae bacterium
TAGGGTTGTATTTACCTACTTTTTTCTACAAATCTTTTTATAGGAGTAAAAATATGAATTTTATTGAATCAATGAAAACAAAAGCTATTTCTTACGGTAACAGGCTCGTTCTCCCAGAGGGAAGTGAAAGCAGAACAATACTGGCTGCTCGAAAGATACTCGACAGCAAAATTGCCTCCTCTGTAACCCTTTTAGGCGAAGAAAAAGCAATTACTGCGGCTGCTCAAAAAGAGGGAGTGAGTCTTACAGGAATCACTCTCATAGACCCCGCTACCTCCCCTCTCCTAGCCGACTTTAGCAACACTTTCTATGAAAAACGCAAAGCAAAAGGACTTAGTCCCGAGCAAGCTAAAATAGATATGAGTGAAACGCTACGCTTTGGTGCGATGATGGTAAATAAAGGGCTTGCAGATGCTATGGTTGCGGGAGCGGAAAACAACACGGGGAACGTTCTTCGAGCAGGACTTACCGTAATTGGTACAGCTCCAGGTACTAAGACTGCCTCATCTTGTTTCGTTATGGAAATGAAAGATAAAAACTGGGGCAATGATGGTCTCATGATCTTTTCTGATTGTGCAGTTATTCCTACTCCTAGTGCAGAACAGCTTGCAGATATTGCTATTTCTGCAGCAAAAAGCTGCCATGAGTTTATTGGAAAAGACCCTGTTGTTGCTCTCCTTTCCTTTTCCACAAAGGGTTCTGGGGGAAAAGATGAAAATGTACTGCGTGTACAAGAAGCAACAAAGATTCTTGAAGAAAGAAAACCAGATTTTATCTTCGATGGTGAACTGCAGGCAGATGCGGCCCTCGTTCCCTCTGTTACAAAATCTAAAGCTCCAGGAAGTCCTATAGAAGGGAAAGTGAACACATTAGTATTCCCTGATCTTGGGGCGGGAAATATTGGCTATAAACTCGTTCAGCGTCTCGCAGGAGCTGCAGCCTATGGTCCTTTCTTACAAGGTTTTGCTAAACCAATATCTGACCTTTCACGCGGATGCTCGGTAGAAGACATTGTAATTACTTCTGCCGTAACCCTCGTTCAAGCCGGCAAAAAGTAACCAAAAGTAGGGGTAGCGTAGAAAACCGGAGTGCGCTTTTAATAAAGCGCGCGAGGATTTCATAGCGAGGGGGAGTCGCCTGTGTTATTGTATCGTTTTATGCTGTTCAGCATAAAATAGCAGAATAATGCATTCCCCCCACCTCTTTGTTTTAAAATTGATAGGTGGCAAGAAGCACCAAAGTACAGGCTTCCAGATACAAGATACCCGCTTTTTCTGCTGCTTCGCGCATTTGCGTTGTTTCTGTTCCGGGATTAGAGATGATACGCCTCGGTTTAAGAGCTATAATTTCGTTTACCATTGGAAGAAGATGTTTCTCTCCAACATACAAGGTTACGGTATCTATGTGTTCATGTATATTTGAGAGTGAATTAACAACCGGATGGCCTTCTATTTCACTTAGGGTGGGATTAAAAAGAATTGTACTATGACCATTTTCCTCAAGGCGCTTCATTGCCTTATACGAGTAACGCTCTGGATTTTTGCTTGCGCCAATAATTAATACTTTCATACCCTTAATAATAAAACAAATAGATTATCTTTTCCAGAAGGATCGTGTAAAAATTAAGAGAACCGTATAGACTTCAAGTCGTCCTAAAAGCATTGTAAAAACAAGCCAGAGTTTAATCCAACCGGGGAAAAAGGCATAGTTACATGCGGGACCCACGAGAGAAAAACCGGGGCCAATGTTTCCAAGCGTTGCAAGAGTTGCTGTAAGGCTGGTTAAAATATCGTATCCACCCCAGGCGACAACGAGGGTTGAGATTAAAATAGAAGTTATATATAAAAAAACCATTGCTGCTATGTCATATACAATTTTTTTATGCACATAGGTTTTGTTTACAAATATTCCATAGACTCCGCGAGGGTTCATGAGGTATTTCATTTCTGCAACACCCATTTTTAAGAGGGTCATTATTCGCCCAACTTTTATTCCCCCAGCGGTAGATCCACCGCTTCCTCCAATAAACATAAGACAAAAAAGGACTGCCTGAGCAAAGGGTGACCATAACAGATAGTCGGCTGTTGCAGAACCTGTTGTGGTTAAAATAGAGGCAGCTTGAAAAGATGCAAAACGCAAGGATTGTGCAAAAGAAGCATAAATGCCAGAGCGAAAAAGATTCACCGCTATAAGAATGGAAGAAACTGAGAATATACCAATATAAAGCCGCCATTCACTATCGTACAAAGCCTTGCCAAATTTACCTTGAAGCATTCGCCAATGCAAGGCGAAATTTGTTCCAGCTAGTACCATAAAAATAGTGATTACGACGTCTATATAGGCTGAATTCCATGCACCCACAGATGCATTTCTTGAAGAAAAACCACCAGTGGCTAAAGTTGAAAAAGAATGAATAACCGCGTCCAATAAGGACATTCCACCGAACATAAGCAATATAACTAAGAGGATGGTCAATCCTAAATATATGAGCCACAGGATTCCGGCTGTATGAGAAAGACGTGGGGTAAATTTGTCTACCTGGGGACCGGGCGCCTCTGCTTCCATAAGGGCTTTACCATTAAGGCCAAGGAGGGGAAATATTGCAACGGTCAAAACCACTATGCCCATACCACCGATCCAATGGGTTGTTGCTCGCCATAATAAAAGAGAGCCGGAAAGGGCTTCTATATTTGTTAGTATTGTCGCCCCAGTAGTTGTAAAGCCAGACATAGTTTCAAACAAAGCCGCGGGTACAGATGAGATTGCGCCGGAAAGTAAAAAAGGGAGAGCCCCTAAAATAGTTGCCCCGAGCCATGAAAGGACTACAAAAAGGTATCCCGCTCGCGAGGAAAGGTGTGTGTTACTTTTACCCACAAGTATTGCGGGAAGAAAAAGAAGTCCTCCGAGCAAGACAGGAATACCGAAGGTTCGAATAGCGGCTGCGCCTTCGCCTAGAAAAAGGCCAACGAGAAGACAGAGGAACATAAAGGCCGATACAATAGAAAGAAGAACCGCGAGGGCTCGAAAAAGAGCCTTATATCCCATCTTTTTCTCCAAAAACCTGCTCAAGTTCGAGAATACGGTCTTTAGGCGTTATTAAGCCGATCATATCCCCTGAATTGAGAATTGTAGTGCCGGAGGGAACAATAAAACCGGTATCTTTTTGAACAAAGGCGACGAGAACCTGACGAGGAAGTTCTATTTCTTTAAGAGATTTAGATTGAACTGGCGAATGAGGACCAATACGCAATTCAACAATTTCAACTGAATCTTCATAAAATGAAAAAATTGTTCGAATATGACCCTTGCGCACTATTTCAAGGACACGTGCGGCAACGGCATCATTGGCGCAAACATAGGCATCGACATCCATATCAGGGCCTAAGGGAAGAAACCGGTGATTTACGGTTATTGCCATAGATTTTTTCGCACCCAGTACTTTTGCAAGCTGTGCAGTAATTATGTTTTTTGATTGAGATTCTGTTGCTGAGACAAACAAATCGGCTCGAGCGATCCCGGCATTTTCAAGTATACCTTCTTCGGCACAATCTCCATTTATTACCTGTATATCTTGGAAATTTTGGGAGAATCTTTTGCAATCTGACTCAGAGGAATCTAGAAGTGTAATAGAAGATTTTCTGCGAAACACGTTGTGAATAAACGAGCCAAATTTCCGAGGGCTACTTTTATTAAAATCTAACAGATTTTCAATGAGACGCTCTGAAATTCGACTCGCACCGAGCACAATAATATTTCGAGGAATGGACGAAAGGCCTTCAATTGTTCCCAAAAGACTATCAAGAGAGTCCGGGGTTCCTAATATATACAGCCTATCTTCTGAATGTATGCGGGAATCACCCTTTGGCACAATTATTGCATTATCTCTCACTATTGCAGCAACAAGATAATGCTTAAGGCTACTCTGTCGAATTTCTCCCAATGTTCTGCCGCTAAAACCTTCCAAACCTGAAGCGTGAACCATACGAAGTTGGAGGGCGCCATCGTGTAAGGGGGTTACATGCTCGGCAAAACCTTCAGAAATAATACGAGCGAGAGCTCGTGCTGCTTCCATAGCAGGATTTATTAAGATATCAAGGCCGAATGTTTTTTTTTGAACAAGAGATAATGCGGTATAAAAAGGAGTTTCAACTCGAGCAATAGTGCGAGTTTTTGGAGATTCAGAAGCAACTAATCCACAAGCAACTATATTTACGGCATCTGAGCCTGTAAGAGCAATAAACCAGTCTGCAGTATCGGTTTGAGCTTTTCTTAGCACTTCCGGGCGACTACCGTCTTCATTTATAACAAGGCAGTCAAGTTCATTATCTGCAACGCGCGCAAGTTCACTGTCTTTTTCAATTATTACCACATCTCGTTTTTCGTCTATTAATTGTCGGGCTATTTGTATTCCGACACGACCAGCTCCAAGTAATACAACACGCATAGCTCGAACTATATGTGATTTTTAATTGCTCTGCAATACAATAGATTTTTACTTGAAATATAGGCATACTTTAATCTGGAGATTCCAAAAATGAAAAAAGTCTCATTTCTGATATGCGGTATTCTTCTTTTCTCTTTGTATTCACCAATTGAAGCTCAACAGCGACCGACTGTCGCATTGGTTCTCGCAGGTGGAGGCGCTTGGGGATTAGCCCACATTGGGGCTATTAAAGTTCTGGAAGAAACAGGTATTCCAATTGATATTGTCGTTGGGACAAGTATGGGGGCAATTATTGGCGCTTTTTATTCTATTGGATATTCTCCAACAGAAATGGAATCAATAGCTAATAACACTCATTGGGCAGAATTATTTAATGAAAACCTCCTTTCTGGAACAGAATCTTTATCTTCATTGCAAGAAAAATCGCGATATGTTTTTTCTTCTGAATTCGATATAAAAGGAATAAAAATACGAGAGGGGCTCATTGCTGGAAACAGAATTATGAGATTTTTGGATATTTTATTTCTTGGCGTACCTTCACAAACTGACTTTGACAACTTTCCTCGTCGCTATAGAGCTGTTGCTACAGACATCTTATCGGGTAAGACGATTACTCTGTCACAGGGAAATCTTTCTGAGGCTGTTCGCGCAAGTATGAGCCTTCCGGCAATTTTTACGCCTTTCCGCTTAGACGACACAATTTTAGTCGACGGCGGCGTTACAGACAACTTACCAATAACTATTGCGAGAAATATGGGAGCAGATATTGTTATTGCTGTTGATCTTGTTAATGGGAAAGAATTTGATGCAGATGCTATGTATAGAACTCCTGGTGGCGTTTTGACTCGCACCATTGAAATAATGAGGCAAGAATCATCCCTTCGAGAAAAAGAATTCGCAGATATTTGTATTTCAATAGATATGCAAGATTTTCTTCCAACACAATTTGAGCTCTCAGAGCCTCTTATTTTGGAAGGAGAAAAAACAACTCGAAAATACATGCCAGAAATTTTAGAACTCATAGATCGTTTTCCTCAACTTGCTTGGCATACAGAAAAACCAAAACTCCTTGAGGCTTCTCCTATTACCTCTGTTGTTGTTGAAGGTGGTACCTCAAAAGATAAACAACTCATGTATTCGTTTTTTCAACATTATCCTGGCTCAAAACTTAAAGAAGAGGACTGGGATAAACTATTTTCACTTATAGACAGCACGGGAAAATTTGTATCTACTCGAATATTAAATACACAAGAAACTAGCAGTGCTCCGCTCACACTCAAATTAGAAACTAGGCAAGAAAAAAAGAACTTGCTCCATCTTGGCTTCTTTTACGAGTCTACCATGTCTTCTGTTATTACCCGAAATATAGACATTATTCCCGCTGTTACTATACGAGGGCTCACAACAAATAACTCACTTCTCTTTGCAGAAGTTGAACTTCTCGATGCTCCTGGTGTTTCAATTCGCTTTGATCAAGACATAGGTTCTTTTTTAACTATTAGCCCTTTTTATAGATATGCGAGAGATTTTACCACCCGATTAACAAAAAATACGGTAGCCTGGCAATATCAAACAAACTTACAAAACATGGGTATTGAAATGAGTTTTACACCAGCCGCCGGGTTTGCACTAAGAACTGGGTTGCAATTTGATGTAATAGATTATGCCGAAATACCGGAGGTACCCTCTGCCCCCGCTGGTAGCTTCTTTTCTCTTGTGACTTCATCGTTTGAATAT
>DATFIA010000088.1:0-2779 GCA_035270545.1 Treponemataceae bacterium
TTAACTTTATACATACTCAACCGAAAGCAGGGCCAAAGCCTTAAGGAAATGTTTAAAGACAATGTTATCAGAAAGTCTACGGGTGTTTTATCCATAATCATCGGTCTGATTTATTCTTCGACTGTAATTCAGTTGCTGATAGAGTCTATCCTAGATTTTGTGTAAACCTCCGAGTTGGTGTAAAATAGAGACACCGACTTGGAGGTTTAAGTATATGGCAAGAAGAAAAATTACACCCGAACGCAGGGAGCAGCGGAAAAAATTATTGGAACTCTTGCAGGACGCGAAAATAAACGACGTCGCGGGAGTTCAGGAGCTGTTCAAAGAAATGGTCAGCACAGTTCTCGAGAACGGTCTGGAGGGCGAGCTTGAAGAAGAACTTGGCTACAGCAAGTACGACTACCGCAATAAAGAAACGGACAACAGCCGTAATGGTTACAGCGAAAAGACACTGAAAAGCAGTCTGGGAGATATAGAAATCGCCGTTCCCCGCGACCGCAAGGGAGAATTTGAGCCGCAGCTTGTCAGGAAGAATCAGACCAACTTAAGTGGTGATATTGAAGAAAAGATTCTCTCCATGTATGCGAAAGGTATGACCACCAGCGACATAGAGGGGCATATACGAGAGATATACGGCATTGAGGTTTCCGACAGCACGATAAGCCGTGTTACGGATAAGATTCTGCCCGTGGTCAAGGAATGGCAGATGCGGCCTCTGGAGGGCGTGTACGCCGTGGTATTTATGGATGCAATCCACTTTCATGTCCGAAGCGAAGGGCAAATCGTCAAAAAAGCTGTCTACATCGCCCTCGGGGTCAAAATGGACGGAGTAAGGGACGTTCTGGGCATGTGGGTAGGCGAAAATGAGAGTGCAAAGTTCTGGCTCGGGATTTTGAACGGGCTCAGAAACCGTGGCGTTATGGATATCCTGATAGCTTGCGTTGACGGGCTTACGGGCTTTACGAACGCGATAGAAGCGGTTTTTCCCAAAACCGAAATTCAGCAGTGCGTCATCCATCAAATCAGGAACAGTACAAAGTTTGTTTCCTACAAGGACATCAAAGCCCTTATGGCTGACCTGAAGAAAGTGTATGCCGCCGTAGACGAGCAGACCGCCGTTTACCAGCTAGAGGCTTTCGATGAAAAATGGGGCGGCAAATACCCGAAAATCGCCCTGTCCTGGCGTTCAAACTGGCCTAATCTCAGCACATATTTCAAGTACCCGCAGGAGGTCAGAACGCTGATTTACACAACCAATGCCATTGAAAATTTCAACAGGCAGCTTCGGAAGGTAACGAAATCAAAATCTGTATTTCCGACCGACGACAGCCTTCTGAAGATGCTGTATCTAGCCATGGTGGACATTACGAAAAAATGGACGGGTCGCCGAAAAGAGTGGGGCCAGATTCACTCCCAGCTCGAAATCTTCTTCGCCGACAGGCTCGACTGACTTGACAGACGCATTTTTCCCTTTATAATGCAGGCAAGGGGCAGGCTGCCCAAATGGCCGCTCTGCCCCTCAAATATTATGTGCTCTTTTTATACCAATTTTGAGTTTACACAGAATGCGGGATACACCCGAAGTAGCTTAACGGCTACTTCTTCTTCTTTTATTTATTTTCTTCTTTGCATTGTCATGCCGCTTCTTGTTTTTGTCTTTGTTATTGGCGCGTGTTGTTCAGCCATCTTCTTTACATCTGTACTATATAGATTAGAATAATGTTGAACCATTTTTAAGCTTGAATGTCCTAATATTTTTTGGAGTGAAAATAAATCTCCACCATCTATAATCCATCTTTTTGCGAAGGTATGCCTGAAAAGATGTATGCTTGTTTTCTGAACCCCTCTGCTTTTATTATAATCTGAGATGGATTTCTTCAATCCATTCTCAGTCATTTTTTCTCCAAACCTGTTCGGAAATAAAGGTACTCCAAGTAAAATATATCTTTCATCATCTGTTCTATAGAATTCAATATATTCTTTAAGTATTGGTATAATCTTTTTTACTAAAGGCAAGCGCGCAGGCTTCTTGTTTTTTTGTCTATTTACATTTATATAGCCTTCTTCAAAATCAATATCATTTGTTTTTAAATCAACTATTGAACCAACTCTATTACCTGTTGCTAATAAGTAATTGATTATAACCCAGTTGCGATATTGAGTATAATCATCTTCAGAAGGCTTCTTTAAAAGTCGATTTATTTCTGTATCTGTATAACAGTTCTTAATATCAGCTTCACCTTCTGATATTGTTATTTTATGATTATCAATCCAGCCTTTTTCCATTGCGTAATAGGCAATGGCGCGATAGCCTCTAAAATAACTGCTAACTGTTTGCTCATTTACTTGTTCAACTTCTTTTAACCAATATCTAAATTTACTTTCGAAGTTGTCCATTTCTAAAACAGCAATAGGCATAATACTTCCATATTTAATTTTTGAATCAGGTTCATCACTATCTAGTAACTTCTGATATTCAGATTCATCTATAGGAACTTCAAAAGCAAAGAAGTAATATAGCTTTTTAAAACATCTTTTATAATATTCTAAAGTGAATTTTGAATTGCCTTTTCCTTCTTGTTCATCAAGAAAAAAATTTTCAAATTGATAGAATCTAAGGCTCATTTTGTCATAGAGTGATGTAGTTTTTCTTTTAATTCTTCCTTTTATTGGCGCGCTGCTGCTATTGATTTCTTGTATCTCTTTCTCTAAACCTTCAATTTCTAGGCTCATAAATGGCTTTTTAGTATCTTTTTGCATTAAAATACCCCTTTCACAG
>DATFIA010000089.1:0-2112 GCA_035270545.1 Treponemataceae bacterium
GTCGGTTCGATTCCGATATTCTCCAAAAAAAGGTGCCGTTAGGCGCCTTTTTTATTGGAAGAGAATAGAGAAATCGATCGTGAGGCCCCGCCGAGCGCTGCGAGGATTGAGGGGCCGAGGGCGGCCCTTTAGGGCGATTCCCCTATTCTCCATTTTAATTAGCCCGTAAGTTCTTATTCTATAAGAGTTTGCGGGCTTTTTGTTTTATACAATTAGAGAGTATTGAAAAAAGTGAATCAATTACAGAGAATCATCTCTTATTTTAATAAGGGCATCTTCAGATAACCCAGTAATGCGGGAAATCATACTAAGATCTAGCCCTTCCGCAAACATATTCCGTGCCGTTTCTACAGCTTTAGCGTAATTTCCTTGCTCGATCCCTTGCTCAATCAGCATATCAGCGGTACTCATAAACGCCTCCTTTAACTCCGGTGAATTAATTTTATCTAAATAGTTGCGCTTTAGCTCTTCACTGTTTACTTTGCTTACAGTTAGAATATAAAACATAACTGACTCAAAAACAACATTTTCCAAAAAATCCCTTCCGTGTTTCTGTACCAGTATACTACAAGCTTCTAGGAACGTCGCAATACTCGTACGGCTATGTTTAAGAGCAAATAACGTTGATGCCAACACCGGAGAAGCGTCGATCTTCTCGTCGGGAGTGGTTGTAAGATTGTACAATGCAACTAGAAAATCTGGCTGATACGCTTTAAGCATTTCTGGTATGTTCTTGGCAAACAATTCTGTGAAATGAGTAGGAGGATTCTTGTTGCTCCCATGGTGAAAGAGAATGGGAATGATGGGAGTAAGCGTTACTTTTCTGCCTTTTACTTCTTCGACCTCCTGCGTCCATTTGAGCTGCATATACCGAAGAATTTGCAGCAAAGCCATAGGGTCGTTGTAAGATTTATGTTCCATAAGAAGATAGACATAGGTTTTCTGATTAGAAAGTTGTATTGTTGCAGAAATATCGGAAAAATGGTCCTGGTGTTCTTTATCTACAAAATTTGTAGGTTCAATAAGGAGACTGTCTTTATCCATGGCATTGAGTAGTTCAGGAGGCAGCACAGAGTCTAAGAATTCACGTAAAATTTCCTTGTGAGCAAAATTCCTGCGAAAAAAGGTGTCGTGTGGGTGGTTCTGGGCCAGAGTTTTGTCCATACTGAATATATAGGGAAAATATGGTTTTTTGCCTAACTATAGAGAAAAAAACTTGGCAATGTGAGTGAATAAGAATGCTGAAAAGATACATGAGGCAATCAAAATTAACTACACTTTTTGGACTAGATAAAACGATTGACTTCTTCGATATAACAAAGTTGCAAAATGGAGACGTAATCATTGCAGATGCGGCAGAAGATGAATTCTTTTTCATATCATAATCAGCTGTTACGATTCATAAAAGGAACAAAGGTATTTTACTTACTATGCAATCAATTACAGAGAATCATCTCTTATTTTAATAAGGGCATCTTCAGATAACCCAGTAATGCGGGAAATCATACTAAGCGCTAGCCCTTCCGCAAACATATTCCGACTAGTTTGCAACTCGCGACTTTAAGGCGTAATTAAAAAAGCCCTCCTAATTAGGAGGGGCTTTTGTTTTATACAATTATTAATTTTTCCAGATATAGAAATTACCAGTAACTGTACTTAAATAAGAGTGTTTTATTCCTATATAGTATTTGCCAGCAGGTATATTTGCTAAAGAATACGATCCCTTTGATTCATCTTCGTTTATGTAGTCCGTTTCTAAAAGTTTTTCTTTATCATTATATAATTTAAGGGTAATTCCATTTACAAATTTACTGTCTTTAGCAAAATTAAGTTTTGTATAACTATCTGTAAGATTAATATAATAAAATGTCTCTGTCATAGCTTTGAGCGTGACTGATCTCTCCGTCTTGTAAGAATACAAAGGATAAAAATATGCGCGGTCAAAACTGGAACCATCTTTAGGGGTATTCTCAGCAGTAACAGTAACCTGGCAGGTGGCTTTTATTCCGTTTGATGTTGACGCTGTTATTGTTGTTGTCCCTTTGTTTACTCCGGTTACATATCCAATCGGGCTAACAGTTGCAATTGTTTCGTCGTTACTTTTCCATGTAA
>DATFIA010000090.1:0-15138 GCA_035270545.1 Treponemataceae bacterium
ACGGTTGGCAATTGAGCCTACATAATGCCCAAGATGCAATCGTCCAGTTGGTCTGTCACCAGTAAGTATTCGTTTTCTTTCGTTATTATTCATAGTAACGAAATACTACCACTGAACCCTTCAATAATTCAATACTCTTAATTTATAGAGAATATCTGTGGAAAAATTTAAAACACGAGCAATAGTACTGTCTATTTTTCGTTTTTAAGTGCGAATGTATGTCTTAAAAAAGTAACGAGTTCTTTCATTTTTGGGTCATGTGCATCACCTATATCGAGGTCTCCAAAGGTATCTGGCCTTTCCCTCATGAGCCAAAGGTGCAGGCGAGTGGCTACTTCTGTAATACTGTCTGGTCCTTGAGCAATTTTTACCATAGAAAGCATTTCTTCATCGTTGAATAGTTTCCATTTTCCAACAGAGATCAGGTTGTAATTATTCCCATCTGCCGACTTCTCTATTCTGAAATTTGCTTTCACGTGTTCTTGTTTTTTAAGATTAGAGGAGCCTTTGGTCGTTTTTGCTGAGCCTTTGGTTGTTTTTTCTTCACTTAGTAATTCATTTTCTGCTTCAAATCGATCAATTTCAAGGTTATATAGGTGCACCCGAGCTTGCTCAATTAAAAATATAAGCCCTTCTTCATCTAATTGCGGAATTAATAAGGTAAGTTCACTGCTAAGTTTTTTGTGTAAGGCCGATTCTTTTTTTTTGCCCATAATGCGTTTCTCCTATGAAAATCTATCTAGAGCCATTTTTTCCTTTTGAAATAAAAAATAAGTCCCACTGCAATAAAGGTCATAACTCCAAGGGTAATCGGGTATCCCCACGGAGAGGTCAGTTCTGGCATCTTAATAAAATTCATACCATATACCCCAACAATAAAGGTAAGAGGAATAAAAATAGTAGAAATTATAGTAAGCACTTTCATGACTTCGTTCATGCGAACAGATACCGAAGATAAAAACACTTCTTGTATTCCAGAGGCTGTTTCTCTATAGCTTTCAAGAGCTTCTATAACCTGAATACAGTTCTCCTGAAGATCTCTCAGATTCGGCTCCATTTCTTCGGGAATAAGGTTTGACTCATTATGTAATAGATCGTTTATAGTATCTCTCACTGGCCACAGAATTCGTCTCATGTGGTTCAGCTCTGTTTTTATATTTTGAAGTCCCGCCATAAAATATTTAGAATCCTCGGACTGGGTGCTTTTTTCTTCAAATTCTTCCAAGCGATTCCCGAGGTCTTCGAGTATAGAATAATAATTATTTACAATAACATCGAGCAGTCCATACAATAAATAGGCACTTCCCTGTTTTCTCAGTCTACCTGTACCGGTTTTGAGCCTTTCCCGTATCGGATCAAGACAGTCTCCTTGTACTTCCTGAAAACTAAGAACAGCATTTTTTGTTAAAATAAAACTAATTTGTTCATATTCCGTTGCCTTGTATTCCTGTTTTTTTAACATTTTTGTAATAACTACTATGTAATGGCCAAAGTCTTCTACTTTAGGTCTGTGTTCAGTATTTAACATGTCTTCAACAGTAAGAGGGTCAAGTTTAAAAAATGCGCACAGCCATTTATAATCTGCATGGCTCGCAAGACCATTTACATTAATCCAATTAATCATATCCGGTTCAAACATTGCCATAACTTCTTCAACTGTTTTTGGAGTTGCAACCGCTATCGATTTTTGGTTGTATTGTATTAAAGAATAGGTAGATTCTGTGGGAGTTCTATCTCCTATATATACCGGAATTCCCGGAGCCGAGGTTTCACCATTTTCAGCTACACCGCGAAAAATTGGAGTAATTGGTCTGCGTGTTATTTTCTTAGAATTTCGTTTTTTCTGTGCCATAATTAGTAAATATCATACGACCTAAATAGAGGAGAAACAAGATAATAATAGTTTTACATATAAACGCGTAATGGTTTTCGTCCGATACTTATACTATGAATATTCGTAACGTGAAAAAAACAGCTATTTTCGTCCTTTTATCAGTTATGAGCTTTTCTTTGCAGGCACTCGATCTCTCTGTTGGAAAAGATGACGTCTTTATTGTGCAGAGTCCCGAAGGTGGGTATCATTTATATATTCGGGCGAAAAAAGACATAAAGTCTGTTTTATTGACCGAAACCACCAGGGATCCAACTCTCAGGTCAGACAACTATGCCTATCGCGCTCCCTTATGGAACGCAATAAACGGCGACGAAAAAAGACTCCTCGATGGTGAGTTTATTCCAAAAGAAAAAGGTATTTACAGTCTTATAGATTCAAGTATAGAAAAAAACACTCCAATTGGAGACGCTTTTCATATTTGGATTCCCTATCTTATCAGTTATGGATACTCTTGGACTCGTAATGCAGAGGTTCAGGTGCTCGACGGAACGTATTTGAATATACGCACCTTTTCAAAACCTTGGGCCGACTATACAGGCACATTTAAAGATAACCCCTTCAAAATTCGTTTAACTCAAAAACCAGTGGTGAAAGCAAATCCTCCTGCAGAAATTACATATATGGCAGATACGGTTGCTACTTTTTCAAATCTTGCCGAAAAAACAGTAGGTGGTATTAAGTACGCCTCTGGAGCAAAAGATGTTGTTCCATTAATTAGAGAATTGCTTGAATCTCCAACGGAAAGATCGTTGGACTTGGTTCTTGTTTTAGATGCAACGGAGAGTATGGTAGACGATATAGACGAAATTCGAGAATCTCTAAAACCGATGTTGGAAGAATTACTTCCCACATATCCGAGCTGGAGAATAGCTCTTGTGTTATATAAAGATTATTTTGAAGATTTCTTGGTAAAACAGGCCTGTCCGTTTACTACAGATCTTACGGTATTTAAAAAGGCTCTGGGTAGTTTTAGAGTTCAAGGCGGGCGCGATATTCCAGAAGCTGTGTATGAAGGACTAGATGGAGCTCTTGCTTTAGACTGGAATCCCGAAGCTGATAAAAAAATAATTCTCATAGGTGATGCTCCACCACATCCAAAACCCCGGGGGCGGGTTACAAAAGAAATGGTCGAAGCGAAGGCGGCAGAAAAAAACGTTCAGCTCAATGTTATTATTCTGCCGCATGGCGAAACTCATTAACTGTTCTATTCTAGTTCTTTAGAAATTTTTTCAAGATCGTTTCTGGCTAAAATAAGATATTCTGGAGGAAGACTTGCTCCTCCAGTTGTTTCAAATCGGGAAACAATTGTTTCAAGCATGGCTTTGGACGTTTCCCAATCTTTTTGTTTTAATAAAATATGTGCAATTTCAAATTCTGCAGCGGTAAGAGCTCCTGTATCGGTTCCGTATCTGTCAATTATTACTTGGTAATATACTTTTGCTGCTTTGTAATTATTTGAATCAATAGACTCTTGACCTTTTTGGCTCAATTCTATAATGGTCATTTCAGGTGGAAGGTCTTCTGGCTTTGGTACAGTCTTGCAGCTTGCAAAAGAAATAAGAGTAATAAATGCAATAAAGATCATCGCTTTAATGCTCTTTGTGGCGAAAATAATTTGTGTCTTTTTCATTGGTATGTTAATCCTTGTGGTACAGTTCATCCCGAGTTGGGAGTGTTTTTCTCAAGTCACTTATAAATTCAGTTGCATCGCCCATTGGTTCGTATGAATCACAAGAGTCGATACTTCTTCTTGTGACAGTAAAGTATTTGTAGAGTTTTTCTCCACCTAATTTCTTTTTCCATTTTCCTTGGTCGCATTTTACTCTCAAATAAAACTGACCAGTAGCATTACCGGGTTCTTGTACTAATTTGCAATGAATACAATTAGCACAGAAGATTTTATCTTCAGTGTTGTTATCCAATTGCTCATATTCGAGAATTTCAGGTTCACACTTTTTGACTTCGGTCGTAGACATGCTTTCTCCTCTTTTTTTCATAGCTACTATAATAACACGCCCTATAGAGGGCGTCAATCTTGCATTTCTATAGTTATTTCTACTCTTCTGTTTAATGCGCGGCCTTGGTCTGTGTCATTACTTGCTACAGGCTGTGTTCCGCCAAATCCGGCTGTTTGAATTTTATCGCTTATTATTCCTCTAATCGATAATTCCCTCGCTATAGTCTCGGCTCTTTGAATGGAAAGAATCATTTCTCCTTCAGGTTTTCCAACGCTGGCAGTGTGTCCATCTATTTTAAAGTGGGCCGTTTTTCCTGCAAGAGCGAGGGCAGAGGCAATGCTGTCGAGTCGAGAACGTTCATCCGGTAGAATTTGGGCTGTATCAGCAATAAAGCGAATATCGTAAATGGTGAGTTTAAGACCTTTCCAAGAGTCGGTAAAATCAATTTTAGACACACTTGCAACAGAGAGTGCGGAACCTATATCGTGCCATGCAAAATAATAGTTTTCATCTTTTTTAGGACCGAGTTGACCAGCCTTTAGGGCATCTTCATTGCACAGAATAACAAGCTTTCCAGCGGTAAGTAAGGCTCTGTTTTTGGAGTCGGACATAATCCGTAAATAATCTGTACTCGAAATAATAGGGTCGGTTCTGTTTTGACCAAAAACTTCACGAGCTGTTATTCTAAGTGGGTCTGTTCCAATTCTATCCCGGTATATAGATTCATCTGAAGACGCAGAATAATAGACAATACCTTGTTGTTTAGCAGTTTTAGGGTCTACGAGATTTTTCTCATAGAGTAATTCCATCTTATTATTCCAAATTCGGGGAAATAAACAGGGTTCTAAGGTCGCTTCTGTGTATTCTCCGTGAACGGGAAGGCTTCCCCTTGCATCAATTAATATGCCTGAAAAAGACCTTGTAGCTACTTTTTCAAGTGGCGGCCGGTTTTCATAGGCATTGTCATGGCGAATAAATAACTCTCCAATATCTTGTAGGGTAATGGTGTGCGTCATAGAAACCTGTTTTAAGTCTTGGGAAAACCACGGTGGCGTTTTTATTCCTTGGTCAATTATTCTGTTTAGGTCGGCTAGGGAGACGTCTCCTCTTGCTATGGAGTCTCCAAGCCGTGAAGATGAATTTATAAGGAGTGAAAAAAAAGTATCTTTTAAAAGAGCTGGAGTTTCCATTTCTAGCATCTGAAGCGCAGCGTTTCGCCCAGAAGGTAGCGTTATACCAGTTTTTTTTGCATCGAGAGATAGTGTTGAATTAATTTTCTCCGTTTTCCAATCAATAGAAGACTGTGCTTTTAGATATTTTTCTTGAGCATCTACTGTAGAAATAAGAAAAATTAAAAAAATTATGTGCAAGAACCGCACTGGAAACTGTTTCAACGTCACAAATCGCTCCTTACTTCGTTACAGTATCGGCACGCGAAGTTGTTTTCCCAACTTTAGAACAGAATTCACTTCAAGATTATTACGTTCCGCAAGTGTTTCTACCTGAATCGTGTAGGCGAGGGCTATAGACCAAAGAGTATCTCCCTGTTTTACAAGATACGATCCAGAAAAATCGAGCGTATCGGGATCGTTTTTCCCCTTGTATGTGGAAACCTGCTTCAGAGCAGGTATTACCAGGTTGCTCCCAATCCGCAGTAAGTTCGGTTTAAGACCTGGATTATGCTGAACTATCATGTCTACGGTAATTCCATAATGAAGAGCTAATGCGTACAGAGTATCTCCAGATTTTACCCGGTACATATAATATTCAAGAAGTTTCTTTGTTTTGTCTGATAAAAGTAATTCAATATTTTCTTTTGTTTCAAGGGGAACCCGTAAACCGTAGGTTGAGTCTGGCGGGGTTATGTTATAAAAAAGGGCCGGATTAGCTTTTCGCATTAGGTCTGTTTCAATACCTGTTTCTCGAGCAAGAACGGTAATATCTACGGCTCGCTTTATTGGAATTGTGGTGTAAGTGGGGTTTGCCGTGGCGTCTCCCCAATTTATGCCATATTCCTCGCTGTTATGTAATATTTCAGAAATTGCAAGAAATTTAGGAACATAGTGTATTGTTTCTGTCTTAAAATACCCTTTTGAACATAAATACCAATAATCAGAACTACCACCTTTTTTCATGGCTGTTTTGGTTGCTCCAAGCCCGCAATTATAGGCAGCAAGGGCAAGATACCAGTCCCCTAAATAATTATAGTTTTCTTTGAGTTTTTTTATAGCAGCCGTCGTTGTTATCCAGGGATCCCGGCGTTCATCCATCCATTCGTTAATATGTATTCCGTATCCACCAATACTGTTTTTCATAAATTGCCACATGCCGGTCGCCCCAGATTTTGAAATTGCAGTTACAGAAAATCCCGACTCAATAATAGGGAGGAACAAAAGACTCGCAGGAGCTTCTAAGCGAATTATTTCTTCTTGTATAAACTCTCTATAAGGAATTGAGCGCTGCATAACGGCAGAAAGATATTTTATACCATCAGGAGTGGTATATTGTTTTTTATATTTAGTAATAAGAGCATTTTCAAAATCTGGTAGAGGGATATCAAATATTTGGGGAATGCGGACCACTTCTTCCGTTTCAAGAAGTTGATTTTGTATATCAAGACTAATAGGAAGCGTTTCTGTGGTCTCAGAGGCTGTGTCGACAGACGCAAAGAGGAGGTTCGAAAGGAGGCAAAAAAGAGCGAAAGCGAGGCGATTGTGTCCATTCATTGTTATAGTTTTTCTCCATAGTATATTCCTGCCCATTCCCAGCACCCATGAATATCCGGATCTGCAGGGAAATTTATTTTTCTAAAATAGAGGTACCAGACACTAACATACTGGCTCCACCCCGAAGTTCGTAAATATGCTTCATAGGGGTTCGAAGATGAATCGAGAGTCTCACTGAATCGTACTCTGTTTCCACCCATAAAGTCCCGCATTTGGAAGTCTGCCTGTGAATTTGTATCACTAGACTCTTGTTTCCAAGACATCGCAAAAAAATTAACTTTTGCACGATATTTTTCAAGCGAGCGATAGTCATATATTGAAATTGCCTTTGTTATGCTTTGAACGAGCTCATCGAGGGTTTCAAAAATCCAATCCTTGGAAGAAGTATTATAGTCAACAAGTTTTTTCGCGTATTCATAAGAATCTGGAATTCCCGGAATTACTATATCGAATCGGCCGTAACTTAAAAACTGCATATATGTTTGTATAGCTAGTTGCCATTCTCCGAGCTTTTCGTAGGAACGGGCGAGCATAAAATAGGAATACCCTAAGTCAATTTCTGGACCAAACCGTGTAATTAACTCGGAATAATACTTAATCTGCATTTCAGGAGATTCTGTAATTTTTATAAGATTCTCAAGGCTCATTAAATGTATCGATTTACCCTGAATTTCAAGATCAGGGTAGTTCTCAAGTATGCGATTTAAAAAGTATTCAGCAATTTCGAATGCTTCATCTTGCAAATAGGTATGAGCGACCATGAGAAGCCAGTATGCATTATAGGGATTATCAGGATCATTTTCGACAGACGAGGTTAAAAATACAATAAGAGCTGAGTTATTTTTTTCAGCCAGTAAGTTTGCTGCTATATTATTCATAAGAGCGAAATGGGTTTCTTGGCTGTTAGTTTTTTTTTCGAGCAATATAAGAAGTTCTTTTTGTTCTTCTGTTTTTTCTCTTAAGCCATCAGTGAGGTAGTTTGATGAACCAGAAGAGCAAGAAACAGAAAATAACAGGATAAAGAGCAAAAACCATGTAGAGAAGGTATTTTTTAACACGCTGTCAATAATAACATAGGCTACTTTGTATTGGCAAGATACAAGGTATTGGTCTACAATACTGTAAGACGAGGAGGGCTATATGGACAATCAAACGGAGTGCAAAAGAATTTTCTTGAGTCTGTCCGCTATTTTCCTTCCTGTAAGTGTTGGTTTTATAGCTGTAATGGTAACTCTTATGATGGTTCTTAATCGTCAGTTGTTTCCTCTCGTTGTACCTATCATTTCATTGGTAAGCTCTGTGTTACTCGGATGGGCTGGAATGCAATATAGCAATCGTGTTCGCTTCCATTTTGCTGCCTGTTTTTTGTGTCTTACAGGCTCTCTGCTTCTTCTTTTAGACCTTGGCTGGATCACTATTCCTCTTCCGGGAATTTGGCCTTTTTTGATGTTATTTGTTGGATGTTCTTTTATGTATTCTGGTTATTTGAAAAAAAGACAATTGCATCCTTCCTACATCGTTCCAGCAATAGCTTTCACCGGACTTGGCTTTGTCTTTTTGTTGTTTTCTACAGAAATTATCACGGTTTCTTTTATTTCAGTAGCACTATGGTGGTTCCCTTTATTATTATTACCAACGGGAATATCGGTTTTGATATGGCTTTTCCATCGGAATAAAAAGCCGGATAATATTGATGAATAGAACTGTAGTGCACTCTTTTATTGCCTTCCTTGCATGCATTCTTTTGTTTTCTTCTTGTTCTTCTACTCCAAAACCGCAGAGTACTTCAGAAAATTTAGGAAAAACTGAGACTGATAATAAAGGAACAGTAAGTCCCTCCTCTATTTCAACAGGAGCTGGAACTCCCCTGTCTATACCGGAGCGCGCCCAACTAAAAAAGAATGATCTCGATTCCACGGTTTTAAGTTTTATAGAAAAAGGTTCTCCAGAAAGTCTTCGTAAGGCTGTTTCTTTAGTAAATACAGACCCCAGAGGCATGACAGACCAAAATAGGGTAGCACTTGCAGTTTCTGGCGAGATTATGAGGATTTTGTATCCTCTTGAAGAAGTAAACTGGTCTCTTCCATCTGTTCCTGAATCTGATCGCTACATTGGAGCTCTTCGAGCTTCCAGACAAGGTATTTACGACTATAGCGCTGGATCTGCCGATTTTCTTTCTCTTGTATTACCCTCAGCTGTACTGGTTGTCTCAGATATTCAAGGTAATTATTACGCCGATGCTCAAATAGCCCTTTCCAAGGCCAGAAGAATGAATGATGAATCAGTACTTCCTCTTTATTTTCTAGCTTTAATTTCAGAAAGACAAGGCCGATTTAACGAATCTCTCAATTTATTTCAAGCTGCATGGAAAGCAGACTCTTCTTGTTATCCTGCAGGCATTGGTTTAACACGCGCTCTTTTGTCCAAAGGTGATGGTGCAGAAGCATTCGTAGTTGCAAAACAATTACTCTCTCGTTATCCCAATAATTCGAGCATGGTTCGCCTCTGTGCCCAGTCTGCTTACATTGCAAAGGACTGGAATACGGCAGACCCATATATTCTCACTATTTTGAAGGCTGAACCAGATAATACCGATTTTTTGCTTATGAGAGCTCATATTCTTATAGAGAGAAAAGAGTATTTGAAGGCTAATTCTTTATTAGATGCATTTGGGACTACTAATAAAACTAATAAATCATATTTATTGCTTAAAGCTCGGGTAATTCGAGAGTGGAATAAAAACCCAACAGCTGCAGCCGCTGTGTTACAAGATGCGAGAAGACTGTATCCAACAGACAGTGAAGTCTTGCTTGCCTCCGCAGAAATATCATATCAGTCTGGACAGGCTATACAAGGCTCCGATGGGCGCGACCTTGTTTTCAATGTATTAGAAATAGAGCCAACGAACACAGTTGCCCTTTCTCTGTTAGTTCAAGATTATATCGTATCCTCAGACTGGTCTCAGGCTCTTTCTCGCGCTGAACAGCTTGTTTCTCTTGACTCAAGAGACGATTCTCGCGTTCTCCTTTTAAAGGCTACTCTTGGTTCTCGCCAGTATTCTAGGGCGGTAGAATTGTCTCGCTCTTTATATACCGCTCACCCATCGTCTGTGGAAATAACGAGTCTACATTTACAAGCTCTTATTTCCTCAGGAGATACAAATCAAGCACTAGCCATTATTAACTCTCGCCTAATAGATGCTTCTCCTTCCTTAAAAAGCATCTTGTATTATCATGAAAGCAAATTGAAAATAGATTCAGATTTGCGCCTTGCATCTCTTAGGTCAAGCCTCCTTTCTGATCCGAGAAATCTAGAGGCTCTATTTTCAATGTATGAGTGGTATATGGAGAAAAAAGACTATAGAAAAGCGCAATATTATCTTAAACAAGTTGTTTCTCTCGATCCTGGTAACAGGCGTTATGGAAACTTGCTTTCAAATTTAGACGATTTACTTGCCCGTTAACTTTAAACCTCGTATAATAGTTTTCAAAGGAGATAACTTATGAAACAGTATGTATGTGATTTGTGCGGATATGTGTATGACCCAGCAGTAGGTGACCCTGACAATGGAGTAAAACCTGGAACTTCCTTCGACGATCTTCCAGAAGACTGGGTATGCCCGGTTTGTGGTGCTGGACAGGACAGCTTCTCTGAAATCTAATGGCAAAGAAAAAAATTGCGAGAGAAGATGCAGTGTGTACTATCGGTTATGATGGAAATGCAGCTTTGGTAGACCGATCGTCTAGAAAATTGATTGGGAAACTGACTTTTTCAGAAATGTTAGAAAAAGGTTATTATCGCGCAGCTGCAGCTTCTGCATTTTATTCAGATTCTGAAGAAGAAATGAAGCAAGTTGCCGCGGCCTATAACAAGGCATCGGGTTCGTCTTATCAAGTTGAGGCTATACCTCGACTGTTTGGTGTAGCTAAAGTGCAGGCTCCACGAGTTCTCGTTTTATAAATTACTACATGAATTTTTAATATTTCTGTAGATTCCGGTCTGTTCTATATAATGGGACAGCCCGGTTTTTTTTTATCTTGACTGGAATCAATGCGGTGTGATACTTTGTTCCGAGACTATATTTGTGTCCTAAGGAAGTACTATTATGAATTTTATGCCTTTTCTGCAATCGAGTTCCCCTCAGGGATCCGTATTTATGCCGATCGTTACTTTCGGTCTTGTGTTTGTAATTTTCTATTTTTTTATTATACGTCCCCAGAACAAAAAACAAAAAGATACAGAAAAAATGATTACTGCCGTTAAAAAAGGTGATAAAATAATCACTATTGGTGGAATTCACGGTGAAGTTACTTCTACCAAGGAGCATACTCTTATTGTAAAAGTAGATGAAGCTTGCAAACTTGAATTTAACAGAAATGCGATTGCAAGTGTTGTAGTTGATGAAAAGATTGAAAAAGCCGATAAAAAGTCAAAAAAAGATGCCTCAGTGAAGGAATCAAAATAATTTATACTGACGAGGACGCCGCTGCACTTGTTAATGTGTAGCGGTATCCTCAAAGATCTGGAGATAAAATATGAGCAAACGAAGCAGAGTGATACTCATTCTGGTAGTTCTCGGAGTGTGTTTTGCATTTCTGTGGCCTTCCATAAAATGGTATTATGTTACACCAAAAGAAGATCAGGCCTTGGCTCTTGGATCAAGAGAAAAGATTAAAGATTATGCACGAAATAGAGCAGTCGCAGATCTCAAGTCTCTTATGGCAGATGCCAAAGAAGATAAGCAAGATTCAATAGCTTCTGACTTCCCTGTACTTGTTGCAGATGCCCGCAAACAATACAAGTTCATGAAAAAACCTGTCCCTTCAGTTTGGACTGCACGTAATGTTCTTGCCGTGTATGCATCAGAATCAGATGTTCTTTCTGTAATTGAAAATAAATACAGAAACCGAATACTTTCTATAAAAAACACTCAGGCTAATGCTGTTAAGTTGGGTCTAGATCTTTCAGGTGGTATGAGTATTATCATCAAAGCAGATCTTGACGCAGCGGCGGAATCTCAAAAAGAAACTATTCAAAGCATGAGTACCTTTCGCACAGAAGCCATGGCTCAGGCAATGGATACTTTGAATAGCCGTATCGACAAGTTCGGTCTTTCCGAGCCTGTTATTCGCCAGCAAGGTGAAGACCGTATTTATATTGAAATGCCAGGTGCAGCAGATTCAGAGCGAATAAACTCAATTATTATGGGAAAAGGTATTCTTGCCTTCCATATGGTCGACTCCGAAGCCTCTGCCGCTTTTAATCAGTATTATCAGACGAACCCTACCTCTACCTTTGATGCCGAATATAATCTTCTTGATCCTTCAATTATTCCTTCAGATACTCGTGTTCTCGGTGTCTACACCAAAGACTCGTATGGTTTGGATGAGCGAACAGGATTTCTTGTAATCAAAAAAGAAGTTGGACTAGAAGGTCGTCATATTCAAAGTGCAGAAACTCGACGAGATTCAATTTCGGGTCAGCCTCGGGTAAACTTTGTTCTAGATGGCGAAGGTTCAAAAATTTTCGCTGAACTTACAGGAAATAACGTAAAAAAATCGCTTGCGATAGTTTCCGACGACAAAATTAAATCTCACGCGGTTATAAACGAAGCAATTCCAACTGGACAGGTACAAATATCTGGTTTCTCAGCAGAAGAAGCTGAAAACCTAAAAGCAGTACTTAGAACAGCTTGGCTTAACGTTCCCCTTCAGCTCGAAAATCAGCAGATTATTGGAGCTTCAATGGGTGATGAAGCAATTCGTCAAGGCGTATGGGCCATTTGTTGTGGTCTCGCTGCTGTTCTGGCTTTTATGCTTCTTTACTATAAGGGTGCCGGAATTAATGCCTGTGTCGCTCAAATATTAAACATGTATATAATTTTCAGTGTTCTTTCTGCTTTGAACTTAACACTTACTCTTCCAAGTATCGCGGGTATGATTTTAACCGTTGGTATGGCAGTTGATGCAAACGTTGTTATTTTTGAACGCATTAAAGACGAATTGCACCTAAAGAAAGGTAGAGCCTCCTCAATAACTGCAGGTTTCGACCGTGCTTTCTGGGCTATTATGGACTCAAATATTACAACCTTTATTGCTGCTTTGTTCCTTTCTCAGCTTGGGACTGGACCAATCCGGGGCTTTGCATATAGTTTGGCCATTGGTGTTGTTTCTTCGGTCTTTACTGCATTGTTTGTATCCCGCCTCTTATTCGACTTTACTACTGATGTTTTCAAGAAAAAGAACGTCAGCATCAGCTGGAGGATCAAGTAATGAAAAAGATAATACATTTTAATCGTGCCTTTTTAATTACAACGATTTTCAGTTGTGCAATTATTTTAATTGGAGTGGTTGGACTTTTTACAAAGGGTATAAACTACGGAATTGACTTTCAAGCTGGTTTTATTGAAAAAGTCCGTATAGCACCAACTGCATTTTCTCTTTCTTACAAGGGTAGTCAGGCTATAACAGTTGAGCAATCTGCATCTTCTATTGTTCTTGTTTCTACTGGTGTTGGTTCAGATAATCAAACCTGGACATATCCGTACGCACAGTATCCAACTGTTTCAGATTTTTCAGCGGCTGTTTCTTCTATTCCAGGAATATCTGTTAAAGTCGAAAATGCAGGATCAGTTTCTTTGAAGTCTGTCTTTGTAGACTCAGAGGCACTATCACGCCTTTCAGCCACACCGTATCGGTTTCACTATAATGCGGACAATGGTGTTTCTGTAACTTCCGACGATATTCGTTCAGCTCTTTCTGCATATCCCAGTGCCGCTGTTCAAGAAGTAGGTAAGGCTAGTGACAATATGTTCCAGATTAGAATTGGAGACGACGGTACTGATCCAAACGCTAGTCAGACGATACGTGAAAATATTTCTGCTGCTCTTAATTCTGTATGGGGCGATGAAAATGTAGTTGTAATAAGTACCGACTTTGTTGGTTCACGTTTTTCTGCATCTCTCGCACAACAAGCTTTTTGGCTCGTACTTGGTACTCTTGTGTTAATTGGTGGGTATGCTACTTTCCGCTTCCGCTGGGATTTTGCCCTCGGTGCAATTGTCGGTATCTTCCACGATGCCCTCATAATGGTTGCTTTTATTGTATGGACTCGAATGGAATTTAACTCAATGACTATTGCTGCAGTACTTACCATTTTGGGATATTCAATAAATGATACTATTGTTGTTTTTGACCGAATTCGAGAAAACACCAAACTTAATCCTACTATGTCAATGAAAGACTTGCTTAACCTTTCACAGAGTGAAATGCTTGGCCGCTCAATTATTACCACTGTTACAACTATGCTTGCTGTTATTTCTTTGTATATTTTTACAACAGGAGATATGCAAAACTTTGCACTTGCATTGTTAATTGGTTTGGTTAGTGGTGTATACTCATCTGTCTTTATTGCAAGCGCAGTTATAAATGTTATTAGCCGCTTCCGAAAAGATAAAGGTATAATTAAAGAAAAAGTTAAAAAGGTAACTTCAGGCGAAGTCGTTTAATACTTTTTTCTGCATCTCAATTTATAGCCCCTGCGTAAGTTTTTTCTTACGCAGGGGTTTTCTTTATTTCTTCACTTCGTTACAGTAGCTTTATGAACAAAATCCATCGAATTATTCGTGCCGATATTATGGGCTATTGTATGGGTGTTCGCCGTGCGGTTGAGGCCGCTGAGCAAGCCTTACTCGACAGTCCTTTAAGACCAGTTTATACCTATGGTCCTCTAATACATAATCCAAGCGCACTTGAGCGCCTTTCTGCAGCAGGAGTCGTAATTATCGGCCCTGGTTATGCATCTGTTCCACAACATTTCTCTGGAAAGTCTGTCATTATACGCGCCCATGGTATTCCTCCCGTAGAAAAAAGCGAACTTTTAAAACGAGAAGCGCTCATAGTAGATGCAACTTGTCCTCGGGTATTATCGAGTCAAAAACGAGCAAAAAGTTATTTTGACAAAGGATTTACTGTTATTCTCGCTGGAGATCGCAACCATGGCGAAATTTCTGGTATTGCGGGTTATGCACCGGGGTGTATTTTGCTTGAAAGCCGTGAAGATGCACAGCGTATTACTGAATGGCCACAAAAGGCTGTTTTAATAAGTCAAACAACCATAAAACAAAGTGAATATGACTCCATTGCAGAAGTTTTATCTTCACATATAACCGATCTTATTGTTCTCGACACTATTTGCCCAGCAACAGTTGAGAGGCAAAAAGCATTAACAGAACTCGCTCAATTAGTTGACGGCATTCTTGTTGTAGGAGGAAAAGAATCTGCAAATACCAAGAGGCTTTTTCATAGTGCAAAACAGCTTTGCCCTATGTCTTGGCTTGTTGAGACCGCAGATGATATACCTCCTGAAGTTTTTGAGCTTTCTTGCATCGGAATAACGGCAGGAGCTTCTACTCCAGATGAAGTCATAGATGCTGTTGAACAAGCACTCCAAAACGTATAAAATTATTGTATACGTAATAATAAAGGAATAATAAATACATGAAGGCAATAGAACTTGAAAAGGCATATAATCCAAAAGACTTTGAAGACCGAATCTATAC
>DATFIA010000091.1:0-6857 GCA_035270545.1 Treponemataceae bacterium
CTCTACCCCTGGCAACGTCTTGTTATTGCAAATATTCTCGATTCCATGCATGCAGGAAATAGTGATGCACGACAAAACAAGGATACTATAATTTCCGATCCTTCTGATGACGATCTTTATGACGAAGACGGAGTACTCAGAGGGCGACAAATTGTCTTACTACCAACAGGAGCAGGCAAATCGCTTTGCTTTCAAATTCCGGCTCTTTTGGGTTCAGGCCCTACCTTAGTAATTTACCCCTTGTTAGCCCTCATGGGAGACCAAAAACGTCGTATGGATGAGGGAGGACTTGACCCAGCCATATTCCGAGGCAACCAAACAGCAGAAGAAAGAGAAGCGCAATATAAACGGCTTGAAGGCACAGACGGTCGCCCGCCTGCTCAGTTAATAATAGCGAACCCTGAAGTTCTTGCAGGGGAAAAAGTCTTGTCTCGGATTGCTGCACGTAAACCTTGCCATATTGCAATAGATGAAGCCCACTGTGTTTCTGAATGGGGCGACAGTTTTAGGCCATCTTACCTAGAACTGGGAAAACTAATAACACGATTACACCCGCCAGCTGTTACTGCATTTACCGCTACAGCATCTCCTCCAGTATTAAAACGCATTTCAGAAGTGTTATATAACGGCGAAGCTCACCTTGTTCGAGGCGAGGCAGACAGGCCAAATATTGTGTATAGCGTAGAACATTGCCGAGCAAAAGACGCAGCATTAGTGAGAGAAGTTCTCAAAAGACCGCGGCCTCTAGTAGTATTTTGCGCCACGAGAGGAGGTACAGAGCGGGTTGCATCTCTCTTGCGAAATGTTTTTTTTGACACAGATATTAAATTTTACCATGCAGGATTACAAAAAGATGAAAAAATAGAAGTAGAAACCTGGTTTCATGGGCATGAACGTGCAATTTTATGCACAACATGTGCCTGGGGTATGGGCGTTGATAAAAAAGATGTTAGAACCGTTATTCACCGCGACGCCCCTCCTACGGCAGAAGCCTATATACAAGAAGCAGGACGCGGTGGGCGCGACGGCACTGTAGCTCAGGCTATTCTTTTATGGAGTCCTGCTGACTTAAAGCGAATACAGGCCAAAAAAGATGGTTTAGAAAAACAAAGAGCCCTCGTTCTAGCTCGTATGGCCCAAAGCGGGGAATGCAGAAGAATGGTATTACTAAGAGCTCTTGGGGATATTCGAGCAGGAAAGGACGCACCTGGAGGAGAGCAGGTCCTTTGTGCCGGATGTGATATATGCAATGGTACTGCCTTAAAAAAGGGCCAGGAAGCCATGGATACTCAAGTTGTATTGGATTATATCGATAAAAACGGGAGAGCATTTTCTAAAAATGAGGCTGAAGGTTCCCTTTGTGAAGCTGGAAATCGTGTAGCTTTTTTACAATATGGAATACGTTACTGGAAAAGATCGGATTTTAGCTCAATTTTGAGCGAGCTTATTGAAGAAGGCAAAATTAGAGAGCGAATTTACTGGCCCTTTATGGGAAGTATAGAGATTCCTCAAACGAGACGACTCAATCATCATCTCCAATTCGGTCTTCATCGTCTTCATCGTCTTCGTTTTTTACAGCGCCACCTTGGGCCAGGGCTGCTACTTTAATTTTACGTGGACGAGGGGCACGTTTTTTATACCGAACAATATAATTAACAATATTTATATATAAAGCTATAACTATTGTTACCCCTATTACTTCAGGAGAGACGAGCACTTTTGTTAAAAGATTAAACAATTGTATTAGTGTCATGGTATAAAGATCATCGGCATATAAAAAGATCTTCTTGACCAGTAAAGACTGTCTAGAATAATATAAAAATATGACAGGAATAGTTGACTATAACGCAGGCAATATTCGAAGCGTAGAACTTGCACTCATTTCGCTCCAAGCCGAATACCGTATATCTAAAAACCCTTTAGACTTGAAAGATGTAGAGAGGCTTATTTTCCCAGGAGTTGGAGAAGCAAAATTTGCAATGACGGAATTAAAAAAAACGGGTTTTGATTCGTTTTTAAAAGACTGGGCAGCTTCCGGTAAACAACTTTTAGGAATATGTTTGGGCTCGCAAATTCTTTTTGATTATTCAGAAGAAGGTGAGACAAAATGTCTTGGTCTAATTCCCGGCTGTGTACGCCACTTTCCTCTATCATTTAAAGATCGTCGAATTAAAGTTCCACACATGGGATGGAATGACATTACCTACCATAACGGGGGCTCTCCTCTTTTTAATGGAATAAAAGAAGGCACCAATTTTTATTTTGTTCACTCATATTATATTGAACCACGAGATTTTTCTGTAATTACCGCTACGACTGATTACGGCATGCCTGTTCCCTGTGCAATAAAAAAAGGGTCTATTGAAGCTGTTCAATTTCACCCAGAAAAATCTGCTGGGCCTGGATTACAGATTCTGGATAATTTTTGTTCTGGCAGTACCAAGGGGAATATATGTTAAAAAAAAGAATTATTGTGTGCTTGGATGTAAAAGATGGGAGAACAACAAAGGGTGTCAATTTCACTAATAATATTGATATTGGAGACCCAGTGCTTATGGCAAAAGAATATTATAAACAAGGCGTCGACGAACTTGTTTTTTACGATATTATGGCCTCTACCCACGACCGGGGTCCGACTCTCGATCTAATTAGTCGAGTCGCTCAAACAATTCATATTCCCTTTTGTGTTGGTGGTGGCATTTCTACCGTTGAAGATATTCGAAAGACGATCCTTGCAGGAGCCGAAAAGGTGAGTATAAACTCTCCTGCAGTTAAAAATCCAGAACTCTTAACCAAGGGAGCTGATATTTTTGGAAACCAGTGTATTGTATTGGGAATGGATGCAAAAAAAGACCCAACTATGCCCTCAGGTTACCGTGTTTTTATTAATGGGGGACGCCTTGCCACAGAATGGGATGCACTTGCATGGGCTATTCGAGCAGAAAAACTGGGAGCCGGAGAAATAGTACTTAATTCTATAGATGCGGATGGAACGAAAAACGGTTATGAACTAAGTCTCACACGTCTTATAAGTGAAAACGTGGGAATTCCTGTGGTAGCCTCTGGGGGAGCGGGAAAACCAGAACATCTTTACACCGTTTTTAGCGAGGGAAAAGCAGATGCCGCCCTGATCGCTTCTATGGTTCATTCAGGAGAATACACCATAGAATCAATCAAAACGGCACTGGCTAAAAAAAACATTCCTGTACGTTGAGGTAATTGCAAAAGTCGGTTACTTTTGCAAGATCCTCCGTTTATATTATTCTTTGCTTTCTTCCTTAACCTGTAAAGATTCGACTGTGACATCGAAAAGTCCACGATAATTTCCTGAAACCAGTAAAACTTCCCGCGAATTATCTAAGCGAAGATACGACTGACTAGAAGCAGAAGCGGTCTTCCCAAGACTCAGACTATGAAGTATTTTCCCACCAGATTTTACCACCACAGTAACTGGGGAAGCTTCTTCAAAACCGAATTTCTCATCGTTCCCCCCAGCTGATACAGTACCTAAGATTTTCACACGCCCTGCAGCTTCTATAAGCGGAGAAATAGCTGATTGCTCTGCTAATTTCCACTCAGAGGTAGACTCTTGAGAGCCGACAGTCCAAACGTCGCCTGTTTTCTGTAATACAACAACAGAGGTATCTGCCTTTGTTACAACAATTGAATCGACAGGGCTTGAGGCTATAATAATGCGAGAGCTATCTTTCCCTCCTATAACCACCTGAATCATAAGGATTACAGAAAGAGTGAAAATAGTAGAGAGAAGAATTATTTTTTTTACTGTAATGGTATTCATTGTGAAACCTCCTCTTTTATTTCAACAGAAGGAAAATAATGATTTTTAATTTTACGCCTTCTGCGGACTCTCCCTCTCCACACAAGAAGGCCTGCTAGGGCAGTTAAAAGAGGTAAACCATAGAGGTTCACACCACGAATTGCTTTTCGCTTTACTTCGGTAGTTTTATCGAGGGTATTGAGAGCTAATCCCTTTGTGCGCATCGATATGAGATCTTCGTTACCATTGAGATAATCGAAGGCATTTCTAAGGAAAATTCCTATAGGCTGTGTTCCGTTTTCATCGAGCACTGCAGGAGTTGTAATAGCAGAACTACCAACGAGAATAACACGACCAGGTAAAACACTCGAAGAAAGATGTTTAGTTGTCTTAAGAGCACCGGACTCTTCTTGTTCAGAAAAGATTACAGGAGATGCAGAAAATGCGCTCGTAAAAGTACCTTCTAGGGCAACTGCAAGATTTCTCTTTGAAAGTTCTTCGGGCCCTGGAATAGAAAAAGAATAGGGATTTAACGTTGTCACGTCTTCGAGAAGCCAAGATTGTGGAGAACTACTTGCCAAAGTAGTAAATTTTACGCCCTCAGGCATAGACTCGTGCACCTGTGTTATTGCCGCTGATTGTAAGAATAAAACATAGGCCAAATTTCTTGAAACAGGATGCTTCGAATTCATACCTTCTTTAGGAAGCAGGGGAACATAATAGAGCGGAATCTCGCCAACACCTTGCTGTCGAGCAAGATAACATTCTTTGTCGAGTACATAGCCCGAAGACAGCGAAACACCCCATGAAGAAAGAAGAAGGTCAAGACCTGTGTGAACACTTTCGTAGGTTGCCTGAGCTCCATACATAGCCATGTTTTGGTCGGGTAAAATTTCTTCTACAGTGTCGAGTAAAAGAAAGAGATTTCCACCACGCATAAGAAACTGGTCTAGGGCATATAATTCACTTTCGGAAAACTCACTCCGGGGACCATTTACCATTATAGTGGTGATGTTTTCTGGAATTTCTGTTGCAGAGACAATCTCTCGCAGTTCGTATCGGTCCGAAACAAGATTTTCTAGACGAGCAGAACCCTCTCGAGCATCTGCAAGACTTTTTTCTCCGTGTCCGGAAAGATAGCCTATTTCGATAGAGCGAGACAGCAAACCCTGCAAGGCATCGCCAAGGGTTTCTTCAAGATTTTCAAGGCCAGCAATACTGTAACCGCCAAAAATG
This sequence comes from Treponemataceae bacterium, assembly GCA_035270545.1. GTDB lineage: Bacteria > Spirochaetota > Spirochaetia > Treponematales > Treponemataceae > Teretinema. Next base: position 5,015 of record DATFIA010000091.1, read on the forward strand.
CCTCGTGAAAGCTCTAAAGGTATCATGCGAAATCTTTCCCCAAAAGAGAGAACCAGACCTAAGGCCCCAGCGCCCCCTTCTTCTCCGTTTTTACCTACAGACCAGTTAATTTTCTGTATCCCATAGCGTCTCGCAAGTTCATCAACTTCTTCTTTAGAAGGATCTTTTGAACTAAAAGACAGCCTATTTCTATTTTTTTTATTTACCTGGGTACAGGCAGCAGCTATATTTTTTTCAAGATCTTTGAATCCCGATATTCCAAACTGGGAAAGTTCTGATGAGGCATAGAGAGTCAGATTAATTGAGCCAGTTAAACCAGAGAGAGTATCGTTCATAGCTATCATTCGGCCCATACTTGTCGTTAGCCGATACTCAAGACCATCACTTGTGCCAAGAGAGTCAAGGGCTTCAATACTGTCGCCATAGAGCAAGACGAGACCCATCCAGGCTGTTTTCAACCCAATTTCGGTATCTTTTACCTCTTGAATCTGAACAGGGCGTAAACCATAGGCTTGAGCCTGTTGGCGGTTTTCTGCATTTTCAGTATCAAAAAACTCGTAGCTAAACCGCTTATTCCCCGCTCCTTTATATTCGATCATAAGATCTCGAAGATAGCGCTCAACACTGTTATAAGGAGCTGGTAGGTTTGAAGTAAAATACACTTTTACAGATAAGGGTTCATCCAAGGTAGAAACCAATTCCTTACTTGCCCGGGACAGGGAATAAGAATGTTCGTTTGTAAGATCGAACCTAAAAAAGGCGCCAGCACTTACCAAATTTGCAAGAACAAGAATTATGAGAAGAAGATACATATCACTTTTTGGACCCATGAGCCAAGCAGTACATTTTTTAAAAGCATTCATTAAGATTTCCTCCTGTCATCGAGATTTCGAGCTGTGAGGGCTAGGAAGAAAACGGTAAGAGAGATAAAATACACCAAGTCACGGCTGTCCAAAATTCCCCGAGAAATAGATTCAAAATGAGAAGTTACCCCGAAAAACTCCACAGGTCCCACGAGAATTGCAGGGAGAAAAATTGCAAATTGACTCGAAAGCGTTAATATAATCGCAATAGAAAATGCTATAAAAAATGCAATTATCTGATTTTTTGTAACCGAGGAAGCGTACAATCCTATAGCAGAAAAAGAAGCAGAAAGAAATAAGGCGCCAATATATCCGCCAATTATAGGACCCATTTCAGGCTTTCCAATGAGTGAAATAGAAAACACATAGACCAAGGTGGGAACAAGCATTCCAACAATGAAAATAAAAACAGCTAAAAATTTACTTGCAACAATATCGCGACCAGAAACAGGAAGGGTGAGAAGCGTTTCTATACTTCCACTTCTCGTTTCTTCTGCTAACAGCCGCATGGTTAGAGCTGGAATAAAAAAAGAAAACAAGACAGGCAGGAGACTAAAAAAGTTTCTTAGTTCTGCTCTATTTATTAAGAAAAAAGTTGGGAAAAATAAAAATCCTGAAAAGACAAGGAACAATCCTGTGACAATCCAGGCTACTGGGCTTTGGTAAAAGGCCTGAAGCTCTCGCTTAAGGAGCACTGGCCACACTGCTTTTGACTTTATCATGACTTCTCACCTCCGGTGGTCAGGGTGCGGAATACGTCTTCGAGCGAGTTTCGCTCAAGACTCATTTCATATAAAACCCATTTCTTTTCGCAGATACAAGAAAAAACTGCTCCACGAAGATCTTTGTCGCCTTCTATAGACAAGAGCGCCCGAGAAAGAGGTCCATCTGGACTATGTAATTCTCCAGAGCTCACAGAAACAGCAGATATACCAGCAATGGGTTTTAATGCGTTTTCAAGATCTGAAAGTCTACAACCG
>DATFIA010000092.1:0-8024 GCA_035270545.1 Treponemataceae bacterium
TTCTCCATTTACTTTTCACACCGATGAAAAAAAAGAGTATGGTATCGCCCTTGCAGAATTACCTGAATGGCGTCATCTCCATGACTTACACCTTGTTCAGCATAAAACGGTGAGTTCACGCGCTGCTCGAACAAAAAACAATCCGCTCTTTCCGGTAAATTACTTCGACCGTGAAATCCGCAAAAATTCTGCAGCCCATGCACGAGAGACAGTCAGAGGAGATCGCGAAGTTTCAATGTCTCTGTCCCGCATGGCTATTACTATTGGATATCATACCTTTCGAAAACCGTTTCGAATTACTAATAAGACTCTAAGAGAGGGACAAAAGACCCATGCTGATATGGTTAACTTACTCTCCACCCCTGATGCTCAATCTGCCTATGAAGAACTGTATACTCGACGTCACATCTGGGCGCATCAAAAACTCAAGGCAGAATGGATGGAAGATATATGGCAGATTAAAAAAAAGAATCCCCCAATACTAAATTTCAAAACGGGAAAAGTAAAAACGAAAGGTCAGCCAGGGCAAGGGTGGGTGGCACTTCATTTGACTGCATAAAGGAGAGTTTCTTTCAACAATTTTGGCAGCAGTTATAATATATTAAGCCCAAGACCGATCTGATTTACCTATATGGGTGAGGAGCCAAGATCCAAGCCTGGGGTACCCTAGATGTAACCTCAGTGTACGTACTGTCTGTGCGAGGTAGACACATTCGGGAGCAATGGAGAGCTTGATACTCAAGGGCAAGTATTTCTTTATCTGAAGAAGTTAGGCTTCCTTCTATAAATTTTAAAAAAAGACCCTCGTCTTGCCCATATATTTTATCTCCAATTACAGGCCATCCAAGAGAGCAAAGACTTGCACGAATTTGGTGAGTTCTTCCTGTATGAATTCGAGCTCGTACAAGCGAACATGAGCGCTCAACTCCATTTAGGATCGTACTATGTTGAATAAGCTCAAAATCAGTTTGACATGAGAGAGGGTTTTCCTTGCTTGATTGTGGAGCGTTTGTTTCAGTCGCTGGAACAAATCGAAGTTTTTTACGTATTTTTGCACTTTCGTCTAATTCTAGATATCCGTAGGCCTTTAATTGCTGTGGAAATAAACCATCTATAAGTACAACATATTCTTTTTGAATGCTATGATTTGACATATGAAGGTTCGCAAATGCGGCCGCTTCTGAATTTTTAGCAATAAGTACTATTCCGGAAGTTTCTCTGTCCAATCTATTTATAAAAGAAATATGAGAGTATTTTTTTTTAAGAAGTGACCATAGGGTATGAAAAAGAAATCGCCCGCTAGGGTGACAGGGGAGACCTGCGGGTTTATCTATAAAAAGAAAATCATCATCTTCATACAGTATTGTATATTCCATGGGAACTTCAGGTTCTTCATAAGGTTCAGGTTGCCAAAGGAGGTTGTCTTTTTCCTTTAAAACAAAGTCAAAGAAGGGTGTCTCTCCATTAACCAAAACTCTTCCCTCTGTTATTTCTGTTTGCCACTGAAGAGAGTTAAAATACGTAAACCGTTTAGAAAGATATTCAACAACAGTATTTCCTTGAGCTTCTTTTGTAATTATAATTTGTCTTTTTGGAGTGCTCTGTGTATCCATTATCTGTGTAGTATATACTTCTTTTAATATAAAAGGACATAAGGACTTGAATTCTCTTGTTGCGTTTATACAATAGAAGCGATATTGTGAACACATTAAGGAAGATGTAATCCATGGCTACATTGAAAGAAATTGCTGAGCTTACTGGGGTCTCTCTCGCAACTGTATCTCGGGTATTAAATTATGATGAAACTCTTTCTGTAGCGCCAGAAAAACGAAAACGTATATTAGAAGTTGCAGAAGAACTTGACTATATCCCACCAAGCAGAAAACCAGGGGCGAAAAAAAATCGTAAGACAGCTCGTGCCCGAATTGGGTTGGTGCATTTTCTTTCGGTGGAAGAAGAACTTGAAGATCCCTATTATATTTCTATTCGTATTGGAATAGAGCGGAAAAGTCAAGAAAACGGTTTTGAATTAGTAAAATTATATAAAGATGAAGCTGGGTATCAGCCCGCACATTTGAAAAATGTGGCCGGTTTAATAGCAATAGGAAAATTTTCTCGCTCAGAGATAGAATCGTTTCGCAAATATTGCCCAGAGATTGTCAGTGTAGATGCAAGCCCTTTTCCCTGTGAACTCGATAGCGTTGTCGTTGAAGTAGATACTGCTATGAATCTTCTTCTTGATTTTTTAATTAAGCAGGGATTTTCTCGTATCGGTTATTTTGGATGCAGAGAAATATATGTTGAGTATCAGACGTATCTTGGTGAAAAACGTTACACCGCATATGTAGAGTTTATGAAAGAGCGAAATATGTATGATGAGCAGCATGTTGTTCTTGATCTTTTAAGTGCCAAAAATGGCTATTCCATGTTTATGGAGGCTTTTAAACGCGGAAACTTGCCCGAAGTTATAATAGCGGGGAATGATACAACAGCTCTTGGTATAATGAAGGCCATTTATGAATGCGGTTTGACAATTCCTGGAGATATTTCTGTAGTGGGCTTTAATGATATTCCTACCGCGCAATATACCTTCCCACCTCTTACTACTGTGCGGTTTCATTCAGAGTTTATGGGAGAAACCGCGGTAGATCTTCTCCGTGAACGTTTTGAGGGAAGAAAAGTACCAAAGAAAAATATTGTTCCCTCACATTTAATTATTAGAGATTCATGTAAGTTAAACGATGAAATTGATTCCAATAATGGCTTCGTTCTAAAAAAGAAATAACCTCATAAATTTACTTTTTGTTCATAAAATTCCCTAAAAAAGGCTGTATCGTTTGATACAGTCTTTTTTTGTTATTTTTTTACCGGTAAAAAATGGTAAAAATCCAGTAAAATTGTTTTGACTTTTAGTAAAACTGGCATATAATAAACCAGATGCACGTTGGATCTATATATTCTGATGTGGAAAAAAGAAGGAGGACTGTATGAAGAAAATGAAAGTTGCAGCACTTATAGTGTTGACTATGGTCTCAGTGGCAGCTTTTGCTGGTGGTTCAAAAGATGCGGCTGGCGCAGGAAAGAAAAAGTTGACTATTTGGGCATGGGATCCAAATTTTAACATTGCAATAATGAATGAGGCAAAAGCACGGTATACAGCCGCTAATCCCGGTGTAGTAATTGAAGTTGTAGATATGGCTAAGGCTGATGTTGAACAAAAACTGCTTATTAATCTTTCTTCTGGCGTAACAGACGGACTTCCCGACATTGTTTTAATTGAAGATTACAATGCAGAAAAATATCTTGCATCGTATCCCGGTAGTTTCGCAAATCTAACTGGTAAAATTGATCATTCAAAATTTGCTCCGTATAAAGTACGTCTTATGACTGTAGCTGGTAAAACGTATGGTGTGCCCTTTGATACTGGAGTGGCTGGAACCTTTTATAGAAAAGATATTTTGGCAGAAGCAGGTTTTAGTGCAAAAGATTTAGAAAATATAACCTGGGATCGTTTTATCGAGATTGGAGAAGCTGTCCAGAAAAAAACTGGCGTTGCAATGTGTGCCTTTGATCCAACTGACGGTGGTCTCGTACGTGTTATGCTTCAGTCTGCAGGATCTTGGTATTTTGACAAGGCTGGAAAACCAAACCTTGCTGGAAACCCTGTTATGGAAGCAGCTATAACTACTTATGCAAAACTAATTAACTCTCCTGCTACCATGAAAACATCTGGCTGGGCAGAATGGGTTGGTTCAATCAATTCCGGAAAAGCCGCAACAATCAGTACTGGTGTTTGGATTATGGGTTCTGTAAAAGCAGAAGCTGCACAGTCCGGAAAATGGGCTGTCGCACCAATTCCACGCTTGAATGTACCTGGCTCTGTTAATGCCTCTAACCTCGGTGGTTCAAGCTGGTATGTTCTTGAAAAATCCAAGTCAAAAGATACTGCAATAGATTTTTTGAATGCAATTTATGCAAAAGACAATGATTTCTATCAGAAGATTTTAATTAATCAGGGTGCAGTAGGAAGTTTTGCTCCTTCACAATCTGGAACTTCATATGTCGCTGCGGATCCATTCTTTGGTGGACAAAAAGTGTTTGCAGATTTTGCTGCTTGGACAAACAAAATTCCAGCAGTTGAATACGGTTCATATACTTATGAAGCCGACGCCGCAATCGCAGCAATTCTTCCAAGCGTTTACAAGGGAGAATCTGTTCCTGCCGCTCTAAAAATAGCACAAGCACAGTTGATTTCTCAGATCCAATGATTGTTCGAAGCCGGACTTAAGGTCCGGCATTTGAACAATCCGGTCTTTTGCTTTGCAAAAGACCCCTGAGCTGCAAGGGATCGGACTTAAAGTCCGGCATTCGAACAATCCGGTCTTTTGCTTTGCAAAAGACCACTGAGCTGCAAGGAAATCGGACTTAAGGTCCGGCTTCAATATCTTATTTTTGAAGAGGATGTTTACATGAAGTCCAGACGATACAGGGGAGAAGCCACACAGAACAGAACCGGCTGGTTTTTCATTTCATTTGCACTAATCTTGTGTGCGGCTTTTTGCATATATCCAATCATTAGTTCCTTTTTATTATCTTTCAAGACCGGTCGAGGCAGTGTGTATCATTTTAATGGTTTTGGAAATATTCAAAGACTTATTAAGGATACTGTTTTTCATCAGGCATTGAAGAACACCTTTTTGTATTTTATTTTTCAAGTTCCCGTAATGATTGTTTTAGCTCTTTCTATAGCGTCAGTTTTAAATAGTCCTAATCTTCGATTTAAAGGATTTTTTCGAACTGCTATTTTTTTACCCTGTGTTACATCTCTCGTAGCTTATTCTGTTCTTTTTAGAAGTATGTTTTCGCTTGAGGGGTTGGTTAATCGTGTTCTTCTTTCTCTTGAGATTGTGAGCACTCCTATTCCCTGGCTTCTCGATCCTTTTTGGGCGAAGGTTCTTATTATTATTGCTCTTACCTGGCGTTGGACTGGGTACAATATGATTTTTTATTTATCTGCTATGCAAAATATAGATCCTTGTATTTATGAAGCATCTCGCATAGATGGGGCCGGGCCTCTCATGCAATTTCGAACAATAACAATACCGCTTCTTAAACCAATTATTCTTTTTACCTCGGTTCTTTCAACCATTGGAACCTTACAACTTTTTGATGAGTCTATGAATATAACGCAAGGTGGGCCTGCGAATGCTACTTTGTCTATATCTCATTATATTTATAATGTGCTATTTCTCTTTACTCCTAATTTTGGCTATGCAGCAACAATTTCTTACGTAATTGTATTTTTTGTTGCCATACTCGCTCTTATACAGTTTAAGATTGCAGGAGAAGATAATGTCTAAAAAAAAATGCCCTATAAACAAAAATTCTACTGTAGTTTCAAGTAGTCTTTCATATGTGTTTATTTCTATCGTCTCTTTTTTCAGTCTTTTTCCCTTTGTTTGGATGATTATTGGTGCTACGAATACTTCAAAAGATGTCACAATGGGTAAATTGACTTTTGGCACTGCTCTATTTGATAATATTTTAAAGCTTGGAAAGTTGATAAATCTTCCTCTCGTTTTTGGAAATACGACGCTGGTTACTTTATTCGGAACTTTCTTTACCTTATTGGTAGCTTCTCTTGCAGGTTATGGTTTTGAAATGTACCGTAATCGTTTTAGAGAAAAACTTTACAATGCAATGCTTCTTACAATGATGATTCCCTTTGCTGCTGTTATGATTCCCTTGTTTCGAATCTTTGCAAAAATGAGTCTTTTGAATTCTTTTAGTGCAATAATATTACCCTCAGTTTCTTCTGTTTTTATAATATTTTATTTTAGGCAAAGTACAAAAACATTTAGCAAAGAATTAGTGCAGGCTTCGAGAGTAGACGGATTAAATGAAATACAAGCATTCTTCTACATTTATATACCCTCAATGAAATCGACTTTTTCTGCGGCAGGCATTATAGTGTTTATGTCGTATTGGAATAGTTTTCTATGGCCTTTAATAATTTTGCAGTCAAATAACAAAAAACTGCTAACTCTTGCTATTTCGTCGCTTTCTTCTTCATATACGCCAGATTTTGGTGTTATAATGTTAGTTATAATATTGGCGACTACTCCGACCCTGATAATCTTCTTTGCTATGCAACGCCAATTCGTTGAAGGCATGCTTGGTTCTGTAAAATGAGGATCTTGCAAAACTCAGGAAGTTTTGCAAGATCTACCAATAATGTAGGTGGAGAATTTCGGTAAGTCTTTGTATTCCAAAGACTTACCGAAATTCTCCTAGAGGTAATTGTAAAAGTAACCGACTTTTGCAATTACCTCAAATAATACTTCTTTAAGGAATGCGTAATGATTACACGAAAAAGACTCATGAACAACTGGTTTTTCACTGGAGCCTATGTTGAAGGAATGGAAAAAACCGCAGATTTAAAAGGCTTCGAGGAGGTTTCTCTTCCTCATAACCCTGTTGATCTTCCTTATAATTATTTTGACGAAAATTTGTATCAAAAGGTTTCTTGTTATAAAAAAATTCTGCCGTCCCTTAAAATAGAAGATGGAAGCAGGGTGGTTTTACGCTTTGAGGCTGTTATGTCTGTTGCCCGTGTTTGGTTAGACGGTGTATTGCTTGGAGAGCATTTCGGCGGATACACTCCATTCGAATTCGATGTTACCGACTATCTAAATCCAGACGCTACAAGATGTCTCACTGTGTTAGCAAACGCAACCGAGCGTCCAGATGTTCCGCCTTTTGGTGGCCAAATTGATTATTTAACCTATGCAGGAATTTACCGAGAAGTCTATTTAGATACCTATGCAAAACAATCAATTAGAAACGTACGCATTTCTTCTCCATCTCCATTAGCTCAAAATAAAACAATGGACGTAGAAGTGTATACCGAAAATTTCGGAGAGCCTTGTTCTGCTACTCTTACGGTGGCTTTAACAGATAAGTCAGGAATAAAAGTCGCAGAGAAAACATTTTCTGTACAGCTTAAAAAAAATTCCGACATGCATAAAGTACAGCTTGAAAATATTTCTGGTTTAGATCTTTGGTCTATTGATACTCCGGTTTTATACAAAGTGACCTGTACACTTAGCGCTAGCGCCACAGATGTTACATCTAGCGCAAGCGCCACAGACGACTCCTTTGTAACTCGCTTTGGGTTTAGAAGCGCAGAATTTCGCCCAGATGGATTTTATCTTAATGGTGAACATATAAAAATTCGTGGCCTTAATAGACATCAAAGTTGGCCCTATGTAGGTTACGCAATGCCTTCGCGCGCTCAAATTCGCGATGCAGATATTTTGAAAAATGAATTAAACGTGAATTTAGTTCGTACGTCCCATTATCCCCAATCAATTGAATTTCTTGATCGCTGCGATGAAATTGGACTTCTTGTATTTGAAGAAATTCCTGGGTGGCAGCATATTGGTCCTTCTGTTTGGAAAGATATTGCCGTAAAAAATGTAGAAGAAATGATACTGAGAGACTGGAATCATCCCTCTATAATTATTTGGGGAGTAAGAATTAACGAGTCAATTGACGACAACGAATTTTATACCCGCACAAATAATCTTGCGCGCTCTCTTGATCCCCACAGGCAAACTGGCGGTGTGCGCTACATAGACAATAGTTCCTTTTTGGAAGATGTATATACCATGAACGACTTTGTTCATTCTGGTGGAGACATTGCGCTGAGACCGCAAGAAAATGTTACCGGGCTTGGAAAAAAAGTGCCCTATCTCGTTACGGAATATAACGGACATATGTTTCCTACTAAAAAGTTTGACTGTGAAGAGCGACAAAATGAACACGTTCTTCGACATTTACGCGTTCAAAATGCCTCATATGGAGACAAGTCTATTTCTGGCGCAATAGGTTGGTGTGCCTTCGATTACAACACGCATAAAGATTTTGGCTCAGGCGATCGCATTTGCTATCATGGTGTAATGGATATGTTCCGCCTTCCAAAATTTGCCGCTTCTGTATATGGCTCTCAAGTAGCGCCAGAA
>DATFIA010000093.1:0-5819 GCA_035270545.1 Treponemataceae bacterium
CGTATGAATAAATTAGGAGGGGAGAGAGAAGGAAGACGGGTTAGAATCTTCGGTGCGCCAACCCGTCCTCTCCCGTGTGAATGAGTAATTAAAGGCGAGAGAACGGGCTATAATAGAGCTTTACACCTTACTTCGTTTACCTCTGAACCAATTTAAGAATGGGCGTTCCTTCTTATACCTACTTTGATTCATGTCCTTAATAATTTGAAGGGATCGCTCACGTTGAGAAGGATACAAATCCGAAGGAACATTTTCACTGCCCAGTGCCTTAAAAACTTGATGGCGCGCACACTCAATATTACTACCGAGACAATACTGAGCCTTCATCATTTTCGTGGTTACTGGTTTTTGAAGCATACGGTCATTGAAAAAAGGACATTTGGGGAGACACTCACATTCAGCCATAGGAACCTCTTTATGTAATAGATAGAACCTATAATCAGGGGGTCTCCAAGCACAGTTACCTGGATGAACCTATAAATGCTTTCAAAATCCGGCTCCACAACACCGATCATTTTTTCTATGCAAAATTCTTCCAGCAACGCTGGATATAACAACTTTATGAGCCATATCTCCAATTTGTCAACACTATTTTTAAATACCTGTTTATTTTTACAAAAGGCCGCTCTTGTATTGTTTTCTGTTTTGTACTCATACTCTCTAGTATGGGAAAAAACAGAGAAAAAAAGAGTAGCATTATATGCTAATAGACTGGCATACGCATTTAAGCGACTACAAAAATATACATAATGCAATTGATATTATTAATCAAAATAATATTGTAACAATTGCTTGTTCAATGGATATCGAATCATATAAAAAAACACTTATTTGTGCAAAAAATAATAATCTCATAATTCCAACTTTTGGAATTCACCCAGCAAAAAGTAATCTAGTAACTCAATTGGATTCATTGGATGAACTATTAGAAACATCAAAAATAATTGGGGAGATTGGTTTAGATAATTTTTGGGTAAAAGATATACCTCAAAAAATACAAGAAAACGTATTTGAATACATTTTACATCATTGTAATCATGAGCGAAAGTTTTGCGTTATTCATACAAAGGGTGCGGAAAAAAGAGTTCTTGAAATATTACAAAACTTTCCAGACTGCAAACCAATTATTCACTGGTATAACGGCCCAAAAGATATTTTTGATCAATGTATTAAGCGCCGGTATTATCTTACATTCGGGCTTGAATTACACTATTCTCAGTATATAAAAGAGCTCTTAAAACAGACTCCTTTAGAACTGATATTATCAGAAACAGATAATCCAGAAAGCGAAAACTGGCTTGGAGGAAACTCAGACAGTCCCTTGCTTATTACACGAGTAGTTCAAGATATTGCAAGGGTAATGAATAAAACCCCAGAAGAAATTGAAAATGAAATATGGTTGAATAGTTTAAAAATATTACAAGAAAGTGGAATTAATGCCGAAAAATATAAGACGGAGGGTTTACAATGTACTTCAAAAAGCTTGTAGGTAAAAAATGCTATTTATCGCCCATGGATGTAAATGACGCAGAAAAATACACGGCTTGGTTAAACGATCTAGAAACAACCTCGTATTTGACCCTTTCATCTTCCGTTATATCTCTTGAAAGCGAGCGCACATTCTTAGAAAACAAATCTATGGCACACAATTACGCAATTGTCGATTCTGAGACAAACGAGTTATTAGGTAATGCCGGATTGGCCGATATTAACCATCTACACGGTACAGCTGAAATAGGCTTATTTATTGGGAATAAAGAAAATTGGGGAAAAGGATATGGCACGGAGGCGCTGTGCCTATTGCTCGATTACGCGTATGCAAAATTAAATCTGCATAATATAATGTTGCATGTATATTCCTTTAACGAGCGTGCAATTTGCTGTTACGAAAAAGTTGGATTTAAACCAGCAGGACGCCTCCGCGAAGCTTACATCATGAACCGAACCAAGCACGACATACTTCTCATGGATATTTTACCCGAAGATTTCTACGCAAAGTATAAAAGCACGTATCACAATTAAACCCTTTTTACCAATAAAAAGAAATATCGAACAACTATCCTAAATTACCTGCGGTTTTTTTCCATCCAGGTTTTGGCAAAATCAACAAGACTTCTTTGCGGAATTAGTTTCGATTTTGCCTGTCCTATATAACACTCGTTAATATCGTGATTTTTCTCATAATCGAGTCCAATATTCATAAAATCATCTGAATCATATAGAATATCTGTTACGCTTATCCATTTTCGTTTCCCGTTTGCTAAAATGGGACAACCATTTGTCACATTTTTTTTACTTGGGTAATCTGCCTTATATTCTGCTAAATGGAAAGAAGTATTATTCATATAATCCACACCCAGGAGCAAAACAAAGCCGTCTAACTCATACACTCTACCAAGAGGGCTTTTTTCATTTTGAGAAAAATCCCAGTGATTATCTTGAATAATAAACTCCCTGTTTTTCCCCCAAGCTGCAAAAGAAGAAATAGGATGTGTACTTCGCACTACATCTTTTTGCTTTCTAAAGGTTTCAGAAATTACACCCATTTCACGAGTCGGTGTTACATCTGGGTCAAAGGCCGGCATTTCGGCTCTTATTATTTCCCACCAAGATTCCGGAACTGGCGGGTTACCCCAGTATTGAGGGTCAGTTAAATCGCTTGAGTGAGTTGGCATAACGAGTGTGCCATTTTCACCCAAAACCTGCTCTAATGCGAGTATAACTGCAACAGGGCCGCCGCATACCCAGCCTAGGGAACTTAGAGAAGAATGAACTAAGATTGTCATACCTGGTTTTATACCAATTTTTTCAAAATCTCGTATTAAGCTTGTAACTGTAACGGGGGTTTTTCCAGCTTTTCTTATAGACTCGGTTTCACTCATTTTTTAAATTTCCTCACACTTTTCTATACTTCAACAATTGAAATAGGATTGGGAATATTTTCTATGCTTTTTCTAAACGAGAGCATGCCGTCGACTTTAGATCGGTCAAAAATAGTAATGTTGTTGGAATCTCTATTGGCACATAATAAACAGTTTTCATCTTCAGATAGTATAAAATCTCTGGGGTGTTTTCCACTTGCAGATATACTTTGTATACGCTCCAGTAATCCATCTTTGGTAATACTAAACACAACGAGAATATCCTCACCTCGACAAGAGGTATATAAAAACTTTCCGTCTTTGCTAATTCGTATTGCGGCTGAATCAGATTTTTTATCGCCGTCGGCTAAAAGTTGAACACGTTGTACATAGTTAATTTCGTCCAGTGAATTCCACGAATAAACAAAAACTTCAGAGGTTAATTCAGATAAAATATACATGAATTTTCCGTTTGGATGAAACACAAGATGCCTAGGGCCAACACCAGCAGGTAGTTTTATACATATTTTTTTTTCTATTTTTTCGTTTTCAAAATTTATACGATATACGATTATTTCATCGGTTCCTAAATCGCACACACAGACATCTTTACCATTAGGAGTCAGCCAAATTGAATGGGCATGCGCTCTTTCTTGTCTTTCCTTATTAATACCAGAACCTGTGTGAATACTTTCATCAACTACTTTATCGAGGTCTCCAGAACTTGAAAGCCGTATCATCAAAACTTTTGCATCGCCATAACTGACACTAAACAAATATCGTTTTGAATTATCCATTATTACATGAACCAATCCAGAACTATTTGTTTGAATGCTGTTTTGAAAAACAAGACTATCTTTTTCCACATTAAAGCAGGAAAGTTTTCCTTTCTCACCTTCACAAGCAACATATAGTTTATTAAATTGGTGAGAAAACAAACAATACGACGGGTCATCCATTTCGGCTGCGAGAGAAACCGTCATATTATTTAAACAAACCGAGTACAAACCCTTGCTTTGATTATTTGTATACGTACCAATAATAAGTCTATTCACAACTATTCATCCTTGAGCGTAAATTTCTTTTAAAGACTTCCTTTGTTTAATTGAACATTAAGAAGCCGCTTTGGTAAAAAAGGATGACTCGAACATATTTGAGTAAATTTAACCGATAAGCTATTTTGTTTCTTGGAATTTTCAATGTAACGTTCTACATTAATTTGTTTATACAATTTTTTTCCAGAAGCTAAAACGAGCAAACCCTGTAAAGATCCTTTGCTAGAGAAATCGTGTCCAATATTATCACAGGTAAATTCACAACTTCGAGAATAGGCAGGAGTTAAAAAAGGCACCACGGATGATAAAAAAGTCCAAAACATTTTTGACATATGGTTTCTTTTAACATGGCCTAATTCGTGTGCGAGAATAAACTTTACCACTTCAACATCACTATTTATCATTTCAAATACATCAGAATAGATAGCTATGTAATTTTTTCCAGAAAATCGAATTGCAAATGCATTTAATGAACCACCCTGCTGGATAATAAACAGTGGAGGCGATTTTTTAATACCTAATGAGATAATCATTTCTGTATACACGGTATATATTTCGGAAAATTGATCTTGAGTTACTTCAATTCCATTTCCTTTTAAATAACCTACTAAAAATATTTTTTGAAAAAGGATTAAGAGCCAAATGAACCCAGCATATATAATAAAAACGAGTAAATAGGTCATTGTAATTTCTACATTTGTAGAGAAGAAACTACCCACAGATTTGATTATTCCTAATAGAATAATAATCGTAAAAAGAACTTTAATCACAAAATAAATGTTTTCTTTTTTGTTAACGCGAACTTCCATTTGATACTCCATTAAAATTACTTATACTCTTTTTTTTGAGTTAACTCATTTCTCGCTGAATTCATAAATACCGTTCCACGACTTCATAAGTCCAAGTTCTTTTTTTTCATTTAGAGACAAAATACGCTGTAGGTAAAAATCGACAAGAGGATCTGCAGATTCGCCTGTACGCCAGGTATGCGGAGGCAGAGATTTGTAAATTGTTTGGTATAATTGAATTGCGCGAGAAAAATTGCCAACTATGTACTCATTGTATGCTTCTGCCATTTGTGGAGCTTTTTCTTTCTTGAGTTCTTTAATATCATTTTTGTCTTGGTCGTAAACTTCATATATGCGAATTGGGTCTGTTTTTCCCTTTACTAAAACATGGTCAACGAATCGCGTATCGTGCTCACCCTTCATTTGGGCGGCAACATCTTCAGATATAATTATTGGAAGATAATAGTGCTTTGTTAGAGATTCAAGTCGGCTGGCAGAATTTACTATGTCGCCAATTACCGTTAAGTCCATCTTTGAACCTGAGCCAATGTTTCCAACCGAGACTTCTCCATAATTAATACCAATGCCCGAGTCGAGACGGAATGGAAGATGGTTTTCGTCGTTAAGTTCTGACAATCCTTTTCTCATAGCGATAGCACAAGAGATAGCGTTTTCAGGCTCATCGAACAAAGCCATGATGCAGTCGCCAATAAGTTTGTCTATCTCTCCGTCGTGATCAATTACTATTTTATTCATTTTCTCAAAATATTGATTCAATAGACCTATGGTAGTCAGAGCGTTCATTCTCTCAGAAAGAGCCGTAAAATTTCGAATGTCCGAAAAAAGCACTGTCACGTTTTTATTTGTTGGGGTAATCCGCGTTGGATCTATTCCATTTTTAATCATTTCCACAATCGAACGTCGAGTATAAATCTCTGTTATACGAAGCCGGTCTTCAGCCTCATCTTTTGCTTCAGACAGTAATTTTGTTCGACTCACAACCTTGTTCTCTAGTTCCGTATTAAGATTAACGATTTCTGTAATATCGCTAAGAATATATACCATTCCTATTTTTTCTTTTCCTGCATACAAAATTGCACCCTTTAATTTTGCAT
>DATFIA010000094.1:0-2444 GCA_035270545.1 Treponemataceae bacterium
GTATAGTCGGCTAAAGAGAGAACAGCCAAAACATCTTCTGCCGTGAAATTGAGAGCGATTCGTATTTTCATAAATATGCTGTTGTTAGTAAGTTTTTCTTCCGGAACTGGCTGAGGCCCCTCTTTTTTTCCTCTTTTTTCAATTATCAACCCATTTAAAAAAACAGCCAGATCTCTGTCGCTGCATTCTGCGTACCCGGCTTCTTCTTCTTTTAATAACCAAGCATCCAAAAAATCTTTTTTGTCATTTGGCTCAGCTAAATGAGAAATCGCCATCATTTTATTGGTACTGTAATCAAAGGTATATCGCAACCTTTTTAAAATATCATTATTTGTCATTTTTAATCCTCTCGCTATGATTCTATCAAGACGTAGTAATTTGTCTACCGTTGGGCTTGAAAATTTCTAGACTGAGGCAGGGCACAAAAAGATTGACCTAACTATTTCTGAGAACTATCATTATTTACGTCCATATCTAATAACTTATGCCCCTCAAAGACAGTTAAAATATGGATTGCACCGTCTGTTATGCGATATACAATACGGTAATTTCCAAATATTATTTCTCGAATGTCGTTTTGTGCTAGCTCTGGTACCATGCGAAACGCTAAAGGTGCCGTTAAAAGAATACTCGTTCGCTCTAAAATTTCAGAAATAAACCGAGATGCAGAGGCAGGTGATCGTAACGCTATATAGTCAGAAATATCGACAAGATTATCCCGAGCAGCTTTTGTCCACTGAATTTTCATTATTTTGGTTGATACCGGCTCGCTAATTCAGCCGCCATTTCCGATTGTTCGATTACATTGCCTGCATCAGAATCTGCAAGACCTTTCTCGATAGCACGAATGAATGAAGATTGTTGTGTAAGGAAGTCGTACTCTTCAGGCGGAATCAATACGGCGGCTGTCTTTCCATTTTGAGTAATAACCACCGGTTGTTTGTGTTCCTTTTGTGCATTCAGTATCTCTGAAGCTCGTGCCTTGAAATCTGCCAGAGGTACGATATTATGTGTGAGAATAGTACGCGGCATAGACACTCCTAAAAGATCCTTTTAAAGATCTTAATAAGAACTATAATAGCAAAATACAGGTATAGCAAGAGATTTAAACGAAAACAAAGAGGGGGATAGCGGATAAACGTTTTTTGTATTTCAAAAAACTTTAGGAGCGAAGGGGGAGACTTCCCCCTCCAAGCTCTATTAATCAGGTAACCTGAGTGAAGGATTACGACCAGTGGTTTTTTTGCCATTTTCACTATGGTTAATTTGACTACGCCCATCATCACTATCAATCTTAAAATAGTCTATTGATGCCTGCAATTGTTCAGATTGACTCGAAAGCTCCTCGGCCATGGAGGCGGACTCTTCAGAGACCGATGCGTTTTGCTGTACAACTTTATCTAGTTGCATAATTGCGCTGTTTATTTGTTCTGCTCCGCTGTTCTGCTCATTACTTGCTGCGCTAATTTCTTGTACCAATTCTGCAGTACGTTTAATTTCTGGTATTACCAAAGCAATAGTTTGCCCAGCACGCTCTGCAATGGAAACACTTTCTAATGATAATTTACTTATTTCTCCCGCTTCGCGTTGACTTCGTTCAGCAAGTTTTCCAACCTCAGAAGCTACAACAGCAAAGCCTTTACCAAATTCGCCAGCCCGAGCTGCCTCAATAGAAGCATTTAGTGAAAGCATATTTGTTGACCGGGCTATTTCTTCAATAAAGGAGGTTTTGGATGAGGAATTTATAAGACTGAGGCAGACAACGAAAAGACGAAAGACGAGCAAAGGCCGGAGCCTCGAGGACCGAGTACAGTCCTCCCGGCGAGAAAGTTTCAAAAGGGGCGAAAAACCTTAGCATTCTAGAATGAAACACAGTTCTATGAGGAAAGAATTTCGCCCATCCTTGCACTCTCACACGCGCCGCCTGCGCGGGAAGGCGTTCGCCTCCCCTTGCACGTTCTGGCTCAGTTTTAATTCTTAGAAATCTTTAATTCTTAAATTACATGTAAGGCGGCGCTGTCAAAGGTCAAAAAGGCCGACTCTCCTACCTCATAGATTTTTCGAGTGAGGGGATTGTAGTCGGTAATTATGATTTTTGTATTGCCGCTCATAACCTGATAATACTGGTAGGAGCCCATAAAGACGGAAACGGTAACTTTACACGGAACTGTTCCTGCGTCCTGAAGCGAAATAGATTCGGGGCGTATAACTATTTTACAGGCACTTCCGGGTTTTGTGTTTTTGAAAGAGTCTACTTGCAAGGGTATGCCATTAAATTTTGCTATCAACTTGCCCTCTTGTTCTCCAACAACTTCGGCGTCGAGAAAATTTGCTTCCCCAATAAAGTCTGCTACAAATTCGCTATTGGGCCGGTAATAAATATCGCGAGGGGTGCCAACTTGTGCGATTTTTCCTTTATCCATAAGTATTATTTGGTCGGAAAG
>DATFIA010000095.1:0-2737 GCA_035270545.1 Treponemataceae bacterium
GTTTTAGAAGTAGGGCCCAAAACGCCCACTACAAAGCGAGGTTTTTCTGGCGTGCTATACAAATTGCAGGCTTTTCGGGCAAGTTCCGCTCCGGCCTTATTGAGCTCGTAGGAAAGGTCTGCCATTGCATAATCTGCAAGCGATATAGTAGTTGAGTTAAAGGTATTTGTTTCTATTAAGTCAGCCCCTGCTTCGAGATACTGGCAGTGGATGTCGCTAATTATGTGTTCTTGAGTAAGAGAGAGTAGGTCATTATTACCTTTGACTAATACTGTATGCTCAGCAAAGCGCTCTCCGCGAAAGTCTTCTTCGGTTAAACCGAAGGTTTGGATCATGCTGCCCATTGCTCCGTCGAGAACTAAAATGCGCTTTGCTGCAATTTTATCTAAGGTTTCTCTTATATTCATGTGTAACAATAACAATAAATTACACTCTCACTCAAGTGCCTTTACAATAGGTTAATTTTACTCCAGTTTATTGTACCGTTCTCGTTTAGTAGTTCTGCATCAGCATGAACATATTCAATTTTACCAATAAACATTTCGTGGGAGCCGGTTACAATTGAGTCTGTTACGGTACATTCAATATTTATTGGACAATCTAACAAAAGAGGTGCGTTGACTTTTATTCCTGTTTTACTTTTCACGTTAATTGCTGCAAATTTATCACCGTCTCTCCCTGAATGAGAGCCCATATAGTCATACAGTTCTTTTTGAGCAGTAGAGGGAATATTAACTACAAAACAGCCGGTTTCTTTTATTATAGTGTAAGAGTAGCGTGAGGGTACAATGCCAATCATTACTGCATTAGGAGCAAAACTACAGTTTCCTCCATATACCACTACGAGTGCATTGTCTTTTCCGTCTGCGTCTCGGCATGAAACTATAAGATGGGGGCGGGGTTCAATAGGTGATTTAGGGCTTGCTTCTTTTTTTTTACCAGAGCGCAATTTATTGTGGTTACTTTTTTTCCAATTTTCAATAGCTTTTTTAAACGTTGCTACTGCGAGTTCTGAGCAATGGTAGGTATCTTCGGCGGTATCTTTTGCTTTTGTGCGAATGTCCTCGGGTGTAATGCTTAGAGCTTCTTCAATTCTTTTTCCTCTCACCAAAAGAGCGAGAGTAGAGCCGCAGGTATTTGAATTAAAGCAGCCGTCGCTGGTGTAGCGGGCATCTTCAATAGTGTCGTTGTCTATAGAAACCCAAAATTCCATTGTGTCGCCACAAGGGCCTAAAATTCGGGCATTTCCATCTGCGTCGCGCAAGGGGCCATAGTTAGCGGGTTGTGCGCATACTCCGGAAAGATAAAAATCTGACATAGTGTGTAACCTCCTTAAATTTTTCGAAAGTTTCATTATAATTCTAACAGAAAAAGCCCCATGTAAAAAGAATTTTTTTACATGAGGCTGTACTACCGGTTACGGATTAAACAAATGCGGTTATGATTCTTTTTCTTCAAGTTCTGCAAGTCTTTTTTTAAGACCTTCCAGTTCCTGTGAGAGATATTCAGTTTGTGCGGTAAGCATTTCTTTTTCTGCTATAGGGGTTATCGGCATTTGCATTGCAAATCCTGCTCTCATGCCTCTCCCCATTCCTCTTCCGCCATATCCAAATCCGCGGCCCACGCCATTTCCAGCGCAAACGCCCATTTTTCTACCGGTCATTTGACCCATTCCTTGTGGGCCCATTCCATTTCTTCCTGGCATACTCTACCTCCTTAGGGTTTATATTTCACTTATAGTACTTGCATAAAGCGTGCCAAGTGAAGTGTATGACGGTTTTACAATGAAATTTGACTTAAGAGTGTTTTTTAGCGGATAAAAGCAGGCTTAACATTGCATTTCTGCAATGTTAAGCCTGCGTTCTTGCACGTCTTTTATAGTTCTAGTGAGTGTATTTCTATTTTTTTCAAAATTTCTGCAATGAAGTCTTCAATAGAAACAGCGGGAAGTTGGGTATTCGCTCGTGTTCGAGGCGCTACCATTCCTGCATCTGCTTCTTTTTGTCCAACAACGAGCATGTATGGGATCTTTTTAGTTTGACCGTCTCTAATTTTCGCATTCATGCGATCATCGCTGAGGTCACTGCGAACGCGAATTCCAGCGGCTCGTAGTTTTGCGGTAACGGCTTTTGCGTAGTCATCGAAGGCGTGCCCAACAGGAATAACCACAGCCTGCTCCGGTGCAAGCCAGATTGGGAATGCTCCCGCTGTGTGTTCCAAATATACGCCAAAGAATCGCTCAATTGAACCAAGCAAGGCTCGGTGAACCATGTATGGCCTTTTTTTCTGACCGTCAGAATCGATGTAGGTCATATTAAAACGCTCTGGCTCGTTAAAGTCGAACTGAATTGTGGTGAGCTGCCATTCTCTTCCAATAGCATCTTTTACTTTCAGGTCAATTTTTGGGCCGTAGAATGCTCCGCCGCCTTCATCCATCTCGTAGGCAAGTCCTTCTTTTTCTACTGCTTTTTTAAGCGAAACGAGGGCTGTTTCCCATTCTTCAGGGCTTCCAACAGCCCCATCTCCCTCAGGGCGAGTTGCAAGGTAGGCTTTAATTTCTGTGAATCCAAGTGTCTTGTGCATATACAGAGAAAACCGGAGAACTTCTGCAATTTCGCCTTCAATTTGATCCGGGGTACAAATAATGTGAGCGTCGTCTTGGGTAAACCCGCGAACTCTCATGAGCCCGTGAAGAGTTCCAGACCTCTCGTATCTGTACACGGTTCCAAGTTCTGCC
>DATFIA010000096.1:0-8222 GCA_035270545.1 Treponemataceae bacterium
GTAATGATACTCTCACGGGCGAAAAAAAGGAAGTGTTTGAATCTATTTGATAAAGAAGCGAAGTACAAATACAGCAAAAACAATCCAGGTTACTATAGGAACTTGTTTTGCTTTTCCGGTGAAGAGTTTAAGGATAACATAAGAAAGAACTCCATAAACGATTCCTTCTGCAATGCTGTAGCAAAAGGGCATCATGACTATCGCGAGGAAAGCTGGAATTCCTTCTGTAGGATCAGAAAAATCAATTCCTGTTACCGGTGTCATCATTAGGAATCCAACAATGATGAGGGCAGGGGCTGTCGCAGCTCCAGGTATTAGAAGGAAAATAGGAGAAAAAAGCAAAGCAAGAAGGAAAAGAAGGCCTGTCGTAAGAGAGGTGAGTCCTGTGCGTCCACCTGCTGCAACACCTGCAGAACTTTCAATATAACTAGTAACAGTAGAAGTTCCCAGTAATGCACCAGCAGAAGTTCCAATTGCGTCGGCAAGAAGAGCTTGTTTTACTTTGGGAACGTTTCCATCTTTATCAAGAAGACCAGCCTGTGTGCTGACCCCAACAAGCGTTCCAACTGTATCAAAAATATCAACAAAAAGAAATGAAAAGAAGACAGTGAAAAATTTCAAAGTTAACACATTTGAAAAATCGAGGGCAAAAGCGTGAGGTGCTGCAGGAAGACTAAAAAAGGTGAAATTTTCCCATCCACCCATTGGTGCGGTTATTCCCATAGGAATACCAATAATAGTAGTTGCCAAAATTCCGATTAAAATTGCTCCGTGAACCTTTAGTGCATAGAGAACAGCGGTAATTATAAGACCGATGAGAGCAAGTAATGCAGCTCCTTCAGTAACATTTCCAATTGAAACTAATGTGGCACCGTTTGCAACAATAACTCCAGCGTTTTTCATGCCAATGAGGGTAATGAAAATACCAATACCTACAGCAACCGCTTTTTTAAGATTAAGGGGTACGGAGTTTACTATTGCCTCACGTACGTTTACAAAAGAAAGGATTATAAAAAGGATACCTTCTAGAAATACAGCGGTAAGTGCTGTTTGCCATGAGTAACCCATTCCAAGAACGACAGTGTAGGAGAAAAATGCATTTAGACCCATGCCTGGAGCGAGTGCTATTGGCAGGTTAGCAGAAAAAGCCATTACCAAGGTTGCTATTGCAGAGGCAAGAGCTGTTGCGGTAAAAACTGCTGCTGGATCCATTCCTGCATCCCCAAGAATTCCTGGGTTTACGGCCAGAATATATGCCATGGTGAGAAAGGTTGTAATACCCGCAATAATTTCTGTGCGCGTATTTGTTCCGTGTTCTTTGAGCTTAAATAGCTTTTCCATACGAAAAATCCTCCTGTGTAAATGAAAATAAAAAGATTTTTCACAATATCATCTATATTAAGATCCCTCAAGTTCTTTTTTCTTTTTAAGTAAAATAATTAAGATAAAGGAAGACCTGCTTCTATAAAACTGAAATATCCGCCTCGTGGACTAATTATAAGATGGTCAAGCAGGCTAATTCCTAGAATTTCACCTGCATTACTTAATCTTCGTGTAATATTTTTATCTTCTTCCGATGGTTCTAGTTGTCCACTTGGATGATTGTGACAGACTATAATCGCTGCGGCTCTGTCTGTGATGGGGTCGCCAAACACTTCGCGCGGGTGTACTATCGTTTTATTAAGAATTCCAATACTCACAACTCGAATTCCTAAAACCTCATGAGCGCCATTTAATGAAACACAGAGAAATTGTTCTTGTTTTCTGTCTGCATAATGTTGAATAAGAGGAAAGACATCTGCAGCACTGGAGATTTTTTTTTGAATAATACCAGAAAATCTGCGCCCGAGTTCAAGAGCTGCAATAACAGTACCCGCTTTGCTTTCTCCCATTCCAGAAATGTGTCTTAATGATTGAAACTGAATATCACTATTTGGATTTTCTAACCATTTAACCACTTGGTTTGCAAGACTCAATACCGGGTTTTCTTTTGTCCCTGTCCCTAAAAGTAGAGCGATTAATTCAGAATCACTTAATGATCTTGGTCCTTTTTGTTGAATTCGTTCACGAATATCGGGTTTTTTTTTCTCTATCATTTTATCTCCACATATCTTTTCGCCGAATTCTCACTTTTTGCCCGAATAATCCGATATACAAGTCATGAAGTTTGTAAAAATTATTTTTATTATGGGTTTAGTGATTTTTAGTTTGGTTTCATGTGCAACTACCTCTAATTTTCCGGTTGAAAGAGAAGATCAAATTCCATTAAGTCCTTCTTTTCTTATTGTTTCTCCAGGCAAAATGTCATCTGATAAATTGTATGACTTCTTTTTAGAGCAAAACCCCTCTGCAGATCTTATTCGAGTTCGACGCCTTGCTCATTTATATATAGCTGAAAGTAAAGTAGAAGGTATTAATCATGATGTTGCATTTGTTCAAATGTGTCTCGAGACGGGGTTTTTACGATTTGGAGGTCTTGTTACAAAAGAAATGAATAATTTTTGTGGCTTGGGTTCCCTTGGACCGGGAGAACCTGGTCTTGCTTTTCCAGACGAGCAAACAGGAGTTCGGGCGCATATTCAGCATTTAAAAGGATATGGAACGAGTGAGCCTTTAGTTGGCGATTTGGTAGATCCTCGTTATAAATATGTGAATCCTAAAGGTAAGGCCCCTCGTATTCACGGCCTTGCCGGAACTTGGGCAAGTGACCGCGAATATGGCATAAAACTTGAAAAATTACTTATACGTTTATATAGCTGAGCGAAAATCAAAAGCAAGATAATTTTGATAGGGTCTCAATTAGCTATGAATTTTTGTTCCTATAAAAGATTTTCCGTCTAGTATTGCTCTGAGATTATCAATATCGCGACCTGCTGCACAAATAACAGAAATATCTGCTTTTTGTGCATGGATGCTTGCAATAGGGTCAAAGGGTACATTTTTTCCAGGTAACCATTCGTCACCGACAATTGCCCGAAAATCTGCCCAACTAATATCATCTATGGGTTTTGCGTCGGGGTTTACTCGTGGGTCATCGGTATACACTCTTGCGATATTTGAAAGATTAATAACCGTTTTTGCGTTAAAGCGTTCTGCTAAAAGAACCGCATCGTTATCTGTCGAAAAACCAGGTTTCCATCCGGCAGCTACGAGTACTCGGCCGGTAAAAACATCTACACTCGTTGGGTCATAGATAACATCTGTAAGACAGATATCTGAAAAAACTGCTTTAAGTAGTTGAGCGTTTAATCTTGTAGCCATAATACCTATCCAATCAGCCTCATCATTATTGCCAGAGGGACAAATTTCTCGAAAAGCTTTTTGATATGAGCGTGCAGGACCGCCTCCTCCAACCACCATAATAAGTTTTCGTGAATTATCTTCGGCCAACCAGCTGCGGATAAGTGAAGAAAATCGTAGTAAAAAATCCGGATCTGGATTGTCTGGAGCTACAATAGAGCCTCCGACTGAAAGAACTGTTACCATTAAGAACTCCTATATGTGTGGTGTTAATATACGCCCGTTACTCCGGGTGTTCCCCAGAATGAGGCATAGCTTTTTATCTGAGCAGATGACTCTTCCCAAATTGGCTGGAAAGCAAAAGAGCGAGGTTTATAGACTACCTTGCTGTTTGGCGTCATCTGTTTATGATCGCTCCAACCTCGAGAAAAGGCAATGTGTGATGAGTCACAATTCCCAAAATACCAGTTTTTTCTATCATCACTTCTCATTTCTATAGGATATCCAGCACCAAGGCCTGGATCTACAGGTACCCATCCTGTTCCTTCAATCCAGAATTCTGCCCACCAATGATTTTGTGCCTGTCTTTTATTGTTAACAAGAATCCCTGCAACGGGTACAGCCGGAATTTCCGCCGCACGAGCAAGGGCTGTAAATAAAAGGGCCATATCATAGGCATCTCCTGTTTTTTCAGTAAGGGCTGTTTCTATTGAACGGTCAGGATTTTTTCCTGGCATAGGTTTAATATTTTCTAAGATCCAGTCATAAATGAGTTTTGCTTTTCTCCAAGGGTTTTTTTCCTTTTTTACAATTTCCATGGCGGTTTCTTTTATTTTAGGGTTGGCAGAGGGAACAACGTTGTCGGGGGAGGTATATTGTATATAAAGGGGTGAATTAGTCTCTTTGTAAGGTTTCACCTGAACTGGATTTATTGTAGTAATAACATCGCTTACAGAAATAGCAATTGAATGGGCTATTTTTATATCTTTGCCCGTTTTAAGGTTGTCAAGTTGATGTAAAATTGTATTTTGATAGTTTTCAATATACGGTTGTGGAGATGAAGCTGTAAGTTGAACATCTCGCTGAGAGGGAGTAAGAACTGGTAAGGGAATTCGAATAAATAAAGTATTTTCTCCTGAAGCTTCAATTCGAGAAATATCTACTTGCATGGAAAGTATATAGGTTCTTTTGTTTGGATAGTTTTTTGTACCAGATTGATTAACGAGTCGAAGAGGGCGTGTATTGCTTAATCCTCTTTCTGTAAGTACATATACGTTTCCAGAAACAGCGCCATCGGGGACGCGAACTCGAAGTTCTTGGTCGCTCCAAAATTCATAATCAAAATCATGTTCTGAACCAGAAATGCTCAATTGAGCAGTACGCGATGTTGTTGCAACCGGAATTCCTGAATCTATTTGCCATGCAAAGAGAACTTGAGATCCGCTGCGATTAAGTCCAAAATTTTTACCTCGTATTATCAGTTTTTTTCCTGTTTCTCCGGTATCACTGTCAAAGGATTCTATAAAAGGCATCCCTTGGTCTGTTTTTATTTGAGCCGCAACTGGAATGTTTTTTTTATTTGCAAACATGACTGGTTTGCTTTTACTTGTTTTGGTATGAATATACACGAGTCCATCTCGTATGTTTTGAGGTAATTCAACTAAAATAACAGTATCTTCCCATTTTCTGTAGGAACTTTCAGTAATTCTACTTCCGTTTATTTCGACCCAATTATCATTTTGTTCTTTACCAAAATTTGAACCCTTTATTACGAGTATATCTCCGGGTTCCCCTATATTTGGAGAGATTGTTTCAATATGAGGTTTAGAATGGCCAAGGAGTGTGATTCCTCCAATTCCTGCTGTTAAGATGAGAAAAAGAAAAGGTATAGTCAAAAACCGTATTAGGTCTGATCTTTGAAAAAGTGAAATTATATTTTTTTTTTTCATTTGTAATAACCTGCAGCTTGCTGCAGTGGTTCAGTTAGAAAGAAAGAATCTTCACCGGTATTACTAAACTGTGTTATGTTAGGTAATTTTATAATTATAATTTCAGCCTCAGAAAACAAATCTTTATTAGTAGCGAATTTTCGGGCATAATTGATCATTGTAAAAATCTGTTGCCCAGAAGAAGATGTAAGATAAGAAGCAATAGTTTTTTCAGGAAGATCAGTACTATATACTGAAGATGATGTATTTATAATTTCGTGGGAATTAGTTCCAAACCCTACAGTGTTAATGAGTGGATGTGTTGCACTCGCAACTTCTTTCATATTATAGAGTTCTTCAGCTGCCTTTCGAGTAAAAAAAGTTGGAATAAAAATTGCCGCAAGAAAAAGCGCAGCAAATAGGGGAATAGGCATTCTAATGGAAGAGTTTTTCCAGAAAATTACAGATTCTTTATGTTGATTTGAAAGCAATCTCTGTTGTTTTCTCACCGCAATTTTGCTTTCAAGTTTTGCAAGGGATTCTGATAAGAATTCCTGAGTTGGTATTGATGTCTCAATTTTCAAGATTTTACTCAACGCTTCATAGCGAGAAACTCGTATTCTGCAAGCTTTGCAGTGTGAAATATGCGCTTCAAGTTTTTCCTTCCAAGGGGAAGGTACTTCGCCATCTACATAGGCTGAGTAAAGATCTGAATTAGGGCATGTAGACATCTTCTTCTCCTATCAAACGTGTAAGTTGTTCTCGTGCACGAAACATGCGAACCTTTACATTTCCCTCAGAAATTCCAAGGATCCGTCCTATTTCTTTGTAATTAAGCTCACCATAATCGCTAAGCTGTATTACAGATCGAAGATTTTCCGGCAGTTTTTCAACTGCTTCTCTAACCTTTTGTATAGTATCCTCTTTAAGGAGTGCTGTTTCACCTGAATCTATCGTTGGCTTATCTTCTTTGAGTGCCCTATCGTATGCTCTTCTCTCTCGTCCCTTACGTTTCGCATAATTGAGGGATGCATTTTTTACAACACGTATAAGCCAATATTTAGCATCGTTAATTGATGGAAACTTCATGTCTTTTTCGGTCATTTTTATGAGCGAATCATGACAGAGATCTTCAGCGGCTTCCTCATTCCCGGCAATTCTGAGCGCGATTCTAAAAAGAATTGGCATAGTTACCGTGTAAATAGTACGGAAATCTTCATCTCGGTTTGCATCAAGATACACTACTGAGTCAAACAAACCATGCCCCCGAAATGTTACAGATCATTTCTGTTCCTCTGGCGCCATTTTCCAGATAGTTCCTTCTGCTGTATCTTCTAATAAAATACCTTCAGCCTTCAATTGGTTACGGATTTCATCTGCTCGAGCAAAGTTTTTTGCTTTTTTTGCCTCTGTTCGTTCAATTATCAAGGTATCAATGCGAGGATTTGAAGTATTTGTATTTTTTTCAGCATCAAGTAATTTCTTTGCAGAGTTAATGAGATCTAGTCCCAATACTGAGTCAAAGAGTTGTACCGCTTCAATGGCTTCATTTGAAGGAATTCCTGTAGCGCGTACAAGACCTTGGAGTTCAGATAATGCTCGAGGTGTATTAAGGTCGGCTTCTATATCGTTACGAAATCGCTCAATAAATTCAATTACAAGTGGATTCTTTGCCTTGCTCTGTGCACTGGAATCTTGTAGCTCTGAGGATGGTTGTTCGCTGTTTGATAAGAGCTTTGAGATCCGTAAAACCAGATTTTTCCGAGCGTTTTTTGCGCTTTCCATAGACTCAGGTGAGAACGTAATTTGACTTCTGTAATGGGCGCCAATTAAGAAAAATCTATAATCTAGGGGTTCAAATCCCTGATCAATAATCGATTGTAAGGTAAGAAATGAGCCTGACGATTTTGACATTTTACCTTTATCCAAAACTAAAAATTCATTATGGAGCCAGTAATTAACCCATTTTTTTCCTGTTGCACCTTCGGACTGAGCAATTTCATTGGTATGATGCACTTGGATATGATCAATTCCACCAGTGTGAATGTCTATTTGTTCACCCAGATATTCCATACTCATAGCGGAACATTCTATGTGCCAGCCAGGGTACCCGCGGCCCCAAGGAGAGTCCCAAGTGAGAGCTTGGTTTTCGAATTTACTTTTAGTAAACCATAAAACAAAGTCATGTGGATTTCTTTTGTTTTTATCTACTTCAATTCTTGCCCCAGCTTTTAGATCATCAGTTTGTATATTTGCAAGTTTTTTGTAGTCAGCGAAGGTAGAAATATCATAATACAGGTTTCCAGCGGCCATATAAGTGTGACCATTTTTTTCAAGTTTTTTTATAAGATCGATCATCTGCTGGACGTGATCAGTTGCTTTACACGTTATTGTTGGACGCTCAATATTAAGGAGGTCAGTATCTTTAAAAAATGCAGAGGTATAATACTCGGCAATTTCCAAAACAGACTGATTTCGCTCTTGAGCAGTTCGTACCATTTTGTCTTCACCGTCATCATCATCTCCAGAGAGATGACCTATATCGGTTATGTTCATGACGTGAGTCACATCATATCCGAGGAATTTAAGAGAGCGTTTTAGAATGTCTTGAAAAACGTAGGCTCTCATGTTTCCAATATGCGCGTAGTTATATACAGTTGGTCCGCATCCGTAAAAACCTACTTTACCCGGAAATATTGGCTTAAACTCTTGGAGTTCTCGTCCCAATGTATTGTATAGTTCTAAAGGCATTGCTTCCTCCTGGTCTCGATTTTTAAGTATTATTATAGTATACTGCTTTGACATGTGTACTGTACGTAAAATATGGGAAAATAGCAACATAATGTATTCTTCCTCGTCGCCTGACATAACGCTTCGCTTTGATGAACCAATGGCTAATCATACTTCGTTTCGAGTTGGCGGTCCGGCCGACATCTTTGTTGAACCTTCATCTGTCGAGCAACTTCTGTTTATTATAGAAAAAGCTACAAGCTTGAATATTCCCGTTTCTCTTTTGGGAGGTGGCTCGAATGTGCTTGTTTCTGACCGTGGAAT
>DATFIA010000097.1:0-35642 GCA_035270545.1 Treponemataceae bacterium
AGAAATTACAGGTTTAATAACTTACGTTAAAGCCTTACTTACATATACACATATACACAGGAACCAAGACTGTTAAGGCCTTGCACACAACATACTAACATAAAATACACAAGAAAAAAACTAAAATTAACTGTTATAGTCTTTTATAAGTTTATTCAATTTTTGAATAGTCGTTTCTAATGAAGGTTCAGCTTTTAGACGTTCTTCAATTTTTTGACATCCATGTATAACAGTTGTATGGTCTCTTCCTCCAAACTCAATACCTAATTCCGTTGTTGAGTATTCTGTTATTTCGCGTGCGATATACATAGCAACTTGTCGTGGAAAAGATATTGCTTTTGTTCTTTTTTTACCTTTAATGTCTGAAAAAGAAAGAGAAAAGTATTCTGCAACTACTTTCTGAATTGTTTCTATTGTAACATTGTTTTGCTTTGGAGCTCCAAATGAATCTCTTAATTGCTGTTGAGCTGTTTCTAATGTTACTGGTTTTTTTGTCAATTCTGCATATGCAATTAACTTTGTTAGAGAAGCTTCCAAATCTCGTACATTGGAAGAAATATTTTTTGCAACTAAATTAAGAACTTCTTGAGGAATATTAACTCCTCGAGCATCAGTTTTTTTAGAAAGTATAGCACATCGCGTTTCATATGTTGGTGGCTGAAGATCTACATTTAATCCTCTTTCAAAACGAGAGCGAAGTCTTTCAGAAAGATTTTTTAACTCTGAAACAGGTCTATCACAAGTAAAAATTATTTGTTTATTAGAATCATAGAGTGTATTAAATGTATGGAAAAGTTCTTCTTGTGTAGAGTCTTTTTTTTGCAAGAAGTGAATATCATCTATAAGAAGCATATCGGCATTTCTATATTTATTTTTAAAATCTTGCGTTTTGTTGTTTTTTATAGATTCTACAAATTCATTTGTAAAGTTTTCTGCAGATATATAAATAATTTTACTTTCATTTTCTGTCCATGCCATATTTCCTATAGCTTGCATAAGATGAGTTTTTCCTAATCCAACACCTCCATAAATTAAACAAGGGTTATAAGCCTTTCCTGGATTTTTAGCTATTGCTATTGCTGCATTAGCTGCAAAAGAATTATTTTCACCAATAACGAAATTTGAGAAAGTATATTCCATACGTAATTGCGGGTGAGTAGTTCTTTTTTGAGAAATTTCAGTGTGTTTTTGAGATAATACTTTTGGTTTTTGAGTAACCTGATTTGATTCATTATAATGAACCGATTCTTTTTCTTTTGAATTAGATGAGTTTTCAACCTTTTTTCGAGGTTTAACATCAAAGTTAATAGAAATATGTTGCCCAGATAATTCATATAATCTGGCTTCTATTCTATTTTGATATCTTTGTTTTACTTGATCTCTATAAAACCCCGAGGGAACAGAGACGGTTATTGAAGACTCTTCAGACATTTCATATTCCATGTTAAACCACATGGTAAATTCTTGTTCGGTGAGTTCGCTACTAAATTGGCTGACTGTTTCTTTCCAGAAAACACTATAATCCCATGTACCCATAGTGGGCTATTATAACCCTTCTTTACTTTTTTTGACAATGACGGTAGTATAGAAAATACATGTTTCTACTATATAAGGATACAAAATGAATTCGCCCTCCTATTCAGCCAACAATATTACCGTTCTTAAAGGTCTCGAGGCTGTTCGAAAAAGACCTGGAATGTATATTGGTTCAACCGGACCAGATGGATTACATCATTTAGTATATGAAGTTATTGATAATTGTATTGACGAGGCTATGGCCGGTCATTGCGATACTATTCTTGTTGTTCTAGAGAAAAACGATATAGTACGTGTAGAAGATAATGGAAGAGGAATTCCAGTTGATATTCATCCTTCTGAAGGTGTAAGCGCTCTTGAACTTGTTTTAACGCGTCTTCACGCTGGTGGAAAATTCGATAAAGGTTCATATAAAGTTTCTGGTGGTCTCCATGGTGTTGGTGTTTCTGTTGTAAATGCACTTTCAACGTGGATGGAAGCCTATGTTGCTAAAGATGGTTTTGATCATTATATAAAATTTGAAAAAGGCGACGCAACTGCTCCTATTAAAAGACTTGGAGAAACAGAAAAACGAGGAACAACTATTCGTTGGTTAGCCGATAATACTATATTTACCGACACAATTACATATAATTTTGATATTCTCGCCAACCGCATAAGAGAACTTGCTTTTCTCAATAGTGGAATAAAAATTATCTTTAGAGATGAAAGACTTGTTGTTCCTAAAGAAGTTGTCTTTAGTTTTGAGGGTGGTATAAGCTCGTTTGTTTCTTATTTGAATGAAAACAAAAATGTACTACATAAAGAACCTGTTTTCATCTCTGGTGAAAGAGATGATGTAATTGTAGATATTGCCTTACAATATAATAATTCATATAGCGAGATTATGTTTAGTTTTGTAAATGATATAAATACTCGAGAAGGGGGTACTCATCTAGTTGGATTTAAGAGTGCCTTAACGAGAGTTTTAAATGAATTTTTAAAGAATTCTAAATTTGCAAAAAAAATGGAAGAAACCTTTTCCGGCGATGACGTTAGAGAAGGCTTAACTGCAGTTTTATCTGTTAAAATACCAGAGCCACAATTTGAAGGTCAGACAAAAACAAAACTAGGTAACACAGAGGTAAGAGGAATTGTGGAAGGATTTGTTAACGAGCAGTTAACATTATACCTTGAACAAAATCCTGATGTAATAAACTTAATTCTAGAAAAAGGTGTTTTAGCAGCTAAAGCACGTATTGCAGCACGACAAGCTCGCGATGCTACTCGCCGTAAAAGTGCTATGGATGCTTCTGGATTACCAGGTAAACTTGCTGATTGTTCTGAAAAAGATGCATCTAAGTGTGAAATTTACATAGTAGAAGGAGACTCTGCTGGTGGGTCTGCTAAAATGGGACGAGACCGAAAATTTCAAGCAATTCTTCCTTTGTGGGGAAAAATGCTTAATGTAGAAAAAACAAGAATAGATAAGGTTATTGGAAATGAAAAACTTCTTCCTATTATTTTAAGTCTTGGTGCTGGCATTGGGGAAACCTTTAATCCTGAAAAATTGCGATATCATAAAATTATTATTATGGCCGATGCCGACGTTGACGGCTCCCATATACGAACTCTTTTATTAACCTTCTTTTATCGCTATATGACAGATATTGTTAAAGATGGCTATATTTATTTAGCGATGCCTCCTTTGTATAAAATATCTTGGGATAAAAAAACTCAGTATGCCTACGATGATGCTGAAAAAGAAAAAATAATGAAAGAAATTGATAAAGATCCGGATAAGGTTAATATTCAGCGATACAAGGGTCTTGGTGAAATGAATCCCGACCAACTCTGGGACACTACAATGAATCCTGAAACACGACTTATGATGCGTGTTACTTTGGATGATGCAGTTGAAGCAGATAGAACGTTTACAACCTTAATGGGCGAACATGTTGAACCCAGACGGAAATTTATAGAAGAAAATGCAATTTATGTATCCAATCTGGATGTTTAATGAGGAGTTGATGCTCAATGAGTGAACAGGAAAAACAGCCTGGTGGTAGGCTTATACCCATATCGATTGAACAAGAAGTTAAAACAGCATATTTAAATTATGCTATGTCAGTTATTGTAAGTAGAGCACTTCCAGATGTTCGAGATGGCTTAAAACCCGTACATAGAAGAATTTTATATTCTATGGAAGAAATGGGAGTAAGAGCTAATACTCCTTTTAAAAAGTGCGGACGTATCGTTGGAGACGTTTTAGGTAAATTTCACCCTCATGGTGATCAATCTATTTATGACGCCCTCGTTCGTCTTGCTCAAGATTTTTCACTTAGGTATCCTGTTATACAGGGTCAGGGTAACTTTGGATCTGTTGATGGTGACCCTCCAGCTGCTATGCGTTATACAGAAAGTCGACTTGCTAAGATTGCAGAAACTATAATAGAAGATATAAAAAAAGAAACAGTAGATTTCGGTCCTAACTATGATGATTCAATGAAAGAGCCCCTTGTTTTACCTGGAGCCTTTCCTTTTCTTCTTGCAAACGGAGCAAGTGGTATTGCCGTTGGTATGGCTACAAATCTTCCTCCTCATAATCTTAATGAAATAATTGCAGCAATAGGAGAGTACATAGATAATCCCGAATGTTCTATTGAAGATCTCATGACTCATATGAAGGGTCCTGATTTTCCAACTGGCGGAATTATTTTTGGAAGAAAGGGAATTCGCCAGGCCTTCAAGACGGGACGAGGAAAAATAATCGTTCGTGGTCGATTTAGTATTGAAATAGACAAACGTGGAAAAGAAACTATTATTTTTACCGAAATTCCCTATACCGTTAATAAAGCAACTCTTATTACTCGTATTGCAGAATTGGTTAGAGATAAGGTAATAGACGGTATTTCAGAAATTCGCGACGAGTCTGATAGAGACGGAATGCGAATTGTTATCGAATTAAAACGCGGCGCTATAACTAAAGTTGTTTTGAATCAATTGTTTTCTCGCACTTCTTTACAGTCTTCCTTCGGTGTAATAAATCTGGCTCTTGTTAAAGGACGCCCGGAAACACTAAATCTTAAGCAAATGATTCACTATTATGTTGAGCACCGAGTCGATGTTGTTACTCGCCGAATTACGTTTGATCTACGTAAAGCAGAAGAGCGAGCTCATATTTTACGCGGTTTAGTTATAGCTCTTAATAATATTGATGAAGTTATTGCGATAATCAAAAAATCCCGTAATATAGATGCTGCAAAAAATGCTCTTAAAGAACGTTTTGAGTTTTCAGATGCCCAGGCTCAAGCTATTGTAGATATGCGTCTTGGAAGACTTACTGGTCTTGAAATTGAAAAACTTCAACAAGAATTGGCAGAGCTTGAAGCTATTATTGAGTATTACAAAGATCTTCTTGCGAACCCTCTTAAAATTCTTGCATTAATAAAAAAAGAAGCAAATGAACTTGCAACGAAATTTGGAGATAAAAGACGAACAGATATTGTTTCTGATGAAATAGAAGAAATAAACATTGAAGATTTAATTCAAAAAGAAGAAATGGTCATACTTATTTCGAATTTGGGTTATATCAAGAGAGTTCCTTCTTCAGCTTATAAGAGCCAAAACCGAGGTGGTAAAGGGTCAAACAGCGCAAAACTTGTAGAAGATGATTTTATTCATCAGTTGTTTACTGCTTCAACTCATGATCACGTTGTGTTTATAACGAGCGCAGGAAAAGCGTATTGGATTAAAGTTCATGAAATACCTGAGTCAAGTAGAAATAGTCGGGGCTCTCATATTAAATCTTTACTTAGTGTTTCTACGGATGAAGAAATAACCACTGTAGTAAAGCTAAAAGATTTTAGTGAAGATGAATATCTTCTTATGGCAACTGCTGCCGGAATAGTCAAGAAAGTTACTACAACTAATTTTAGAAACGCTAAAACACGTGGAATTATTGCTATTAAGCTCGACGAAGGTGATCGTCTTATTAGCGGAATCCTTACAAGTGGTACAGATGAAATTATGTTAATAACCCGACAGGGAAGGGCTCTACGGATGTCTGAAAAAGATATTCGCCCATTAGGGAGAGCTTCTCGCGGTGTAATTGGCTTACGCCTCACCAATCAAGATGAACTCGCTGGAGCTCTGCTTGTTGTAGACAATAAAAGCATGCTTGTTATGTCTGAGTGCGGATATGGCAAACGAGTTCATTTTTCCGAGTTTATGCCCCATGGAAGAGGTACTGGTGGACAGAAAATATACACTACTGATGAAAAGACAGGAGAACTTGTTGGTCTTTTGACCGTTTGTGATACTGAAGAAGTTGTTTGTATTACCAGTCAGGGAAAAACCATTCGAGTAAAAGTAGATACCATAAGTACTATGGGTAGAGCCGCTCAGGGTGTTCGAATCTTAAATATTAATAAACCAGATATTTTGATTGGAATTGATACTGTTGCAAACGAAGACGATGCTGATAAAGAACTAGATGCTGAAAATAAAGCTATGATTTCTATATCTGGTGAACTTGATCTCGACGGCAGTGATGAGTCTGATTTGTCTACTGATTCTGACGACGATCTCTTGGATCAAGACGATAACCAAGAAGATGACGTACAAGATGAAGATGAGCAAGAAAACGAAACAAATAATGAAGAAGACGATGATTAATTGATATAAACGGTTTAGAAAGGACCGGTTGTATAAAAGGAGGACCGTTTGGCAGTTTTTAAGTTTACTTAAAGCTGTCAAACGGTTTTTTTTATTTAAAATGTTTCACGTGAAACAATATAGATTTTAAGCAGAATAAACCATTAAATGTTTCACGTGAAACATTTAATGCACTATTAATCCTCTTTAGAAGGTGTCTTTCTATAGTCTTTATTTTTTGAGTGATGTTTCTTTTCTGATAACCTACGAAGTTTAGCTGCTTTACTTGGGCGAGTAGGTATTCTTTTTCGTTCTGCCTTACTTGATATGATAAGCAGTGATTCCATTTTTTTTAAGGCGATTTCTCTGTTTCGTAACTGACTTCTCTCTTCTTCACAGGTAATTGAAATAGTTCCCTCTAGAGACATTCTGTAATTCAGGCGTTCTTTAATTCTCTGTTTTTCTTCGTTTGTAATACCTTCTAAGGAATCAATGTGCAAAGAAAGAATAACCTTGGTGTTGACCTTGTTTACATTTTGTCCACCAGGACCACCAGAGCGTGCAAAGGTAAACGAAGCGAGAGATAAAATAGATTGGCGTAAAATAGTAAAATTCATATATTTATACTTTGAAGAGATTTGTATAGAAAGTCAATGTTAAAGACTTAAGTCTTAGCGTTCAGGGTAGGGATGCTTTCTTAACGAAAACTCTATCATTGGCCATAGGTCTGTGTTATATGTAGATTCCAGAAGGACTTCTTCAAATGGGCTAAGCAAAGGAAAAAAGTTGATTCCTGTTGTTGACTCTACATCATCTATAGAGCATACAAAAAACAAAAGGTTCTTTTCTTGTTTACTGTTTGGAATAATAAAAGCTATACCTTTTTTTTCAGGTTCTCGGTAATCTAAAATAATCTTATAGAAAGCGGCTGGAATAGCAATAAAATTTGTACCTATTGTGAGATATTCTTCTGTATTAAAGATTGGGCCAGAGATAATTAAAACAGCTTCATTTATAACAGCCCAATAGCGTACTGTAGCTTCCAAAGATGACCAAATTCCTCTATTAAAAGAAGGAGATTGCGGACTAATATTGGTAAAAAGAAAAGACTCTTCCATAGCTGTTTTAGAGAATTTCATATCAGCTGCTGGTGCAAGATGTCCCCTGTCGTAGCCTGATTTTTTATAATCTTCGTTATTAGCAGCTCCTAAGGGAACTTCTTTGTCTGTCTTAAAGTTGTTTGATCTTTCTGTTTCTGTTCCAAAGACCTCGTCTAAGGTTAGTTCGTAGGCTACCCAATCAGCTTGTTTTGTTTTTACATTATATAACAAGGAAAAGGCTTCCTTGTGTAACACCATATCTTCAGGGTTGTGTTTTGGTAATATAAACTTACTTGTAGGAGTTTTATTTGTTGGATCGAAAAAAAAATTATTATTTTGGTTTTGCAAAGGAAAAAAAAGACTCAGGGCTAAAGAAAAGAAACATGCGCTACGCACTAATGGTTCAAACATAGTAAAAGTATAACACAGATGTTTTTTCTTTTCTATTTGTTAACCAAGTGTTACATTATTAGTAAAGGAGAAAATTGAAATATGAAAAATTCATTTTTTGATGTAGTAGAAAATCGACGCAGTATATATAAAATTGGGAAAAATTCGAAAGTTCCTTTTTTTAAAATTGAAAAAGTTTTAGAAAAGGCAATACTTCATACACCTTCTGCTTTTAACTCTCAAAGTGGGAGGGTTGTTCTTTTAATGAATGAACATAGCTCCCTATTTTGGAAAATGGTTAAAGAAAGTTTAGAACTGATAGTACCGAAAGAGGCCTTCGAAGAAACAGAAAAGAAGATAAAGGCCTTTGATTCTGGAATTGGTACTGTTCTTTTTTTTGAAGATCAAACAGTTGTTTCAGGATTGATGAAAGATTTTGAATTATATAAAGACCATTTCCCTCTTTGGTCTTTACAATCTAATGGTATGTTACAGTTTGTAGTATGGTCTGGTTTAGAAAGTCTCGGCTTAGGAGCTTCTTTACAGCATTATAATCCGCTAATTGATTTACAGGTTTCTAAGGAGTGGAGTATTCCTATAAGTTGGAAACTGTTAGCACAAATGCCTTTTGGTTCTATTGAAAGTCCTCCTGATGAAAAAACATTTAGTTCTTTGGAAAAACGTTTTTTTAAATATATCTAGATTCTATTGACTATAAAGAACAAGGGGTATTAGTATTTCTTGATGGTATTGCTTATGAGTTATTGTAAATAGTGCAGTAATGTTCTTCCCTTTGGTAAAAATCTGTAACGTTCTTTTACCGTACTTAAAAAGGATCATCGCCTGTTTGGCCTGGTCCTTTTTTTATGTTTGAAATAAGCTTTATACAATACGGGAGTAACTCTGTGTTACAACAAACAATTGAATCGTATGTAATAAAAAAAAATAACTGGGCACCATGGGCTCGGTTAAGTCTTTTATGGAAATCGCTCAAGGGTCGCAGATTTATTTTTTTTATAGGAATGCTTGCTCTTTGTTTTGAAGCTTTTTTCATTTTTTTAGCACCTGTTTTTATAACGCTTACTATAGATAGTATTTTAGGATCAAAACTTCCTTCTGTACCATTTTTAATGAAAGGCTTATTTACGTGGCTATTAGGACCCGAGCTTCAAGGAGGAGGAATTCTTCCAATTCCTGTTGAAGCTGTTTCACAAAATCACGTAGTTACTGAGGGCGTCTGGATTCTTCGATTATGGTTTCGAGAAAATCTTTGGGCAGTTGCTTTAGCTTTTATCGCAAGCATTATATTTCAGACCTTTAACAGTTTTCTCTCTACCTATACTGCGAATTCTGCGGCTGAACATGCTGCAAAACAAATGCGCGATTCATTGTATTCTCACGTTCAAGATTTACCATACGAAACATTGTTGCGCTCTCAGTCAGGTGACTGGCTTCAACGCTGTACATCTGACGTTGAAACTACAAAACGGTTTTTAGGTTTAGAATTAATGGAAATGTTTCGCACTGTCGTTTTGGCGGTCTTTGCCTTTCCTATTTTATATAGCCTTAGTCCTAGTCTTACTTTTTGGGGCGTTTTAGTTGTTCCTTTTATTCTTGTGTACTCTTTTGGTTTTCATTTTATTGTAGAGAAAGTTTTTCTTGGTGCAGATGAAAAAGAAGGAGTTCTTTCTGGAATAATACAAGAAAATGTAACGGGAGTACGTGTTGTGCGCGCATTTGCACGACAAGAATATGAAAAGACCCGGTTTAGAAAAGCAAATGATAAATTTCGAGACCAGGTGTTTAAGTTAATTGTTCTTCTCGGACTTTTTTGGGGAGTTTCGAGTTTTTTAGGCTTGTTGCAAGTTGCAATAGTGCTTGGAGCAGGCCTTTTTATGATGAGCGCTGGAACCGTGAGTCTTGGTCTTCTTGTTTTATTCTTAACCTATGAGCAACAAACATTATGGCCAATAAGACAGTTTGGAAGACTTTTGGCAGATGCGGGGAAGACTCGGGTAGCACTCGGCAGAATAGCAGAATTATTGGCACTTTCAGAAGAAGAAGAGTTAGACTGCAGAAATGATGAAAATTCAAACTGGTCAGAAGGAAATATAGAATTTATAGACGTTGGATTTACGTATCCTGATGGTACAAGGGTGCTATCTAATATTAATTTTGTACTGGAGAAAGGAAAACGACTTGCTGTAGTTGGGCCTACAGGAAGTGGAAAATCCACCTTAGTTCATTTACTTCTTCGCTTATATGAACCAACAGAGGGACGCATCAAAATTGGTGGTATTGATATTCGAAATATCCCTAAAAAAGAATTACGAAAAAAAATCTCTCTTGTACTTCAAGAAGGTTTTTTATATGGAAAAAATATAACTGAAAATATTCGCATGGGAAATAAAGATGCAACCGACGATCTCATTCTTGGTGCTGCTAGGGCAGCTTCTTTACATAATGTTGTTGAGGGCTTTGTTGGAGGCTATGACACAATGGTTGGAGAGCGGGGAGTGACTCTTTCTGGTGGACAGAGGCAGAGGCTTTCCCTTGCTCGCGCATTGGTTAGAAAATCTTCAATATTAATTTTGGATGATAGTCTAAGCGCAGTCGATACCGAAACAGACAGAAAGATTAGAGAAGCAATAGCGTGTAAGACCGGAAATGTGTGCACAACTATGATTATTATTTCTCATAGATTAACAACTCTATCTTCTGCAGATCTGATCCTTGTAGTCGAAAATGGACAGATAACGGCATCTGGAACACATAATGAGTTAATGGAGAGAGACGGCTTGTATCGGCGACTTGCCGATTTACAAGAAGGCTCCGAAAAGCAAGGATAGAGAAATGCCAGAACCACAAGGGTTTAAAGAAAAAGAATTTTCTTCTCATTTTGATGCGGGACTGTGGAAACGGTTATTTAAATATGCAAAACCTCTGTATCCCATAGTTGGAATTCTCGTTATTTGTATGATTTTTTTAGCTCTTTTAGACGGGGTTTATCCCTTGTTTACACGGTATGCAATAGATTCTCTTGTTCCTTTTTTAGGTACTGAGGAAAGTAATAAAAATATTTTATTTTTTATTGCAATATATGCTGGTATTACCTTGATTCAAGGATGCGTCATTTTCTTTTTTATAATGATGGCAGGAATTATTGAAGTTCGGTTATGCCATATATTGCGAGAAAAAGCCTTTAGTCAACTTCAAGAGTTAAGTTTTTCTTATTATGACAAAACTCCAGCTGGATGGATTATGTCGCGTATGACTTCAGATGCTCAAAAACTTGGAGATACAATTGCCTGGGGTTTAGTCGATTTTGTGTGGGGCAGTGCAATAATGATTTCTATTATTAGTTTTATGCTTGCCATGAATTGGAAACTCGCGTTAGTGACCTTGTCCTTTACCCCAATTTTATTATTTGTTACTTTTTGGTTTCAAAAAAAAATACTAAAAACACAGCGAAAGGTTAGAAAATCAAATTCTCTTTTGTCTGGAATATTTAATGAAGGACTCCAAGGGGCAAGAACTTCAAAGACGCTTGTTTTAGAAGAATCAAATACGGAAGAATTCGCAGCTCAAAGCTCAATCTTAAAACGCCATTCCCTCGTTGCAGCCCGCTTGTCGGCATTGTATATGCCAATTGTTGTCTTTCTTGCTGCTACTGGTGCCGCCTTGGCTCTTGGCAAGGGTGGTTCCATGGTAGTTCAAGGTGTTTTAAGCTATGGAACTCTTGTTGCTTTTGTTAATTACACTATGATGTTTTTTGACCCAGCGAGAGAAGTCGCGCGTGTTTTATCTGAGTTTCAAGCGGCCCAAGCTAGTGCAGAACGTTTACTTTCATTAATAGAAACTAAACCAGAAATTGTAGACAAAATAGATGCAAAAAATACAGGCGAAATTCAAGGTGATCTTTCGCTTTCTAATGTTAGTTTCCATTATGGTAATGGACAATGGATTTTTAAAGATTTTTCGTTACAGATTCCAAAGGGCCAAACGCTTGCTGTGGTGGGTGAAACCGGGAGTGGGAAGTCTACTTTAGTAAATCTGCTCTGTAGATTTTATGAGCCAACAGCGGGTTCAATTTTAATTGATGGTGAAGATTATCGGGAGAGAACAAGATATTGGCTGCATAGTAGATTGGGCTACGTTCTTCAGACCCCCTTATTATTTTCTGGATCAATTTTGGAGAACATTCGTTATGGTCGCCTTGAGGCTACAGATGACGAAGTTTTTACTGCAGCACATGATGCTAATGCCTCAGGCTTTATAGAGAAATTAGAAAAAAAATATGAAACAATGGTTGGGGAAGGTGGTGTTTTACTTTCTACTGGGCAAAAACAGTTAATAAGTTTAGCCCGAGCCCTTGTTGCAAACCCTTCTCTTATGATTCTTGACGAAGCGACTAGTTCTATTGACACTGAAACTGAAGTTCTTATTCAAGGTGCAATAGAGCGATTGTTAAAAGGTAGAACGAGTATTGTTATAGCACACAGGCTTTCAACAATTCGTAATGCCGACAGAATAATTGTTTTAAATAAAGGAATTATAATAGAAGATGGTACCCACGAAGAACTTATGGCTCTTCGTAGGCTGTATTGGTCTTTATATACTCGGCAGTTCTTAGAAGAAGCAGTTGGCGTGTAATTTACCCCAGAGCAACATCGAGAATCATCATAGCAGTAAATCCTACAATAGCACCAATTGTTGCTAAGTCTGTGCTCCTATGGTCTCCTTCCTGAGCAGCCGGTATGAGTTCTTCAATTACGACATAGATCATTGCTCCAGCTGCAAAAGAGAGGGCATATGGAAGTATTGGTCGTACTATAATAACAAGGAAAGCTCCAAGCACTCCTGCTATTGGCTCAACTATACCAGACGCTTGTCCGTAAAAAAAACTTTTTGATCTTGAAAGGCCTTCTCGGCGTAAAGGAATAGAAACAGCTGCCCCTTCAGGAAAGTTCTGTATACCAATACCAATAGCTACTGCCATTGCAGGAAGCATTGCCTCTGGTGTAATTACACCAGAAAGAGCGCCAAAAGCAACTCCTACTGCGAGTCCTTCTGGAATATTATGAAGTGTAATTGAAAAAACAAGCAAAATACTGCGTCTTAAATGGGTATGAATACCTTCTTCTTGCCCTTCAGGGGCATTAAAGTGAATATGAGGCATAAGACGATCTGCAAGCCATAAAAAGCCCGCACCCAGAATAAAACCTGCAGCGGCTACAAACCAGGGCGGAAAAGGGCTATCTTGAGCAAGTTCTATAGCTGGCGCAAGCAAAGACCAAAAGCTTGCTGCTATCATAACTCCGGATGCGAAACCCAACATCATATTAAGAACTCTTTGGTTGATTGTCTTGAAAAAGAAAACCAAGGCAGCTCCAAGCGCGGTCATTGCCCATGTGAAAAGGGTTGCAAGAAGAGCCAGAAATACAGGATTTTGCATTAATGTATTATTCATAACATAACTATAAACTACACCCGTCTTGATATGCAACTTAATATACAGGGGTTTTACGGATTTGATTAAATCTGCTAGAGTAAGGCTTAGGAGAAAGAAATGCATATTGTGTGTTTAGATTTAGAAGGTGTACTTGTTCCAGAAATTTGGATTGAATTTTCGAAGACGACTGGTATAGAAGAATTGAAGAGAACAACACGTGATGAGCCAGATTACGACAAATTAATGAAGTTTAGATTGAATATTCTTAAAAATAAAGGCCTTAAATTAGTAGATATACAAAATGTTATTGG
The DNA here is from genome assembly GCA_035270545.1 of Treponemataceae bacterium. Classification (GTDB taxonomy): domain Bacteria; phylum Spirochaetota; class Spirochaetia; order Treponematales; family Treponemataceae; genus Teretinema. Next base: position 13,425 of record DATFIA010000097.1, read on the forward strand.
AAAGATGGATCCTTTGCCTGGTGCTAAGGAATTCATGGATACCTTACGTAAAGAGACACAAGTTGTTATTCTGTCCGACACTTTTACTCAGTTTGCCGCGCCTTTAATGGCTAAACTAGGTTATCCAACTCTTTTTTGTAATGAACTTGAAATAGCTTTAGACGGTTCTGTTGAAGGATATAGACTTCGTCAAACTGATGGAAAAAAGAAAGCTGTTGCTGCTTTCCAATCAATCAATTTAAAAGTTATGGCTGCAGGTGATTCATATAACGATTTGGGTATGATAACAAGCGCAGAATCTGGAGCCTTGTTTATGTCTCCAGAATCAATTCGAAAAGAGTTCCCTCATATACCTGCTTATGAAACATACGCCGAACTTTTGGCACATGCACGAAAATTTATCTTGTCGTAATCTCATACATAGGGGTTTGTCCGGGCTTAAATTCTAGAATGTGATGTTCACATTCTAGAACTTCGGTTGGGTCGTGTGTTACATGAAGTAGTGTCGAATTTCCAGATTCTGCAATTTTTTCTAATAACATAAGCGTTCTTTGACGGTGAGTATCGTCAAGGCCGTGACAGGGTTCGTCTAAAATAAGAATTGGCGGGCATTTTATGGCGGCTCGTGCTATTAAAAGAGCTCTTTGTTCGCCATAAGAAAGGTCTCGAAAAAGAAGATCTTTTTTTCCGGTGAACCCGGCTAAAGAAAGCCATTTTTCAGCGAGAATGCGTTCTTCTTTTCCACAATGTTGGTACAGGCCGATAGAATCATGAAGACCAGAAAGTACAACTGTCTCAAGCGATAAATCACCTAATGAGCGGTATTCAACATGAAGTCTGTACGAGACTATTCCCATTTTTTCTTTTAATTCCCAAATGGTTTCACCACTTCCTCTTCTCTTGCCAAATAAAGAAATATTATTACGAAAAACCTGGGGATTATCCCCGGTAATTAATTCAAGAAATGTCGTTTTACCGGAACCATTTGGCCCTCGAATAAGCCAATGTTCACCAGCGTGAAGTGTCCATGAAAGTTTTTCAATAACTCTGTTACCGGACCATTCGACGGTTACATTTTTCATTTCTACTAGAATTTTTTCGTCTGTTCGGATGTCTTGTGGAAGTTTTTGAATATCATGTGAAAGAATTTCGTTTAAATCTACTTGATTGATATCAGTTTTTTGTATTACAGATTTATTTATTTTTTGAGATTCAAAGTCCTCGCGTGTTCCAGAAAATAATATTTTTCTATCTGATAATTCAAGAACATGGGTAATTGAAGACGGTATGTTTGTATAACGATCAAGGACAATAATTAACGCCTGAATAGGGTTTTCTTTTTTCTTTTTTATTGAGGAAGAAAGATTATTGATTAAATTATGAACAGCTTTTACAGCCTCAGAATCTAATCCGTCAAAAGGGGAATCCAAAATAAGAAGGGAAGGTTCTTTTGTTAAGGCAGCGGCAAGAAGCGTTCTTCGTATTTCTCCCGTAGAAAGAAACTTTAACCCTCGGTTTAAAATACCCTCTATTCCACATAGAGAAATGATTGCATCGCTTGAGAGTGATTGCGGAATAAGATGGCGAGGTGTGCGTCCTTTATCTATTCCTCCTTCTACGAAGTCAGAATCATCATATTTTTTTTCTCTTTCAATAAGAAAAGCAGCTTCCTCAAAAGAAACTATTGAAGTCGATGAAGACAATGCATTTGAGAAAGTTCCGTTTTGGTTTGGCCTGCATTCACTTTTGTTTGTAAGAGCAGAGACAAAGCTTGTTTTACCTGAGCCATTATTTCCGGTAATAAGCCAGTTTTCTCCAGGTAATAGACGCCATGAAATATTAGGAATGCATAATTCTTCATTATAAAAAATTGCACAGGAATCTATATTTATGAGAGGTGCTGTATTCATAATGAGTACTTTACAGATTTATTCATTTTTTGTAAAAGGTATTAAAAAGATTCAGGATAGGTTTGCTTAATAAGATCTGAAATCATGAGAGTTCTTTGTTTATTTGCGTTACTTCCTTCTCCGATTTTTTGAAGTAAAAAACCAATATCATATTCTCCAAAATCTGGACCTGCTTCGTAAAGCACGAGACCATCAGAAAAAGGGCTATTGTCTAATACGAGACGCGGAACAAGGGCAAGACCTAATCCAAGTCTTGCAAGGGCTAAAAGTGCTTCGTTCCCAGCTGTTTCTGCCGTTATTTCTAAATGATCAATTTTTTTTTCCAATTTGCGGATTTTTTTTGACCATATGTCAAAGCGCTGTCGTGAAAGACCTTCACGTGGCAAAATAAGAGGTGTTGAAGATAAGACAGAAAAAAGTTTTTTATTTGGATACGGAAATATTGTAGGGCCGCCGGTTCGTGGTAGATCAAGATTACCATAAAGTCCCGATTTTGAAGAAGCAAACACGAGAGGCGTTTTTCTCACTGAATGATACGCAAGGTCCGAAAATCCTTCCCCAGGGATTGCCGAAACTGCAATTTCTGCCCGATTTTCACGAATAGCATTTGCAGCCCCTGCTGGGTCCCCGGTTTCTACTGAAAGACGTACCCTTGGATGTTTTTTTGTAAGCGCTTCTACAAAAGAAGGTAAAATTGAATAACAGGCAGTTACAGAAGCATAGACTCTGAGTGTGCCATGTAAATCTGTGTCTGTTTGGCTGAGTCTCAGCTCAATTTCTTCCAAGCGTAAAAGACTTTCTCTAGCAAAAATAAGGAATTCTTTTCCAGCATTGGTAAGATTCACCTGGCGTTTGTCACGCTCAAATAGCTGGGTTTGCAGTTCTTCTTCAAGGCGAGCAATAAGACGACTTAATGCGGAAGGGCTTAAATGAACCTTATATGCTGCCCGTGCAAAATGCAAAGATTCCGATAACGCAACAAATGCGCTTAATTCGTTAAAATCCATATAAATGAAGGTAGTTTCATGATGCGTAAAAGTCAACAGTGTAGTGATTATAATTCTCTTTACGCAACAAGAGAATTGGGGTATAACAGACATGATGGGCGAAAGATTCTCTGTAGTCCAAAAATTACTCTAATTAAGGAAAAAAAATGAACTACTTTAATTCAATTCCATGGCGTGTAGGTTTAATGCAACTTGGAACATGTCGTTTTATGGACAGAAATGAATTTTCCGACGGAACAAATGCTCTGAAAGGAAAAAAGATTGTTATTATAGGCTGTGGTGCTCAAGGCTTAAACCAAGGTTTAAATTTGAGAGACTCTGGCTTGGATGTTTCTTATGCACTTCGCAAAGAAGCTATAGCCGAAAAGCGAGCTAGTTGGAAAAATGCTACAGAAAATGGTTTTACGGTGGGAACCTATGACCAGCTTATTCCTTCTGCAGATGTTGTAGGAAACTTAACTCCTGACAAACAACATACCCCAGTTATAACTGCTGTAATGCCTTTAATGAAAAAAGGATCTTCACTCTGGTATAGCCATGGATTTAACATTGTTGAAGAAGGAATGCAGATTCGAAAAGATATTACCGTTGTGATGATGGCTCCAAAAGGTCCAGGGTCTGAAGTTCGTGTCGAATATAGTAGAGGATTCGGTATTCCAACTCTTATAGCAGTTCATCCAGAAAATGATCCAGATAATAAAGGTTGGGCAGTAGCAAAAGCTTTGGCAGTAGGAACTGGAGGAAGCCGTGCTGGTGTTCTTGAATCTAGTTTTGTTGCAGAAGTAAAATCTGACCTTATGGGTGAGCAGACTATTCTCTGTGGTATGCTTCAAACTGGTTCTCTTTTGTGTTTCGATAAAATGGTCGAAAAAGGAATTGATGCAGGTTGGGCTTCTAAGTTCATACAATATGGTTGGGAAACAATAACTGAGGCTCTTAAATGGGGCGGTATTACTGGCATGATGGATCGCCTTTCTAATCCAGCCAAAATTAAAGCTCATGCTTTGTCTCTTGAGCTTAAAAAAATCATGGCTCCTCTGTATCAAAAACATCAAGACGATATTATTTCGGGTGCTTTTTCTTCTACAATGATGAAAGATTGGGCAAATGATGACAAAGATCTTCTTTCATGGCGAGAAGCAACAGGACAAAGTGCCTTTGAAAAGACTCCCGCAGGTTCTATGGATATTTCTGGGCAAGAATATTTTGATAAGGGTATTTTGATGGTTGCGATGGTAAAAGCCGGTGTTGAGCTCGCTTTTGAAACTATGACGGATGCGGGGATAAAAGCAGAATCCGCCTATTACGAAAGTCTTCATGAAACACCTCTTATTGCAAACCTCATTAGCCGAAAAAAACTTTATGAAATGAACAAGGTTATTTCAGATACTGCAGAATACGGTTGTTACCTCTTTGATAATGCTTGTAGACCTCTTCTTAAAGATTTTATGGCGTCTATTGATACCGATGTTATTGGAAAAGGTTTGAAAGTCTCAGATTATGGTGTTGCAAATCGAGAACTAGTAAAAGTTAACGAAGAAATTAGAACACATAATGTTGAAAAAGTTGGACAGGTTTTGCGCTCATATATGACTGCAATGAAAGAAGTTTTATAAAAACTGAAAAAACTTTTTACAAGATCCTAGAAGATTCTTCTAGGATCTTTTTCATTTCCTGAGGAAGTGGTGCGGAAACTGTTATTACTTCGTTACTTACTGGATGCGGAAAAGTAATACTCGAAGCGTGAAGGCAAATGCGCGAAATTGTTTCCCCAGAAGGAAAACTTTGTGGTCCCTCATATAAGGTATCGCCAAGAATTGGCATGTCTAAGCCTGCAAGATGAACACGAATTTGGTGTGTTCTTCCTGTTCGAGGCATTGCTTGAATATGATTAAAAAAAGATGAAGTTTTGAGAATCGTAAAATCTGTTATAGCTATATCTCCTTCTTCTTCAACGGCACCCCATTTCCCTCGTGAACTTTTTGAAGTTAATCTGCCTATTTTATTTTCAACTGAAAAAACATCATTTATTGAAAGTATTATATTTTTAGGGCTTATTGCAAAAGCATTATATTTTTTTACTATGTTTTGATTTAGAAAAAGTTTATGTACTGCAGCATTAACTGTTCGCGTTTTAGTAAAGAGGATTACTCCTGAAGTTTCTCGGTCTAGTCTGTGATGAAGTCCAACATAAGGCTCATTTCTCGTTTTGTCTCGTTGTTGAAGGTATCTTTTTAAAACAGCATGAAGATGATCTCTACTACTAACGATAGTCGCTTCTGTAGGAATTCCAGAGGGTTTATTAACTATAATTAAGTGTTCATCTTCAAAAAGAATAGATGATTCTGTCATTTCCAAAATGAAATCTTCTGGCTTTTTTTCGAAAAGAAATTTTTGTGTATCAAGTGTAACAATAATGGTATCTTTTGTTGAAATATTTCTTGCAGGGCGATGCTCTCTCACACCATTTATTTTAACAGCACCAGCTATAATTAAGCGTCTAATTTTTGATCGTGAACAGAGAACTTCTCCGATTCTTTTTTTTAGCTCATTTGGAAGAGTTACTTCAAGAAACTGATCTAGTCTGGATGGTTGTGAAGAATTTGGAATAAGGGTGAGTGAAAAAACAGGCATATACTTCAGTATCTCCAGTACGAGGGGCTAGCTCTAGAAGAAATAATTGGATTTCCAATTATTTCTTCTAGAGCGTTATACGTCTTCGAAGTCTATATGCAAAATTTATCGAATAGCTTTTTTAAGTTTTTCTGTCATATTAATCTGTTCCCATGGAAATTGACTTCTACCAAAATGTCCATAAGAAGCTGTTTCTTGGTAGATTGGCCTGAGAAGATCGAGTGTCTTTATTATTCCTGCAGGAGAAAGATCAAAAACTTCTTTAACGGCTCGAACAATTTCAGATTCACTCACCGTTCCTGTACCGAAGGTGTCTATCATAATTGAGACTGGAAAAGGAACTCCAATTGCATAAGCTAATTGAATCTCGCAGCGTTCGGCCATTCCAGCTGCAACAATATTTTTTGCAACATATCGGGCCATATAGGCACCGGAGCGGTCAACTTTTGAAGGGTCTTTACCTGAAAAGGCACCGCCTCCATGTCTTCCCATTCCGCCATAGGTATCTACTATTATTTTTCGACCTGTCAATCCGGTATCTCCAAAAGGTCCCCCAACAACAAAACGTCCGGTTGGGTTAATAAAGAACTGTGTTTTATTATCTATTAAACCTGTTGGACCGAGAACCGGTTTTATAATTTCATTAATTATGGTGTCTTTTAGCACTGCATGCGAAACTTCAGGATTGTGTTGGTGAGAAAGAACGACAGCGTCAATGCGAATAGGTTTAAATCCTTCATATTCAATGGTTACCTGACTTTTAGAATCTGGTCTAAGCCAGTCAATTTTTTTAGTTTTTCGCATTTCTGCAGCTCTAAGTAAGAGTGCATGAGAATACATTATTGGGGCAGGCATTAGTTCTGGTGTTTCTGTGCAGGCGAAACCAAACATCATTCCCTGATCTCCAGCACCTTGTTGTCCTTGATATTCTTCAAGGCCTTTTCCTGCCACTCCTTGGTAAATATCCGGTGACTGAGCATGAATCATGTCGAGAACTGCCATGGAATTACAATCGAGTCCAAAATCTGAATGAGTATATCCAATTTCATGAGCAATATCTCTTGTTATTTTTTGAACGTCTACATACGTTTTTGTTGTTACTTCTCCTCCAACTAAGACTAACGCTGTTGATGCGAAAGATTCACATGCAACATGGCTTGTTGGGTCGTCCCTAAGGCAGGCGTCTAAAATTGCGTCTGAAATTTGGTCGCAGAGTTTATCTGGATGTCCTTCTCCTACGGATTCAGAGGTAAAAAGGTGTCTTGTATTATTCATAATTTGTCTCCCTTGCAAACGTGAATGAAAACTATTAAAATAAATATACACAAGTTAAGAAAATAATGCCAGAAGGAGAGTTGAGTGGCACTATATAAATCGTATCCAAAAAAGGGAAAGACATGTAAGGTAACTTTTGAGCTTCCTGTTGAAGCAACTACAGGAGTTAATAAAATATCTCTTGTTGGAGATTTTAACAACTGGGAATCTAACACACATGTCCTTTCAAAAAATAAGGAAGGCTTGTATTCAATTACAGTCGTTCTTGATCAAGGTTGTGAATATCAGTTCCGTTATTTAATGGATGATTTCCGCTGGGAAAATGATTGGGCGGCAGATAAATATCTACCTTCTACACACGGAAATGCTGATAATTCAGTCGTAATTGTCTAATCTTTTCAATTTCTAACAATAAATTGATCATTAATAATGTTCAATTTACCCTTGAGCCCTTTTGTTACGAAAACATCTTTGTTTTTGTTAATAAAAAGGGCTTCTGTATTTTCGGTGTTTTCGATAAGTTTCAGGCCTTTTTCTGTCCCAAGTAAAAAGGCTGAAGTCGACAATGCATCTGCCAGTATAGAACTGGAAGAAATTATGGTAACAGATAAAAGGTCGTTTTCTGCCGGAAACCCTGTCTCTGTATCTAAAATATGGTGATATAATTTTCCCTTTTCAATAAAATTGCGCTGATAAATACCTGAAGTAACTACCGATTTATTTTCTATAGTTACAGATAAAATGGGTTTTCCAGATTCAACTTGGGGATCTCGAATTCCTATAGACCAAGGTTTTGTTCGCGATTTTTTACCAACTGCATATACATTCCCACCCAGATCTATAATTGCACGTTTTATTTTGTGTTTTTCAAGAATTTTTACAACTTCATCTGCGGCGTATCCTTTTGCTATAGCCCCTAAATCTAATTGCATTCCCTTATCAGCTAAAAAAACGGTGTTTCCAGAAATTATTACTTTTTTGTAATCAACAAGAGAAAGAGCTGTTTGTATTTTCTCAAAAGAAGGAACAACAGCTTCGTTGGTTCCAATTCCCCATATTTTAACTAAGGGTCCAACAGTTGGATCGAAGGCCCCGTTTGTTTTTTCGCTAAAATCAAGCGCAAGAGAAAGAATTTCGAGGGTTTCTTTTTGAGCCATTACCGGTGCTATTCCTGCCTGTTCATTTATATGAGAAATATTTGTATTTTCTTTGTTTGCGCTGAGAATATCCTCAAGATTACGCAGGCGATCGAAAATTTCTTTATGAAGGGCAGGAGTCTCTTTTTCAAATAAATTAACGCTGCAAAAAGTTCCCATAACATATTCTGTTTGAACTGGTTTAATTTTTGCGCATGAGGTTGTTAGAATTGAAAGTATCGTTACAGCCAATAAAAGAAATGTTTTCATAGTTTCTATAATATACTGTTATTGTATTAAGAGAGAAAGAGATGTTGTTATTTTTTTTTAGCTCGTTTTAATTTTTTTTGTTCATATAAAGCCGCGTCGCTTTCTTCAATTACAGATTCAAATGATTTTTCTAGATCATTGGGATTGGTAAATACATAGCCCCAACTTACACTTAGTGTCCATTTAAATATTTCACTTGCATTGAAGTCTTTCAGATGGTTTGTAATTCTATTAAGAGCTCTATGCAATACTATTTCGTTAATATTTACCATAAGAACAACAAATTCATCACCACCATAACGAACTACAAGATCATTTTCGCGAAAACTTTTTTTTAAGATTTCGGATAAAGAAAGTATAGCCTGATCTCCTTCTTTGTGACCCCATGTATCATTTATTTTTTTAAGACCATCCATATCAAGGAAGATAAAACAACTCGTAAAACCTTGTTCTTTTGCATTGTTGAACATAGCTTTTCCGGTGAGGTGCAAAGCTCGGCGGTTAAATAAACCAGTTGGCTGATCTATTAGGGAAAGCTGCGATAAAGCAGAGTTTTTGTTTGTTAAATTTTGGATATGAGATGAAAGAAGATCATTAGTCATTGCTGAGTCGATAATACGCGAAACCATATCTTGAATCATACTAAATTGTTCAAATTGCTTATCTGAAATAGTAATAATTAAATAACCGTAAACAGAATTATTGTAAGCTATTGGAAGTATTGCAAGAGGATCATGCGAATCGTTAATTTCAGATGGTAATATTTGAGAAACATTAAACTGTGTAAAATCTGCTAATGGGGTATTGGAAAAAGATCCCGCTTTAAATGAAAGTCTAATTTCACCTATATTTGGATTTTCAGGGGATAAAAAAACGAGAATAAAACGAGAAACACCCAATGGAGGTATGTTATCTCCAATGCCGTGAATGGCCTCCAATACCGAAAGTTTTTGACTAAGTAAGGTGTTGCATCCTTGATAAAATTTAAGACTTCCTACATCATTATTTCTAATTTTCATAAAAGAATTTTCTTTAATTTGAAGTAGCAGTCTAAAAGCATCCACAAAGAGTGAGTTGATTAAAATTTGAGTATTAAAATCCTGATTTTTTAGAAGAGTTATTGTCCACTGAGTAGAAAAAATATCTATAAAGGAATTTGCCATATCTCCAGAGCGATATAAAGAGGCAATAATAGAATGCATAAAATCTGTGAATACGTTGTTGTCTCCTGTTTGAAGCCATTCTTCGATGACCCTTTCTAAGGACTGACGCATTGAAGCAATTTTTTTTAGATTTCCCTGTGAAGAGCGTTTGTTTTCTAATGGTGTGAACTCTTGATCTTGTTTTGTCTTTTTTTCAAACCACGAGGTACACCCACAAGATTCTCTATGCATAAATTGTGAGGAGCGTACTATGTGTTCTCGTGAATAGGTTGTAATTCCTGAAAGATCTGAGGAAATAGTGTCAGTTAAAATAGTAACCATTTCCCATATTGGGAAGTTGATTGTTGTAAAGCTTGTGTCGAAGGATGTATTCTCTTCCACGTCATCGAAGCCTACTACAGCAATGTCTTCCGGAACTGCAATATTTCTATTTTTGAATTCTTGAATTAAACCAACAGCCATTTGATCGTTTAAGCAAATAACAACATCTGGTGGATCCAGTTTTGAAGATAAAATATGCATAGCGGTTTTTTTACCGTCATGTATCTTAAAACTACCTGAATAGATGTATTCTGGGCTAATTGAAATGTCAAAGCGTGATAGCACCTTTTCTATCATTTTTTTTCTTTCCCTTGAAACGCTTTCTCCAGAATCTGGGCCTGAAAGAATAGAAAACTTTGTATACTTATGTTCTTCTACCAGGTGAGAAATCATTTGATCAATAGGATCAGAGTCTTCGGTATAAATACTCCATATTCCTTGCAAAGGAGCGAATAAGCTATATACAGGTATATCTGGTAAGTTTTTAAGGAGTTGATAAATGGTAGATTGAGGATTATACGGTGCAACTGAATGAGGGACTACAACTAAGGCGTCAAGTTGAGATGCGTTAGGTAAAGAATACGCATAAGAATATCTTCCAGAAGAAATGTCCTTTTCGAGAGAACCACCAAAGAAAAAAATAAGTCTAAATTTTTTTTCTTCCGCGGCGTCAATGAAATTAGAAATAGCCCTATGATTAAAAAAACTGTCAACAGAATCGATCATCACACCAATTGTGAACTTATAAAGGGATCGATTCTGTCTCGCTTTAGCTCTCATACAGTAAAGTATGGAGTTTTTGACATTATTTTACAATACTTAGATGAAGTTCCTTTAATTGAATGTCATCGACTTCTCCAGGGCATTCATCCATTGGACTTTGTGCAAAACTATTCTTTGGGAAGGCAATAACTTCTTTAATAGAAGTTTCTCCCGCCATTAACATTACAAGCCTGTCGAGGCCAGGAGCAATACCACCATGAGGAGGCGCTCCATATTTAAATGCTTCTGTGAGGAACCCAAACTTTTTCTGGCCTTCTTCTTCGCTAAATCCAACAATTTTAAAGATTTTCTTCTGAAGATCAGGATCATGAATTCTGATAGATCCAGAAGCTAGTTCATATCCATTAAGAACGAGATCGTAAAGATCACCCTTTACGCTACCTGGATCTGATTCGAGTGTTGCATGATATTGTTCTTGGGGCCATGTAAACATGTGATGGGCGGTGTCCCATTTGTTTTCTTCTTCATTCCACTCAAACATGGGAAAGTCTATAATCCATGCAAAAGCGAACACGCCTTCTGTGCAAAGACCTAAGTCTTTTCCGAGTCTTGTGCGAACTGCTCCGAGCGCAGTACAGGCAATTTTTGTTTTTGAATCTGCAACGAATAGGAGAAGATCACCGATTTTTGCACCGAGGCATTCACAGATTTCTGAAGTTTTACCTTCAAAGAATTTTGATATTCCACCTTCTAGGTTTGCCTGTCCATCATCCGTAGAATTGACCTTCATCCATCCAAGTCCTTTTGCTTTATATATTTTGGCTGTGGATTCAAGTTCTTCAATAAGTTTTCTGCTATATTTTTCAGCAACGCCTGGTACTACTAGGGCCTTTATTGTTCCGCCGGTAGAAAGTGCGTCTTTGAACGCTTGGAATGTTCCAAGTTCTGCTAGAAAGTTCCCGTCTTGTAACTGCATTTCAAAGCGAAGTTCTGGTTTGTCTGTTCCATAGAGATCCATTGAGTCGCTATACGAAATTCGTCTGAATGTGGAGGGAAGGGAAACATTCATTGTTTCTTTGAAGACATGACCCATGAGTCCTTCAACGAGTGTTAATACATGCTCGCGGTTAACAAAGCTCATTTCTATGTCTATTTGGGTGAACTCGGGTTGTCTATCCCCTCGTGCGTCTTCGTCTCTATAGCAGCGTGCAATTTGAAAGTATTTGTCGAAGCCAGAAACCATGAGTATTTGTTTGTATAACTGGGGTGATTGTGGGAGTGCGTAAAAGTTTCCCGGATATAAACGTGAAGGGACGAGATAGTCTCTAGCGCCTTCTGGGGTTGATTTTATAAAAGTAGGAGTTTCAATTTCGAGAAAATCTTTTTTTGTAAGATATTCTCGTGTCGCAAAGGTAACTTTTGAGCGTAAAATAAGATGTTTTTGCATGGCATTAGAGCGAAGATCTAGGTAGCGATATTTAAGTCGCAATTCTTCACTTGCATTAGTTTTTTCATCTATTACAAAAGGAAGAGTGTCTGAGGTAGAAAGAATACGTATTTTTTTTGCAACAACTTCAATTTCACCCGTTGTCATGTCAGGATTAATCATTGAATCTGGACGAGATCGAACAATGCCTTCTATGGCAATACAGTATTCCATTTTTAGTTCAGAACTAATATTTTTTAATTCTGCAGGAGAATCTTCGTCTACAACTACCTGGGTTAATCCGTAGCGATCCCGTAAGTTGATAAAAGAGATTCCACCATGATCACGTTTACGGTGAACCCAGCCATTCAATAAAACGGTCTTGCCTGTGTCTTCTTTGCGTATATCCCCGCAAGTGTGGGTTCTGTTCATGTCTTTCATGAGAAACAGTATATGCAAAACCCACTAACATTGGCAAGGATATAGCACAAAAAGTAATTTATTTAGAAACTGTGTAAGATAGAAAAAAAATGGAGAGTTGTTCCGCCAAGAACAAAAAGATGCCAAATTGGATGAGTCCATTTTATTTTTTTTAAGGCGTATACTGCAGCTCCTCCAGTATAAACAACGCCACCGCTAATCAAAAGTATCCAGCTATTATTTGAGATTACCGCTTTAAGAGGGTTTGCAGCGAACACAATGATCCATCCCATTGCAATATAGGTAAAAAGAGAAACAATTCTCAGTTTGCTTCCAAAAACGGCATAGAGAGATATCCCTATAGCAGCAAGGACCCATATTGTTCCAAATAACCACCAACCTACAGAACCTCTAAGAGCAGTAAGACAATACGCTGTATAGGTTCCAGCTATGAGAACATAAATAGCAGAATGGTCGAGCCGCTCAAAAACAGGATAAGCTCGAGTTTTGAGCAAGGAATGATATAAGGTGCTCATAAGATAAAGGAAAATCATTGAAAAACCGAAAACACAAAAAGAAACCACATAATACGTAATTTCATCTGCAGGCGCATGTGCAACTGCTTTTACTATAAGAATAACTAGTGCTGCAATAGAAAGAAAAACGCCAATTCCATGAGTTATAGCATTGGCGATTTCTTCACCCAAATTATAGGGTTTTGGTAGTGTGTACATAAAAGAATCCTTTTTTGTTTAATATGTTGTATTTATATAGACGCAAAAAAGGAAAAAAAGTTGCATTTATGCTCTACGCGTTTCATATAGCAGTATTCCAGCTGCAACAGAAACATTTAGGCTGTCAAGTTTGCCTTGGGTTGGTATGGACAGAATTTTATCGCATTTTTCCCGAAGAAGGCGGGCCATTCCACTTCCTTCGCTACCCATTATGAGAACTGTTTTATCTGCGAAAGATGTGAGGGCGACGTTCTCACCACCCGCATCTGCACCGTAAATCCAAAATCCTTCTTTTTTAAGCAGTTCTGCAGCGCGAACAAGATTTGGAGTGAGTACTATTTTAACCCAAGAAGCAGCTCCAGAACTGGTGCGAGCTATTACTTCAAAGTCTGTAGCACTACGGTGTTCAGGAAGAATAACAAGATCTACGCCAAACTGGTCTGCACTTCTGATAATAGCTCCAACATTCTGTGGATCTGTAATGGAGTCGAGAATGAGAACGAGCGCCTTTTCTTTATCTTTAAATGCCTTAAGACATTCATCGAGTTGGAGTGGTGCTTCTTGTTCTGCATTTTCCATGAGCAATACAATTCCTCGGTGATCTCGAGCTGTTGGAGGAAGAACCTGAACAAGGAAGTCTATTTCTTTTACTGCTTTTTCGGTAGCTGGAATAGAAAGTTTTGTGGCAGTTGCGAGTATCTTTTTCACTCGAGGTCCGGGTTTTGCATACTGTATGCTTATTCCTGCTATTTTAGCAGCTGGTTTTTCGTTTTCGAGTGCTTTAAGAGTTTCTTCAATGGCATGAAAGCCGGTAACTAGTCTCATAATTCGTATGTTTCTCCATATTTGACGATCTGTACATTTGGAAAACCTTCAGATTTAAGATGCTCTTTGAATACAACTTGAACATCTGGTTCTCCGTGTACCATAAATATCTTTTTTAAGGTACTTGTGTCCATAGCATTAAGCCAATCTGTTGCTTCTTGGTAATCTGCATGGGCACTAAATGCATTAATTTGAGTAATTTCAGCTCGAACTGGGAACCATTGACCAAAAATGCGAACTTCCCTTTCTCTGTTTTGAAGTCTGCGTCCTAGGGTATGATCCGCCATAAAGCCTACCAGTAAAATTTGATTGTTTGGATCACTAATAGTATTTGCAAGGTGGTGAGTTATACGACCAAATTCGCACATACCATCTGCACTTATAATTATCATAGGACCATCCATCTCATTGAGAGATTTAGATTCTTCAACATTGGTAATATAACGAAGAGAATTAAAGCCAAAAGGGTTTTTATGATGTTGTAGGAAAGCTTCGTGTGTTTCTTCGTCATAACATTCAGGATGAACTTGGAAGATACTTGTTGCATTTACTGCCATAGGTGAGTCAACATAGATAGGAATTTCTGGAATAATTTTCTTATCTACAAGCAAATGGAAATAGTATACAAGTTCTTGTGTCCTCTCTATAGCAAAGGCTGGGATAACAATTTTCCCATTCATTTTTACAGCTTTAAGGGCAACTTCGGCAAGCTTTGCAAGAGCATTGTCGGTAGTTTCATGAAGGCGGTCTCCATAGGTACTTTCGAGGATCATATAGTCGACTGGAGGTAAAAGATCTGGATCTCGAATTATAGCCTTGTTTTTTCTACCAAGATCTCCTGTACAGGCAAGGCGAACTTCATGACCGGTTGAATCCTTTATTGTTAAAATTGCCATGGCAGAACCAAGGATGTGTCCAGCATCGAAAAATTCGAGTTTAACATTTGGAAGAATCCACGTGGGTCTATTGTAAGAAATAGTTACGAATTGATCGGTGGTTTTAATAGCATGTTTTTCTGAATACAAAGGTTTCCAGTTAAACATTTCTCCTCTTTTTACGGCTTGTTTTCGTAAATACTCCGCATCTCGCGCTTGAATTCGCGCAGAATCCATCATAATAAGATTTGCAAGATCTCGTGTTGCTGGGGTGGCATAAATATTACCGTTAAAACCATTTATTCCTAGAAGAGGAAGCAGTCCTGAATGATCAAAATGCGCATGGGTTAGAACTACTGCCTCGAGTTTTTCTATGGGAACATTGAATTTTCTGTTTTTTTCGTCTGCTTCCGCACGACGACCCTGAAAAGCTCCACAATCAATTAAAATTGCTTTTCCATCTACTTCCACAATGTGTTTAGATCCAGTAACTTCTTCTGCAGCCCCAAGTGAATAAATTGATATGCTCATAAAAAAAGGATAGTCCGATTGGTGCTGTTCTGCAAGTGGATTCAGTGGTATACTTTTTTAGAGGTGTTTTTTGTATATACGAGAGCTTTCCCCCGCACCAGACTACCCTGTTCGAAATGGTAAACCACAATTTGGCTCTTTTACAGGACCATTTGGTCATTTTGATATTAAAGGAATGAAACGTCCTTTTGGCGATCTTCCTCTTCCCGTTTTTATTACAAATATCAGAGTAATGGAGAGAATGCGTTTTCTTTTTTCCGATGATGAAACTATTGGTGAGATAAGCATTTTTAATGCAGGATATTTCTCATTCATGGAAACAACTCTATGGAATAGGATAACGAAATATAAAACTGCATATCGCAGAATCTTACCTCCAGGATTGATGCGTGGTCCTCGAAATTTCCAAAGCAGTGTAACAGCCTGCAGAACACAAAAAAGGTATGTGAAAATAAATACTCGTCTCCAAAAAAAAATGATATATGTAGATTTTGATTTTATTGGTTCTGACTCTAGACCTTCGACTGAAGCTCATCTTGAGATGAATCTTGATCGCCTAGGAGCAGCTGATCTTTCTTCATTGATTCCTTATGGTGTGAAAAGACGGTGCCAGGCATCGTACCAAGTAACAGGACCCTTACAAGGATGGATTAGTACTGGAGATAAAGACCATACGATATCTGAAGAATTTGGAATTGGATTTCTTGATGTACGAAAAGCCTACTTTTCACTGAGAACAAAAACAAGTTCTCTTGTTGGAATTGCAAGAATTGATGGTAAATTGGTTTCCTTTCAATTGGGGAATTCTGTTTCAGGTGATGATTATCGATATAACGACAATATCCTTTTTTATGATGGAATAAAACATCCTTTGCCTCCTGTTAGAATAACACGTCCGTATGGCGTGAGTGGAGCTTGGGTAATACAAGATACTGAAAGCATGGTCGATCTTGTTTTTACGCCTATTTCCGTAAGTTCACGGAATTTAAGCCTTTTTGTGGTGCGAACTTCGTATCAAACAGTATATGGAACCTTTGATGGAACTCTGTTGACAGGAGAAGGGGAGCCTCTTGTTTTGAAGGCTTTCCCTGGAATTGGTAAAAAAATACTCTTGCGTATTTGAGGTAAAAATAATGTCAGATTTTAAAGTCAATTCTGGAGGAGAGCTTCCGACTCCAGCAGAAAAAGAAATGCAGGCAATGAATCACTTGATGACGGATAAACAATACCGAATAAAACCCGCTGGAAATTTTCTAAGAGCTGACCGGTCAGATAAGGTAAATCCAGATTTTCTTTTATATACCTTAAATGATTATTTAGGACATTTGCAAAAATGTGTTGCTTCAACTCGAAAAATGATTCCTTTTGAAAAAGGCCAAGAATTTTTACAATCACTTTCTGAGTATGATCCCATTTCAGGATCTCTTTTATTAATAGCATCGACAATTGATCTAAATCGACTAACCAGTTGCCTTCATGATCTACAAAAACATTCTTCGGAAGTTGTTATAGCAGATCTAAATCCCTTTATGCAAATTTTATTTAAATCTTTAATCCGAGTTTATTATTTAGGAGCTCCTTCAGTTGCTAAAAAATATCAAAATGCATATAACTTTTTAATACAATATACAGTTCCTACAGATTTAGAAGTTTTAAGAGGTCATGTGTCTTCGGCAGTTGAAGAATGGTATTATTTGTATGAAAAGGTTTTTCCTGGTTTGTACCCTCTTGTGTTACGCTTTTCTTCTTCAGTTTTTCTTTCGTATCAACAACTATTTTACGCAAATGGGTCAAAAATACTAACTTGGCTTTCTGTCTCGCCCTCTGAGGTCCTTATTCAACGCGCTGGAGACAGTGAGCCCCCCCCATTGGTGCTAAAAAAACGAGTTGTTGCAGAGGAAATAAAGGTAGACACCTATAAGATTCCCGATGATGTTCAAAAAGGACTCTCCTTGTTGGAACGTCTTTTTCCCGAAGCAGGATGGGACTCTCTTGAAAAAATGCCTGACTTTTGTCCGTATTTTCAGTCTCTTATAGATTTTAAGGATGCTTTTGTTCAGCTTGCTCCTGAAAACCCTTTGCATACCACAATGATTTTATTCTGGATTCTCGAAGAAATTTTTCAAGGACTACGTTTAATCAAATTTGAAAGTTTGGAAGTAGAATCTATTCTTGAAGATGTTGAGGGAATAAATACCATTTTGGAAGAATGGATTTTGTATCAAGAGCTTATATTTGATAAACAGTTTAGTGTGGACTTAAAAGCCTTTACACATCAAATATATACTCAGCCAGATTTTGTAAAAAGTCCCTATGGACGCAAACTTTTGTCAAATATGTATTCTTTAATTAAAAGTATGTTTTTACCCTATTTTGATATAAAAATGTACGGAACGTCAAAGCTTCAAAAAGATGATAGACTTCCACCGTTTTTTATTAGAGTTCGCCGTCTTAAACGATTGCTTTCTCGATACGATACCTTTATTCAAGAGGCTCCTGAAGGAAGTGATTCTAACCCTGACAATTCTGTGCAAGGAATTGTAAACCCATGGGCTATATATAAATTTGATATACCAAACGCTCTTTCTATCCGATTTGATGCCTTAGCAGGCGGGAAACATTCTAAGACAAGAACGAATGCGCATCTCATCTCTGCAACCTATTCTATATTAAATGTGCTGGATTGGTGGATAAACGATGAAAACAGTTTTGCCTACAAAAAAGATCCAGAGAGTTTATACCGTGTAATTGAACCAGGGAGTACAGTTCCAGCTTTTGGCGTAACATCTCGCACCGACATAGATTCTATATTTATGAAACATTTGAAGGGTAGTAATATTTTTTCATAAATAGCCCCTATTAATTTCTTTTAAATCTCCTATCTTTATAAGACCTTGCTATAACCATTGTTCTCTTTGTATACTAGAAGATATGGCACATTGTATTGTACCGGAAGCAGAAGCTATCCTGGATAAAGAATTTCCTGTATTGGATAAAGGTTTTATTAGACTTGTAGATTACATGGGTGGGGATACCCGTATCGTTCAGTCTGCGCGTGTTTCGTATGGAGATGGAACAAAATCTATACGAGAAGATAAGGGTTTAATAGACTATTTATTACGTCATTCGCACACTTCTCCCTTTGAGCAAGTGAGTCTTACTTTTCATATTAAACTACCTATTTTTGTTGCTCGCCAGTGGATTCGCCACCGAACAGCGCGTGTAAACGAGATTTCTGGACGTTATTCAATTATGAAAGAAGAATGTTATGTTCCTTCTTCCAGTGACGTTGCATTTCAAAGTAGTGACAACAAACAGGGTCGCTCGACAGAGTCAATGCCGAAAGAACTTGTTTCAGAAGTGACAGATCTAATACGAAGTCAACAAGAAGAAGTTTTCGAAGGATATAAGACGCTTATAGATAAGAATGTGGCACGAGAACTTGCTAGAATTAACCTTCCTTTATCAACATATACAGAATGGTATTGGCAAATAGATTTACATAATCTGTTTCATTTTCTTAAACTTAGACTCGATAGTCACGCTCAAAAAGAAATTAGAGATTACGCAGAAATTATGCTCGACATGTGTAGAAAAGTAGCTCCTTTAGCGACAGAATCGTTTGAAAGACATCAAAAAACGGGAGTGAGTTTTTCTGGAGAAGAAATGATTGCTCTTCGAAATATGTTAGAAAACAAACCTGTAGAACTAGGTGAAAAAGCTTTAGAGCGACTTACAGAGAAAATTAAAACGGGAATTCAGCTGTAAAGGGCGAGGGGGTAGCGGAGAAACCCACAACCCCTGAATTAAAAAGTATATTTTTATATGTGCGCAGTGATTTGGCATTTACAAATAACCCAGGGGTGAGGATTTCGGAGCTCAGGGGGAGTCGCCTGTATTCGATTGCGTTTTTTACAGTAGAGATATTTTCGTGAAAAAAGCATTCCCCCTCCTTATATTTAATAATACATATGGATATTGACAATGAGGCGCTCTTTACGATATTCTAAAGAGCATCTTTTTTGGAGCGGTGTCCGAGTGGTTTAAGGAGGCGGTCTTGAAAACCGTTGTGCCGGAAGGTACCGGGGGTTCGAATCCCCCCTGCTCCGCTTAGGGCTTTAAGAAACAGGCGTACCTGTTTAGAGTAATTCAGAAAGATTTTTTTGGAGCGGTGCGAGAGCGGCCGAATCGGGCTCCCTGCTAAGGAGTTGTTCCCCAAAAGGGTACCGGGGGTTCGAATCCCCCCTGCTCCGTAAAGGCTTTAGCCTTTTGTTTGAGACTATAGCTCAGCTGGATAGAGCGTCAGATTGCGGATCTGAAGGCCGGTGGTTCGAACCCACTTAGTCTCATAGGTGCTGTCTTTATAAGGCAGCTTTTTTTATATTGTTATTAAATCTAAGGATTACTAATCTTTTGGTTTTTACGAATCTCGTTTTGGAGAGATGCGAGAGTGGTTGAATCGGGCGGTCTCGAAAACCGTTGTACCGCAAGGTACCGGGGGTTCGAATCCCCCTCTCTCCGTTCAGCTTTTTGTTATTTTTGGAGAGATGTCCGAGTGGTCGAAGGTGCACGCTTGGAAAGCGTGTGTGCTCGAGAGAGTACCGAGGGTTCAAATCCCTCTCTCTCCGTTTTTTATTTTGAAAGCAGCTTGATTTTAGCTAAAAGCTTTCCGGACCCTTCCGGATAGCCCAGGTCCTATGCAAAGAGTAACTACCAAACCCCGTCAGATCTGGAAGGAAGCAGCGGTAGGAAGTCTGCTTTTGTGCCGTAGTGTACCTGGGCTTTCCAGAAGGGTTTTTTTGTCTGTATCCATTTTCTTTGTTTCCTATTATTTCATTACTTCCCTTCTCTTTCTTTCCTATGGTATTGTGGAGAAGTGAAAGTTTTATTAGTAGCAATTAATGCAAAATATATTCAAACCAATTTAGCTGTTCGTTTGCTGTCTGGGTATGCTCATGCCCATGTTTCGGCGGTGAGGGAAGGCCTTTGTGCCGTTAATTTTGTTGAATGGAATATAAATCAAAATATATCTTCAATGCTTCGGGGTGTGTATGAAGAAAAACCCGATGTTGTATTTTTTTCGGTTTATATTTGGAATAGAAAGGAATCTATAGAGTTGGCTTCAGAGGTAAAAAAATTGATGCCGGAAGTTTTAATTGGTTTTGGTGGCCCTGAAGTTTCCTGGGATGCACAAAGAGTTTTTAGCGAATGCCCGTATCTCGATTTGCTCATTTCTGGAGAAGGGGAGCAAACCTTTGCGGAATTACTTGAAGTTCTTGTTGCGGGCGGCTCTTTTGAATCGATACAAGGCTTATATTCGAGAAAAAAGAATTCTACAGATATTTTTTGGCCTGGAAAACGAAGGCCTCTTGAAAACCTTGATCTTATACCTTTTCCGTATGAAAAAGGAAATCCCGGGTTTGATGTTGAAAATCGGCTTGTGTATTACGAGTCGAGTAGAGGGTGTCCTTTTTCTTGCGCTTATTGTCTTTCTGCTATAGACACTTCTGTTCGCTATTATTCTTTACCCAGAGTACTTACAGAGATTCAGTTTTTTTTAGACGAAGATTACCCCTTAATAAAATTTGTTGACCGAACCTTTAATTTGCTTCCACAGCGATATTTAGTAATTTGGGAGTATATTCGAGACCACTATAATGGGAAAACTACCTTCCATTTTGAAATTGCAGTAGAGCATTTATCGGAAGAGGCCTTTTCCGTGTTGAGTACAATTCCCTCTGGTGCGATTCAGTTTGAAATTGGCATTCAAAGTACAAATGAGGAAACTCTCCGTTTAGTAGGAAGACCTTCGAGTCCTGAAAAACTTGCAGAAAAAATAAATAGAATTCCTTCTTCAATACATGTACATGTGGACCTTATTGCGGGTCTTCCAAAAGAAGATTTGGCAACATTTAAGAAATCTTTTGATTTTGCTTGGGCTTTGAAAGCGGGGATGTTACAGCTGGGATTTCTAAAAATCCTTTCAGGCTCGCCTATGGCTATTCAAGCAAAAGAAGATGCTGGGTATATTTGGTCAGATAATCCGCCCTATGAAGTTCTCTCTTCTCCCGTTTTGCCTTATTCAGATATTCTTATTTTGAAAGATATTGAACATCTTCTCGATTCCTGGTTTAACTCTGGCTTGTTGCGAAATACCCTTCTTTTTCTTTCTCAGTCCCAATTTGAAGATTCAGGGTATGCTTTGTTTGATTCCCTTGTGGCTCATACAAAAAAATATTTTGCCGATGGGGATTTATACCTTCCTCGAAGATCTCAAGATTTATTTGCCTGTTTGGCTAATTTTTGTTTAGGGACAGATCTTCTTTCTCTTGAGTTCTTAAAATTAGATTATTTGTCTCAGGGAAAACCTGGATCTTTTCCTCCATGGTTTACACGCTCATATTCGAAAGATGCTCATGATGAATCTTTGCAAAAAACTGGTTTGATACGTGAAAATGGAGAGTCTAGACGGCTTTTATATGCTCGAACAGAATATGAAGAATTAGCTCTGTATCCAGAAAAAGAGAAATGCGGGTACTTTTTTGAATATAGTTTGCGAAATAAAAAAGAAAAAAAAGTAATTATAACCAAGGTATAGTACAATTTTAGCACAGGAGAACAGTCATGGATGTTAAGGTTATAAACCCTTTTTTAACTGCAACGTTAAATTTGTTTAGCAGTATGTTTGGTATAAATGCCCAGGCAGGAACTCCTTGTATAATGGAAGAAAAACTCAATCACCGTTGGGAAATTTCTGGAATTCTTGGTATAACAGGCGATTATCAAGGAATTATTAGTTTTCGTCTTCCTCGATTGCTTGCAGATAAAATGTTAGAAAGATCTGGAATTGTTACAAAAACAGAAGAGGAGCGCCAAGATACTGTACATGGTATGATTGGAGAGTTAACAAATATAATAGCGGGAAATGCATCCTCTGCTATTGCCCATGCAAATATAGAAATTTCACC
>DATFIA010000098.1:0-13998 GCA_035270545.1 Treponemataceae bacterium
TTGGCGGAGAGCATCCATATTGTTTTTCAAAACTTCGGGATAACTCGTAACAATTGGACAATTGTAATGATTTCCTACTCCTGGATCTTCTATTTGCTCATAGGGAGCACAAGGGTAAAAAATAAATTTTACACCAGCGTCTAAAAGCGCTTCAACATGGCCATGCGCAATTTTACCGGGATAACACACGGATTCTGAAGGAATTGAGTCAAGGCCTAATTCATAAATATGGCGACTTGAGCGTGGAGAGAGACGCACACGGTAACCCAACTTGGTAAAAAATGTAAACCAAAACGGATAATTTTCGTATAAATTTAAAACTCGAGGAATACCAACGTCGCCTCTGGTGGCAGAACTGGCAGAAAGAGATTTGTATCTAAAAAGGCGCTTGTATTTCCAGTCGAAAAGATTTGGAACTGCTTGTTTTCCCGGTTTAGTAAGGCCAAGAACTTCGTCATTATTTTCTGCAATTACCTGAGATCCTTTATTATCTGCATGAGTTACAGAACCAGATTCAGGTTTTATAGAAAGATCAATTTCGAGTCCTCTTTCACAGCGGTTTCCTGTTATGAAGCGACGAGGAGGAGCAACCATTTGTTCAGCGGGACCTGAAGTTACAATACCTGTGGTAAATGTATTGATGGTCAAAAGGCAGTTATTTGAACATTTTCCACAACGGCGAAGTTCGAGCTCGACTGCAAAATTATTGAGTTGTTCTGCAGTTGCAATTCCACTTCGTGCGTCGGAAGGAGACCCTGCGTCTTTCCATTGGTCTAATGCGATAAGAGCCGCACCATAGGCGCCCATAAGACCTGCGACGTCTGGGCGGAACACATTGCGCCCAGATATTTTTTCAAAAGCTCTTAAAACAGCGTCATTATTAAAAGTTCCGCCTTGAACAACAACTTTCTCACCTATGGAGGCAGCATCGCGCAATTTGATAACCTTAAAAAGAGCATTTTTTATAACAGAATATGAAAGACCTGCAGAAATATCTCCAACAGAAGCGCCCTCTTTTTGAGCTTGTTTTACGCGGCTATTCATAAATACGGTACAGCGACTGCCTAAATCTACCGGTTTTTCTGCGAGAAGAGCCTTGTTAGCAAAAGTTTGTATATCTAAACCAAGAGATCTGGCAAAGTTGTCGAGAAAACTGCCACAACCTGAAGAACAGGCTTCGTTTAACTGTATAGAAGTAATTGCGCCATTTTTCATGCGCAAACATTTCATGTCCTGCCCACCAATGTCGAGCAAAAACTCTACACCGGGAACAAAAAAATCTGCGGCTCGATAATGAGCAATAGTTTCGACTTCGCCGGCGTCGACACTGAGAGCTGCTTGAAAAAGAGCTTCGCCGTAACCTGTTGAGCAAGAGCGAACAATACGCACACTTGAAGGTAGCCGTCGATAGAGATCTTTAAGAACACGAACAGCCAAGTCTACAGGGTTTCCGCCATTTACGTCGTAAAAACGCCAGAGGATTCGCCCAAGTTCATCTATTAGGACTGCTTTTGTAGTAGTAGAGCCGGCATCCAGTCCTAAAAAAACAGGGCCTCTCGCAGTATCCAAGTCTGCAGAAGCGGCCATCTCAGAAGCATGGCGAATACGGAATTCATCCAATTCTTTCTCATTTGCAAAAAGAGGAGGTAAACGCTGTACCTCGTTCATTTCGGCTCCAACGAGCGTTTTTAGACCAACTCGAAGCTCTTCGATTGTAAAAAGCTTCATTTTTGAAGTTTTATTTGTTTCTCTCGTTGTTACCGGGGTAAAAACAGCCTGGGAGGGTATTCCCTCAGCTTGGGGGAGCTCGGCAGACCATGCGGCTCCTATAGCGACAAAAAGCTGAGAATTATCTGGCACAATACTTTCTTCTTCTGTGAGTTTAAGCGTTTCTATAAATCTACGTCTAAGCTGATCCATAAAATGAAGAGGACCGCCAAGGAAGGCAACGTGGCCCCTAATTGGTTTTCCACAGGCAAGACCAGAAATAGTTTGACTTACCACCGCCTGAAAAATACTTGCGGCTATATCTTCTCGTCTTGCACCCTCATTAATAAGAGGTTGAATGTCGGTTTTTGCAAATACACCACAACGAGCCGCTATGGGATACATAGTGGTAGCTCCCCGAGCAAGTTCATTAAGACCGTCTGCATCAGTTTCTAGAAGGGCTGCCATCTGGTCGATAAAGGCTCCTGTTCCACCAGCACAGGTACCATTCATTCTTTGCTCTATTCCACCAGTGAAATAGGTAATCTTGGCATCTTCTCCCCCAAGTTCAATTGCAACATCGGTTTTGGGGATTATTTTACTTACTGCTGTCGTAGACGCAATTACTTCCTGAATAAACGGAATTGATAACCAGTGAGAAACGGCAAGACCGCCTGAACCAGTTACCTTTACGCTTAAAGAGGGAGACTCGCTTCCCAAATCTATATAATATTTTTCAATAAAATCTAACGATTTTTCAACAACAGAAATTATAGTACTTCTAATATCTGCTCTATGTCGTTCATATTTGCTGTATAAAACAGCGCCGTCTGTATCGAGGGCCACTACTTTTACCGTAGTTGAGCCTACATCTATACCGACGCGTATTACATTTATAGCTTTCATGTCAATTACAATGCCATAGAACAGGGTCTGATTCAAGTATTACAGTATTCGTAAAAAAAATTAAGGTTGATTAAAATACAAGTTTTTAGCTACTTCAAAAAGCAGGCGCCTTATGATATTGTTTTTGAATTATGTCAAAGTCTTTAGTTAAAAGCGGTTCAAAACTCCTTATACTCACCTTTTCATCGCGTATTCTTGGCTTAGTTCGAGAAATGATAAAAGCAGCATTCCTGGGAACTTCAGCCCTCTCTGATGCCTTTTCTGTAGCCTTTCTTATTCCAAACTTGCTTAGGCGCCTTTTTGCAGAAAACAGTATTTCTGTTGCTTTTATTCCAACCTTTAGAAAATACCTCGATTCTCGCACCCAAAGCGAAACAAAAGACTTTCTTTCCGCAACTTTTACACTTATAACCTGTTTTACCACTATCACAGTAATTGCCGGAATAGCCCTTACCCCGCTCATAGTTCCAATTTTCGGCACAACAACCGATGAAACTGTTTTTCTTACCAGAATAATGTTTCCGTATCTTGCCGTAATCTCTGTTGCCGCTTTTTTTCAAGGAATCTTAAACGGAGTAAAAATATTTTCGCCTTCTGGCTTTACTCCAATTCTTTTTAATATCTGCATTATCGCCTTTACCTGGTTTTTATCGCCCTATGTTGCAAACCCCGCAAGAGCGATGGCAATTGGTGTTATGGTTGGAGGCACCATACAGGCCCTTTTTCAACTTCCCTTTGTCCTACGCCAAGGTTTTAGCTTTTCCTTTGTTTCAATAAAAAAAGCATTCAGTAATCCTGGAACCAAAACAGTATTAAAATTGATTGGCCCAACAATTATAGGTATGGCCGCGTATCAACTCAATGATCTTGTAAGTACAATTTTAGCTGGAAACGCAGGACCAGGAGTTGTTTCAAGCCTCACCTACTCTCTTCGCTTACAGGAACTCATTCTCGGCGTTTTTGCTGTTTCAATAGGAACAGTTATTCTCCCAGACCTTTCCTGCCATGCAAACGATAAAAACTGGATAGCTTTTAATGGGCTTCTCGCTAAATCGATGAATATAATTGCCCTCATAACAATACCGCTCACCTTTTATTCTTTGGTATCGGCCGAAGGCCTTATTTCTCTTGTTTTCAAAAGTAGAAATTTTTCGGATGCATCGGTAAAACTTACCTTGCAAGCTTTTCTTTGGCATATTTCTGGTCTTTATTTTATTGCTCTAAACAGAATTATCTCCCCAGCTTTTTATGCTCAAAGCAATACTAAAGACCCAACCCTAGCCGGGATTCTGGCCTTTGGAGTAAACATAGCAATTGCACTGATATTGGTAGGCCCTATGAAAGGCGGAGGAATTGCGCTTGCACTAAGCCTTGCAAGTCTTTCAAACACAATATTACTTATCTTTTTTATGAGAAAAAACAGTGCCTTTTCTGTTTCGCTGTTACTCAGATCTGCGGTGAAATACGCCCTTAAACTCACTACATTTTCTATAATTGCCGCGGCACCAATTTTATATTTTAGAAAATCTCTTTATGCGTATTTTGCAAATCATCATAAATTGATAAGTCAAGGCGTCCCTTTAGGAATAAGCCTTATAGTATTTGGAGGCATTGGAATGAGTCTCTTATTGATTTCTCGAGATACCATTGCCTTACAAGTCTTTTCTGGTTTGAAAAAAAAGATACACAACAAGTAAAAACATTGGTCTAGGTAAGTTGTTTCCTTATTTGGTGTCTTTTTCCAAAAGAACAGCAACTTCTTTTTCTCGATACCCAAATAGGAAAACAAAGCCGACTAAGGAACATACTGCGGCAATAACCAATGTTATTCGAATTCCAACAAGACCGAATGACATTACTAGAGGTAGAACAAGAGCAACAAGCATTTGAGCTACTCGTGCAGCAAAATTATGAATTCCAAAGTATATACCTGAACGAAGGATACCTGTCTTTCTCTCTGAAGCAACTACAAGGTCTGCAACCAACGCATGTGGTACCACAGAAAAAATAGCAATTGGAATAGCGAGTAAAATAGCAAAAAGAAATCCCTGTATTTCTACTGGAAAGGGATACATTCCTGCAAAGAATGCTGCGGGTAAAAAAATCATAAACATAAAAAAAGCTGCAAACAGGATTTTTCGTTTACCAAAAACTGAAACAGCAAAATAAACCGGCACATATAAGGCTAGGTTTGTAAAAAATATAACCAAAAGCAAAAAGGAACCTTTTTCTTCTGAAAGACCTAGAAGTCCTGTAACGTAATAGGAAAATCCGGCAATGATACACGCAGAAGCAAGCCGATACATTATATCAGATACGAGAAAATGCCTAAAATAATTATCTTTTAACACTGCAGAAAAAGAAGCTGTAAAAGAGGTCTCTACGACCTGATGCATATCGCAACTCATTTTTTCCTGCTTGTCACCTAAGAAAAGGGCCGGAATTAATAAGCACACTGCAGAAATTACGGCGTAACCAAACATAACGAGGCGAAAAGCATTCGCAGAATCTAAATCTTTCATTTTTTGAACTATAGATACATAAGAAAAAGCTCGATGCCCAATCAAACTTGCAAAAGCAGTAGCACAGGACATAAGCATAGAAAGTTGTAATCGAGCACGTGGACTTTTTCCAATTTCTGCTAATAATGCGAGATATGGAGTGGTATACAAAGATAAAAATATAAAAAAAAGTATTGTATAAATGAGAATAGCAACCGAGTTTAATTGAAAATGGGAAGCGGTTGGAGGGGAAAAAATTAAGACAGACAAGGCTGCTAAAGGAATGGCAGAAATAACCATAAAATCGGTACGCTTGCCTCGTGTTAAAACTCTTTTATCAGAAAGCCACCCAGAAAGAATGCTTGCAGCAACGTCTGTCAATTTTGATAAAGCAATAATAAGGCCTGCAACAGTAAAAAATCCGAACAAATATCCCTGATACAGATGAAGAGGAAAGGCATTCTTTGCTGTATTCGAAATATAAAAAGTTGAAAAATATTTCAACGCGCCATACGAAGTAAGCACCAGACCGAACTGCCCAAGGGGGAAGAGGAGTTTTTTTCCGCGAGAAAGACTCATGAAGGTCTCCTTAACCATTTTATTTTTGTCGTTTATAATAGCCGATTTGCTTTACCCTGTCAAAGAAATAGAAGTATATTGTATATATATGAATATGTACGAAAAAAGACGCGCGGAATTATACACGTGGATGGCACGTAATAGTATTGCATTGGTTCTCCTTGAAGACACAGAAGGACGGAGAGATCCGTCTGTTCGATATTTTTCCGGACACCCCTCTGATGCATTGCTTGTAATGACAATTACTGGTCACTCTGTTCTTTGCCCCTGGGATGAAAACCTTGCAAAAAAAATGGCAAAGGTTGATGTTGTTGTTCCTTATACCGATTATGGACGCCACCCAGTAGCAGCCTTAAAAGGAATCACAGAAAATATCGGAGTGCCTGCGCATTCACGAATTGAAATTCCAGGCACTACTCCTTATCCATTATTCCTTAAGTACGTAGAAGCTCTCTTCGATTACAATGTCTTATGTAGAGATATAGGTGTAAGCGATGAAATTGATAGAATGAGATCGATAAAAGATGAAACTGAAATTAAGGCCATAGAGAAAGCATGTAAAATTACAGATTCTATTATTAACCTTATTGAAAAACAAATTCGCTCGGGAAAAATTAAAACAGAAATTGATGTTGCTCTCTTAATTGAAAAAGAAGCCAGGTCTGCTGGAGCAGAGGGAACCGGCTTTGAAACGCTTGCCGCTGGCCCGGAGCGAAGTTTTGGAATTCATGCATTTCCTTCATATACCGCTGGTGCTTTTCCAGCTCAAGGACTTTCTATTTTAGATTTTGGCATTAACTATGAAGGATATACCAGCGATGTAACACTGACTATTACCTCTGGAAAATTAACCCCAGCCCAAGAAAAACAAATTACTCTTGTAGAAAAAGCATATAATGTAGCCCTAGAATTATACAAACCGGGAAAATCGACCAGAGAAGCTTCTTTGAAAGTAGATGAAATATTCCGTAAGGCAAAAAAATCAATGCCTCATGCCCTTGGGCATGGAGTTGGACTAGAGCCTCACGAAGGACCAGCAATTAGAAACAGAGATGATAATGAATGGGTATTCGAGCCCAATATGGTTGTTACTCTAGAACCTGGTCTCTATAACCCAAAACACGGTGGTTGCCGGCTTGAGAATACTATTCTCATTACAGAAACCGGAAACCGCGTACTTACTAACTCACGAATTATACGTATTAATTTACCCGAGGCGAATGCTACGAGTAGCAATAACTGAGGCCTTTGTATCCTTCCAATTTTCAATAAGAACCTGCCCTTCCTCAACCGGGAGGGCTATTTCTTTTTTGGCAAGTTCAGCAACCAGCTCTTGAACCATTTTCTTTGGAATACCTATTGTTGTTCTCACAGGAAGGCGATGAGGCATACTAAGAGAAACTTTTGTTTTATCGATAGCAAGAGGACAGGAAGTAGTAATCATTCTTTTTGGATCAAGCATTTCTTCACGTCCATAGACAGCGCCTCGAGGACAGGCATTTCCTGTAACAACGCATTCTGGCGGAGCAGAAACCTCAAGGTGGCATCCTCTCGGACATACAATACAGATCATTTCTTTCATTTTATGCCTCCTTCTTCAGCCTGAAGCGATAATACACACGGAGAATTAAGGCTTCTAAGAATTTCTTGAGGTAATGTAACCTCTATCATTTCTCCAGGTCGCACCCATATCAATTTTTTTGACCATAGTTCTTTCCCATCAGCTGATAAAAATATTCTAGCTTTATCTAGGGAGACCATTGATCGCAGAGAGACTTTGTTAGAAATGGTAGAGTCAATGCTCGAGGGCACGGTATATCGTATATTGGTTCCAGAACGCAGAGATATTTCATTTGGTCCAGATTTCGTTGAATCTACACCCGAAACGAGCCAGTCTGCACAACACTCTCCGGCTCGAGAAGCTTCAGCAGCCACACGGTCAACAAGATCGTGAATATGCAAAACATTACCTGCAGCGAAAATACCTGGAACAGAAGTCATAAGGCGTGAATCGACTGTAGGCCCGTTGGTAACAGGATTCAGGGCAACATCTGAGCGAGAAGATAATTCATTTTCAGGAACAAGACCTACAGAAAGCAAAACTGTATCGCAATCGATGGTAAAGGCCTTATCTGTTTGAATAGAACCATTTTCCAATGGTGCTATTTCAACACTAGTAACACGATCTTTGCCATTAATTTTAAGTGTTGCATGAGACAAATATAAGGGAATATCATAGTCTTCAAGGCATTGCACAATATTTCTCGTTAAACCTGAAGGGAAGGCTTGTATTTCGACCACCGCCTCAACTTTAGCCCCGGACAAAGTCATTCTGCGGGCCATAATCAGACCAATATCACCAGAGCCGATAATGACAACTTTTTTACCGGGAATATAGCCGTCAATGTTAATTAATCTTTGAGCAAGTCCAGCCGTATACACGCCAGCTGGCCTATCACCGGCAATTCGAATATTACCTCTATTACGCTCTCTACTACCCATGGCAAGAATAACAGACCTACACTCAAGAGTTTCAAGACCGTCTTTTTCAGAAGAAAGAACAAGTGCGAAACCGATTTCGGTCTTATCTATAGAAAGCACTGTGGTTCCATTTTTGAAAGGTATTTTTTCTTTTTGTACTTCTCTCTCCAAACGACCTGAAAATTCAGGCCCAGTTAATTCTTCACCAAAGTGATGCAATCCAAATCCATTATGAATACATTGTAAGAGGATTCCACCCATATAATCTTCGCGATCGAGCAAGACAGACGTAAAGCCTCGTTTTGACACAGCGAGGGCAGCTGCCATTCCAGCAGCACCGGTGCCTATTACAGCAACATCATACGAAAGTCCATTCATAACTCGCCCTCCAAAACCTGGCTACCGTAGCCTCTCTTTGTCACTTTGTCATAGGACATGCCTGTTTCTCTCATTATCAATTTAATAATTTTATAGGTACAAAACCCACCTTGACAGCGACCCATTTGGGCTCTCGTATAAAATTTTACACCGTCAAGAGTGGTGTGTCCATGGCGAATAGCTTCTACAATTTCTGCTTCGCTTACTTCTTCACAGCGGCATATGATATTTCCGTATGCCGGTTTTTCAGCTATTAAGCGCGCCCTGTCTGCAACAGACATTTCACGAACGCGAAGTGGTGAACGAAGATTTGGTTCCCATGATGGATTTTCCGATAATTCCAAACCATCTTTTAAAAGAATATTTTTCACGTATTCTGCAATTGCTGGTGCCGCTGTCAAACCAGGAGACTGAATACCTGCAACTTGAACAAGGCGCGGAACCTTCTTAGACAAGGCAATATAAAAATCTTCTTCTAAAACTGGGCGAAGTCCGGCAAAACTTGTTATAACATCGCGCTCAGAAATAGATGGAATCAGATTGCGTGCGGATACGGTAATAAGAGCAAGTCTCTCTGCTGTAGTAGCAAGGTCTCCCTTATCATCAATTTCGTCGGCAGTAGGACCTATGAGAGTCGTGCCTTCAACAGTTGGAATAACCAACATTCCTTTTGAAACCTTCGAAGGAACAGGAAAAATAACTCGAGATGGACAGCCAGCAGCAAGACGGTCTAAAAGAAAATACTCTCCTTTTCGAGGCTTAATAGTAAACTCTTCTGCTCCGAAAAGAGATGAAACAGTATCAGCATGCAAGCCAGCTGCATTTATAACATATCGTGCAGATATCTTTCGTCCATCTTTTGCGGTAAGCGCCCAGCCATCTTCAATTTTATCAGCCTTTATAACATTAAATTCTGTTTGGAGATCTAGACCATTATTTTTTGCATTTTCTACGAGGGCGAAAACAAAGCGATAGGGCTCAACTATTCCACCAGAAGGTGCGTATAGCCCGCCCACTACTTCTGTTGAAAGTTTTGGCTCAAGATCTAACATTCGCTGTCGAGAACATAGCTCTATTCCCGGAGCACCATTTTCTTTTCCCTGTGTGTATAAATGTTCCAAAGCAAGAAGTTCGTCTGGATGCATGGCAGCAACGAGAATTCCACATCTTTTAAAAGGAAAGCCAAGTTCTCTTTGTAAGCGGTCATAAAGAGATGCCCCTTCGACTTCTAGCTTTGTTTTAAGGTATTCTGAGTTATGATGAAAGCCACCATGAATAATACCTGAATTTGCCTTAGATGTTCCAAAAGATACATCTACCTCACGTTCAAGCAATGAAACTTTAAGCCGATAACGGGAAAGAGTACGAGCGATAGAAGCGCCACATACTCCCGCACCGATTATCGCAACATCACAGTGAGATTCATTATTCTCTTGTACTTTCATTATACTTACTCCGTATATGTTCCAATTTATTCTTAAACGTTACAACAAATCCTTGATCAGGTAATTCGGAAACGAGTGTTTCAAAGTACTCAAACATGGTGTCGAGATCTCTCGATCTTACACCATGTGGATTTTTTGTTTTATGTCCTTCTGATTTCATTATCTCGCGTATTCTGGCAACTCGATCATCATCCTTTAATCCTTTCTTCCCCGACAAGCGATCAATGATGTATTCCATTTGTATCCGCTGTCCACTAAGCAAATAGTCGGAAAGATCTTCTTCGGGAAGATAAAGGGTTATGCGCTTAAGATATGAAAAAAGACCAAGAAGGACGTCTATACTCATTTCTCCAAGCATTTTATTATATTCGGGCGCACGTAACATTCGAGATCTTAAAGAAGGTTCTGTTGGTTCCACCATTGTATTTTCACTGACATCTTCATTAACGTCCTCATCGATTAAGAAATCCATATCTTCAGGTATGTCAAAATCTGCTTCATCCAAAAAGTCAGGTATATCCAACTCAGCGGCTGCTGCTTCTTCTCTTGCAGCGGCAGCTTGCTCAGCCGCAGATTGCTCGGCATCCGCTTCGGCTGCCTGTTCGGCGGCAGCTCTTGCAGCGGCAGCATCTCGTTCGGCAGCGGCAGCTGCTCGCTCTTCGGCGGCGGCGGCTCTTTCTGCGGCAGCGGCAGCCCTTTCATCAGCAGCAGCAGCTCGCTCATTTTCGTTAGCTGCTTTTTCAGCCATAGCTGCTCGATCCTCATCTGCATCTGCATCAGCATTTTTTGGAATAGTAACTTCCGCAGGCACTTCTTCTTCTGCACCAAGGTCTTCAGGAATATCGTCCGAAAAATCTACAGAAGGAGTCTCCTCTATAGGGGGAATATCTTCCTCATCAACTTCTGTCTCAACTTCTGCAGGTTTTGCAAGTGGCTCTGCCTGAGGCTTTGCGGTTTGCTCTGCCTGATTAGAAGCCGGTGGTTTTATTTGAGAAGGAACTGGTTGCTCTGGCTGTGGTTTTGCGGTTGGCTCTGGCTGTGGTGAAGATGGAGGTGGAACTCGATCCTGAACAGGAGAGACATCTTCCCCTTTTTTTTCAGGGTATCTTTCTTCGGGAGAAGGTAGCTGAAATTCTTCTTCTTCAACTTCCATCCTAGATTCAGGTGGAAGAAAAAAATCAGAGTCGTCGGGGCCAGAATTAAAACCAGGTTCATCTTCTTCTCTCGAAGAAGATGAATCTATTGGCTCGCCAAAACTTACAAGATCATCAAAATCTTCAGGAATAGGTTCATCTTCGAGTAAATCTGTGGTATCAATAATTTCATCAAAAGGCATTTCGTCATCTTCTATCAATTCATCTTCTTCAAACAAATTGAGCATATCATTTTCTTCATCAACAGGAATAAATGTCTCTTCGTCAGCCTCAGAAGGGGAGATAATTTCATCCACCGGAAGTCCTACATCTGATATATTTCGAGAGCGAAGCAATTTAAGATTTTTACTAATAGACTCAATATTACTTTTCCCATATTTTTTAACAGCATTCTCATATAAGTCAAGAGAACCCACGAGATTCAATAAGTCGTCTGCAGAAGCCCGACTACTGAGCATATTTACAATATCATCGGCTATGCGCACAGCTTCTGTATTCTTTCCAGTATGCTGATACAATTGAGATAATGCCGTTAAAGCTTCAATATTTTCAGGATCTCGCGAGAGTACTTCTTTATAACAGGAGAGCGCTTCTTCGTTTTGGTCCATCTGCTCATACAGTTGCCCTAACGAAATACGAACCCCATAATCTCTGGGTCTCTCATTTAAATATGCAAGAAGTTGCTCTTCGGCTTCAGGAAGTTTTCCTGAATGTAATAACTGATCTGCTAAATCTATACGAAAATCGATATCCGATGGATCAATTGCTAAAATTCGAGCAAAACATACCTCGGCTTGTTCATTATCACCCATTTGGGCATACATCCGTCCTTGAAGACGCAATGAGGTTACATTGTCTGGATCAATTTTAGAAAGACGCTTAAAAACACCTTTGGCATCTGGATACTCCTGTTGTTTTATATACAAACGAGCAAGCTGAACCAGAATTTCCGGAGAATCTGGCTTTACCTTGTCCGCAGCTTCCAATTCTTCCAGAGCAGATTCAATATTCCCTAATTTCTCGTGTATGCGTACGAGTCCTAGAACGGCGGGGATATGTTTGGGGTCCGTTTTTAAGGCCTTCTGAAAATAAGATTCTGCTTCGGTATCCTTACTTTTCCTTGCAAAGATTGTTCCCATTTCAACTAAGGCACGAACATCAAGGGGATCCACTGCCAAAAGCCTGCGCAAGGTAGAAAGACATGCAGTTTCATCTTTTTCTTTTGCATACAAGGTAGCAAGATCTCTCAAGGCATCTACCCAGCCGGGTTTGGTTTTAAGGGCAGCAGCATACTCGCTCTTAGCCTCTGTAGGCCGGCCAAGTATTTCATACGAATGAGCCATATTATAATGGATAAAGGGATGATTAGGATCTATCTGAAGGCCTCTTCTATAAGCTTGAAGGGCGAGATCATGACGTCCGCTCAAAGCTTGAATACTTCCCAAATGGTTGTAAGCGAGCACATCATCAGGTTTTAAGTCGATAACATCTGAAAAACACAGGGCCGCTTGTGTATAATCGCCCATTTGTTTCCAGGTATTTCCTAAATTATATAAAACAGTTTCTGTGTCGAGGCCTGTTTTTTTTGCTTTATTTAATACTTCTATAGATTCATCAAAACGCCCTAATCGACGATATATAACACCTAGGTTATTCAAAACATCTACGTCTGTGGGATTTATTTCTACAAGTTTTCGGTACATAGAAAGAGCATTATCCCAATTATCTGAGCGAACATATACGGAACCAAGCAAATTTAACGCTTCTGGAATATCCGGGTTTTGCTTTAGAAGAGAAACAAGCATTTTTTCAGCGTAGGAAAAATCTCGAGCTATTATTGCAGAATTTGCCCGCTCGAGAATAATAGATGTGTGATCAGCCATGATAGTGCTCCTGCATTAAAACAAATTAGTTTTTTTTATTCGCTACTAATTGTGGTCGTGCAAAGGTTTCCACAGATAAAGGACCTGGAAAGGCTTTACCTGAAGAATCATATGCTGCGACTGCAAAATAATAGGCTTGTCCATTTACCAAGCCTTGAAGTGTATACGAAGTGAGATTTCCAACATCAAGGGGAGAGCCTTTTGATAAATATTCTCCCGGTCTCTCACCGTAGTAAAGAAGATAGCCCTTTGTATCTGAGTCGATCGAAGAGGGCCATCGTAACTCGACAGAACCATTACCTGGTGCCACGTATAATCGCACTGGCGGCCAAGGTGGTGTATCCTCTTCGTAATATACCTGTACGGACGTTACAGAAGGAGACAAAACACCCTTCCCATCAGGATACAATTCACATGCAACCTGAAAATATCTGCCCGTTAATTTTTTAATTGGTTCTCCAAGAGCTACAGAAATCCACGAAGGCTCTGTTGCTGTCCATTCATAAAAATTGTCGCCTGCTCGTATAAAAAAAGCAAGACCAGTCTGAGGGGGAATAGAAGAAACAGAGGTTACCCTCTTCATTACAGCATTTTGGTGACCAGAATCTACGACGTTGGTTTCAAATCGTCCACCTGCACTGCGATACAGTCCGAGAATTTCATGTCGATCTTCAAGAGATTCAAATGAGAGTGCTTTACGAACCACACGAAATTCATCGATAAGACCAGAAAATCGCGTCGCTATTTCAATATCTGCAGGTGATCCAAAAATCGCAGGATAGACATCTCCGGTTTCAGTTCCACTCGAGGTAATATACCGTAAATCTTCTGTTGAACCGTCAAGGCAATATTCTAAAAGGCCAGACCTCTCATCCCAAGAAATTCTATGATGACTCCACTGACCAGGTATGAGATTTTTCTTTCCTGCAAGGGTAATATCAAGAGGGACTCCGACGGTTGTAAT
>DATFIA010000099.1:0-5225 GCA_035270545.1 Treponemataceae bacterium
GTTTCTTTTTTTAACAAATAATTCTGGACAAACAGCACTAGACCTTGTACGAAAGTTAGAGGCAATGGGAATACCAAACTTAAAAGAAGAAAATTTTTTTACAGCTGCTATGGCAACTGCAATTTTTCTTTCTACACAGCATCCCGGTGGGAGTGCGTATGTGATTGGTGAGGCAGGTCTTTCTTCTGAACTCCATGCGCACGGTTTTAGCATTACAGAAAACAAGCCTGACTATGTGGTTGTTGGTAAAACCAAAAGTTTTAATTTTGATATGATGAAAAAAGCGGCTCATTTTATTAGTGAAGGTGCAAAATTTATTGGAACAAATCCCGATATGATAGATCCTATTGAAGGCGGTTTTGAGCCTGCTGCAGGAGTACTTCTAAAAGCTATTGAAGCCGCAACCGGAAAAATTCCATACATTGTTGGAAAACCAAATTCACTTATGATGATGATTGCCCGGAAAAAATTGGGTGTTCATTCTGAAGAAACTGTTATGATTGGAGATCGTATGGATACCGATATTGTTGGAGGAATGGAAGCCGGAATGAAAACCTGTCTCGTTTTGTCCGGTGTCTCTTGCCGTGAAAGTATTAAAGCCTTTCCCTACCAAAGCGATTATATTTTTGATACCGTTGGAGATATAGATCCTCTAGGTTGGTAAAATAATTTTGTGCAAGCGAGAGTAATAGCAAATAGGTTCGTACT
Organism: Treponemataceae bacterium; assembly: GCA_035270545.1. Lineage (GTDB taxonomy): Bacteria > Spirochaetota > Spirochaetia > Treponematales > Treponemataceae > Teretinema. The sequence goes on from DATFIA010000099.1 coordinate 709, forward strand.
CCAAAAAAGACACTCGCCTCACCCATCTCACCGGCGTCAACGCAGACTTTTATTATGGCGCTCTCCCCTCCTTTTGCTCACTCTTGAGGGGGCTCCGAACTGAGACTCGCAAATTTCATTAATTGATCTGCCTCAATTATAAGAAGAATTAAAACTGAGGCAGAAAAATTAAGGACTAAGGCTAGCTAAAGCTCGCAGCCCGCTCGTATGAAGGGGCAACGAGAAGTGGAAGAGTTTAATCTAATCTCAGTTCAGCTCGGAATGCTGGCTGGCCCGTTTCTTGGTGTCGCCCTTCAATTGCATAAAAAGATTTTCCAAACGCATCTTGTTGCAAAGCTGTAAAAAAATGTACAACTGAGCCTGGAATTACTTCAGAAAGATAGTTTATATCCATCCTAAAAGTATGAGCCTTTTCTAGTTCTTCGGCGGGTAGAATATCTTGAATCCATTGAACATAGCGAGCATTGTTTACGTGTCCATTATAGTCAATGTCGGAATAAGATGCAGTTCTGGAGCCTGAATCTATGAGATTCGCATGAGTTTTAAGCGATTCTAAACCCTCTTCCAAGGCTCTTTTTTCGCTGTTTGAAGGCATTGTGTCTGTTAAAAAATTGGGTCGAACAGGGCGCATTTTTACCGTGTCGAGGACAATCCAGCCACTTCGACCGCGGGCAACTATCGTATTTTTTGAATCTAAAAGTTCATAATCTCTCACAGCAAAAAGGCGATCTACGCCACGAGGCCAAGTGTGAGCATATACAATTTCACCCCAGTCTGAGCGGCGGTCTATTACTGCGGTCATACGAGAGAGAACCCAGGCATGTCCAGTACTTTTTAATTTTTCTTTACCCACACCTAGAGATTCTGCATGGTTCCCAGCAACTTCTTGAAAATAATTAAAAACCGCAGCAAGGTGCAAGCGCCCACTTTTATCTACGTCCCAAGTTCTCACTTTGAATTCTTCTGTCCAGATATTTTTCATAGGTATAGTAGATCAGATTTACATGTCTTCTGTCAAGTTTACGAAGAGATTCTCGCCCTTCCGAGAACTTTCTGGCTCAATTTTATAGTAATTCACACCATATTCTACGCGTCGATCGAGGTCTAATCTTAAACGTTTTCGATTTAAAACGTCGCTTGAGACAATTCGAGAACTGGAAGATTAAAACTGAGGCAGAAGAAATTAAGGTTAGGAGAAAAAAAAAGCTCGCAGCCCGCTCGTATGGAAAGGCAAAGGGTGGCGAAGAAAAGAAAATTAAACACAAAAAAGGCCCCTTCGATTGAAGGAGCCTTTGTATACAATAGGGCTACACAGTTTTGCTACACAGGTGGTTACGTTTTATTTAATTAAGCCTTGTGATCGCAAAAAGTTGTCGGCAACTTTTTCTGGGTCTTGGCCATCATTATCTACAAGATAATTCATTTCTATCATTGTTTGGTCATTTATAAGACCTGCAAGTCTTTCAAGTTGGACTTTAACTTCAGGATGTTTTTTTATTGTTTCATTTCTCACTATTGGCACTCCATGGTAGGGAGGGAAGAAATTGAGGTCATCTTCTAGAACTACTAAGTTATACATTTTAAGGAGACCATCTGTTGTAAATGCGTCAATTACATCTGAGTTACCGTTTGCAAGAGCCTGGTAACGTAAAGCACCGTCTACACATTTTGAATCCTTAAATACCATGTTGTACATTTTTTGCATACCCAAATAGCCGTCATCTCGCTCGGCAAATTCGAAGGTACTTCCAAGAATTAACTTGTCACTTACCTTTGCTAAGTCTGAACAGGTTTTAAGATTATATTTTTCAGCTGTGTCTTGTCTCACCGCCATTGCGTATGTGTTATTAAAACCAGTTGGAGAGAGAACTGCAATATCAAAATTTTCATTATAATATTCTTTCATAGCTTCATAAACTTTTTGAGGGTCACTGGTATCTGATCTTTTCATAATAGAAACGTAACCAGTTCCTGTGTACTCAGGGAATAAGTCTATGCTTCCGCTTTTAATAGCTTGAAAAGCAACATTTGTTCCACCAAGATTAAGTTTTCTCACCACTGTTAAGTCGGTGTTATGTTCTATAATAGAGGCATACATATTTCCTAAAATTAAAGCTTCATTATAATTTTTAGAAGACACCACTATTGTATTTTCTTTATTTTTACAGCTAGACAAAAACCCTGCTGCAATTACCACGGTAACTAGTAAAAGTAAAATTTTTTTTCCATTTTTCATCTTCAATTCTCCATTCATTATTTCTTTAATCCTTTGGGTACTGTTACAGTTTCCAATTTTCCAATTGCAAAGTCCATCAACAATGCAAGTCCACATGCAGGTAAAGCACCTGCTAAAATCATGTTATTATTGACACTTTGAACGCCTCTAAAAACAAGGTCACCCAAACCACCAGCTCCAATAAAGGCAGCTATTGTCATAAGACCAACCGCAGTTACTGCCGAAATTCTAATACCGGCCATAATGACTGGCATGGCAAGGGGAATTTGAACCATAAAAAGAACTTGTCTTTTTGTCATGCCCATTCCTTTTGCCGCTTCAAGTAAGTCGCCGTCTATATTAATTAAACCTGTGTAGCAATTTTTAACTATAGGTAAAAGCGAATACAATAAGACCATTACGATTGCAGGAGTACTTCCTATTCCTAAAACAGGAATTAAAAAACCGAGTAAGGCAAGACTGGGAACCGCTTGTATTACATTTGCAACACCAATAATTGGACCAGAAAGTTTTTTATACCGGGCTATTATAATACCAAGGGGAATTCCAACAAGGATTGCAAAACCTACAGCAACAAAAGAAAGTTCCAAATGCTGAAGCAAGAGTTTTGCAACCTCGCCTCCCCTGTTTTTAAAAAAATCTATTAAGGTAAAAATGGTTGTTTTATTCATCTGAATCATCTCCTTCCATGTACTGACTACCAATAACTTCAATTAAACTACTTCTTGTTATATGGCCTGTTAAAACTTCATCGTCATTGACTACTGGAAGAAATCGTAAATGGTTTTCTACCATTACCTTAATAACATCGACTATGTTGTCGTTTTCATGGCTTCTCTTAAAATTGACAGACATAATTTCGGAAAGTTTTGTTGTTTTATCTTCCACGCCTCGAATCTTTTTAGATTTCACCATTCCAATAAGATGGTTTTTTGAATCGACAATTAAGAGGCTGTCTACCTTATTATTTTTCATTATTTCTCTACCCTGAATAACAGTTCGCTCTTTTGCTGTTTTTATAGGGTCGGTAAGCATTATGTCTTTGACATTAATAAGTTCAGGCGTTTCCCAAATTCTATTCTTTCCAATAAACTCTTCTACAAAACCTTTTTGCGGGTCTTTTAAGATTTTTTCTGGACTGTCATATTGAAGAATAAGACCGTCTTTCATTATGCAAATTTTATCTCCCAGTTTTAATGCTTCACTAATGTCATGTGTTACAAAGACAATTGTTTTTTGAAGTTTTTGCTGTAAGAGATACAGCTCGTCTTGAAGTTGGTTTCGGGTTATTGGATCTAATGCACTAAAAGGTTCATCCATTAAAATAATGTCAGGGTCGTTGGCAAAGGCTCTCGCTACGCCAATACGTTGTTGCTGTCCACCACTGAGCTCATTTGGATATCTGTCCAAATACATTTCAGGTTCCATTCCAACCATATTAAGAAGTTCAATTGTGCGCTCTTCAATTTTTTCTTTATTCCATTTTTCAAGACTTGGCACAATTCCAATATTTTTTCTCACCGTCATGTGAGGAAATAATCCTGTTTGCTGAATTACGTAGCCAATGTTTCGTCTTAATTCAATTGGATCTACTTTTGCAATATTTTTACCATCAATAATAATTGTGCCGGAGGTTGGATTAATTAACTTATTGATCATCTTTAAACAGGTTGTTTTTCCGCAACCACTTGGGCCAACAAAGACAACGAACTCACCATTTTTAATGGTCATATCTATGCCTTTTATTATTTTTGTACCCTTAATACTTTTTTTAATTTGTGAAAACTGTATCATTTTTTCCCCTTTAACTAAACTAGCAACTTAAATATATATTAAAGTTGTCAGTTAGTAAAGGCTTAGAAGTGCCTTTTGGTATTGGCGATGAATAAGCACTTAATTCTTTGTTGCGTTTTTACCGGCAATTCTGCCAAAAACAAAACAATCTGTAATGGAACAGCTGCCAAGAGCAGTAAATATAAAAGCCCAAAAATATAAATAAATTCCAAACTTCCATGGGCAAAAATGACAATCCTGCAGATAACAGATGTTACGTATTCAAATATAGGAGGTTTTTATGAACAAAATGAGAAGTGTTATTGTAGCGATACTAGGAGGTGCTTTCATACTAATAGGCATGAGTTGCTCCCAACCGGTAGATACATCTACAGAAAAAAAAGACAGTATTACAATTGAGCAAGTTACCATCAATACATTACCAAACGATTGGTGGAGCAATCCAGATTCGATTGAAAAAGACCCATTTCTACTTTTTGACATGTAC
>DATFIA010000100.1:0-4091 GCA_035270545.1 Treponemataceae bacterium
GAACTTGTAGATGAAATGGAGTGCCATCCACGCACAGTGAACCGGATGCTGGATTCCTTAGACTCCCTTCATATAGATTTTATTGAAAAACCTGATTACGACGGTAATACAAATTCAAAACGTTGGTTTATTACAGAAAAAAACTTTTCACAGCCATTGCTTACAAAACTAAAGAGTGAAGATTGGTTGGTTATTCGCATGCTACTCAGTAATACTCATTTTTTTTCCAGTAGAAAAAATAAGCGTCTTATTAAAGATCTAAAACAAACAATAGAAGGCTCGTATATAAAAGATACAAGACGGCGAGTTAAAACTGCGTATACAACATTCAAGGGTTTTAAAGATTACGAAGACAAAGACGCCATTCTTTCTACTATAAGCTGGTGTATTTCGAACAACAGAACAGCTACGGTAACGTATCAAAAAGCTCATGCAGATACTCCCAAAACATATGATATTGAGCCGTATACTTTGGTAGACCATGGTAATGCCTTGTACCTTGTTGTGGCTATTCCTAAATACGACGGAGATATTCGAGTGCTTGCAGTTGACAGGATTATTGATATGCAAAAAAAAGAAGGCATCTCTTTTGAGCTCCCTTCAGATTACGATCCAGATACCTATCTTGGCTCATCTTTTGGCATTGTTATAGAAGAGCCTATTCGTGTAGTTGTACGTTTTAATCCATACGCTGGCTTGTATGCGGCGGAAAGAGTCTGGGGGCAGGACCAAACTATTACTAAAGAAGCTGACGGCTCAATTCTTCTTTCTTTTACTGCCTGTGGCATAGACGAAATAAAACGATGGGTGCTTTCGTATGGATGTAATGCTCGAGTCCTTGAACCTGAAATTTTAGTAGAAAAAGTTGAAGGTGAAATTAAGAAGGCATCAGCCCTATATATGAGATAATTGAAAAAGTAGCACTCTGTTGTAATCGTGTCATGTTTTGTCATGCTTGCCTGTTACCATTAAGGTATGAAAAGAAAACAAATATCGAATGGCTATAAACAAGATGTGTCAACCTGGCAAAGTAATTTTATTACAAAAAAACCAGGGGAGTGGGATGACATTCCTATGCTGGTTTTGGTTGCGCAAAAACTTGTGTTTGAACATCGGTTCACAGATGACTTTACGTATTTTATTCTTTCAATATTAAAAGACGCTGAACATCTGCCCTTGCTTTTAGACTTATATGCCCTGTTAAACGATGACCTTACAAACCGTCAACGTCTTAAAGATGATCTAGAAGAAAGTCTTGGCTGTACAGATAATCCTTCCCTTCCAGATAAACGTGATGTGCAAACCCTGTTCTATTTAATCAATTATTCTGAAAAAGAAACAGAAGCCCGCGAGCGAATTAGGCAGTCTTTGGCAGACGAAGAATCTGAGATCGCCCTTTCTCAAAGCAGAGCCCTTGATCAATTCAAACATCTCTCCCGTGTATTTAATCTCGATCAAGACGAAACATCTATACTTATAGCATTGTACACAATGCATACCTATGATCCTCTTTACGATGTAATAAACCAGTGGAAAACGAGCGAATGTATTAGAGGCTTATCTTTGATAATTGGAATCGAAACTGATACCTGCAGGCAAAAATTGGGACCTCAGTCTACATTGCAAAAGTTTGAATTGATAGAATCTGAACTTACACGGCAAGGAGAATTCTTTTCATTAAAAGAAGCAGTAAAAAATTTTATTTCATTTGCAGGCAGCCGAAGTATTCATGAAACCATGCTAGAAATCGAAACTTCACAGCCATTTCCACTAGAAAGTTTTAGCATAGAAACTCTGCGACAAAATACCGTAATCGCACTTCTAAATGGAAATAAACCCTCACATATTTTACTCTATGGAAAAGAAGGATCTGGTAAAACAGAATTCGCAAAAGCCCTTGCTCAACAAACCGAAAAAAAGTTATACAAATATCATCAGGGAAAACAGAGCCATGAATATCACGATGATTTATTTAATCTTTCTTTAATAACGACTTCCACCGACAGTGACAATGCAATTATTCTCATAGATGAAGCTGATGATCTTTTGTCCACATCACCATCTGGTTTTTTTAGTTTTTTGGGAACAGGCGCAAAAAGTTCAAAATCTCGTCTCAATGACATTCTCGATAATGCCAAATGTTCTATTATTTGGATTGTAAACCGAGTTCAGCAAATCGACGCCTCAACCCGTCGCCGCTTTTCTTTTTCTGTCGAATTCAAATCCTTAGCTCCTTCAGCAATTCAAAACTTGGCCCGAGAGTATCTGTCAGATTTGAACATAAGCGAAACGCTCAAAGAATCTATCGTATCGCTTTCCGGAAACTACGGCCTCCCTGCATCTTCAATTCGCTATCTTCACGACACAATTTCAGCCATCTTGGAACAGCAAGATTCTCTAAACCCAGATACAGACGACCTCATACTCGCCCGTGTCCGCCTCCTTTTTGAATCAAACACTCGCCTCTTAACAGGAACTCTTCCTCTACGTATTCAAACTGGCCCTTCTTATTCTATCGATGCCCTCAACATAACAGTCGCCCCTGAGCGAATTATTGGGGCTGTAAAGCGAGCCTTAGAGCGTATAGAAAACATCGCATTAGACGGCGACGTCTCAATTAAAAAAGGCCTCCGGTTTTTATTTCACGGAGACAGCGGAACTGGAAAAACCGAACTCGCTCGCCATATAGCTGCAGAACTAGGGAAGCCTCTTTTAATAAAACGCGCATCCGACATCCTTTCCCCCTGGGTCGGAGTCGCTGAACAAAACGTTGCCTCAGTATTTCTCGAAGCAGAAGAAAGTAATTCTATTTTGCTTATAGACGAAGCTGACTCTTTTTTTTACAACCGAGAAAAAGCAACCCGCTCTTGGGAGCGCACTCTAGTAAATGAGTTTCTCACCCGTATGGAAGAATTTGAAGGCATCCTCATTTGTACAACAAACGCCCCAGATGTACTCGATAAAGCAGTCTCACGTCGCTTCCATGAAATTGTCGAATTTCAATCTCTCACGACGGACGGTATTGAAACCTTACTTGCCCGCTATTACCCAGACCTCACATTTACAGAAAATCACCTGCTCGATCTTTTTATGCAAGGCACATTAACCCCCGGAGATTTTGGCTCCCTCAAAGGCCGCACCAATTATTTAGACGAAGGCGAAGTTACCGCCTCCTACATTGTAGAAAGTCTCGTTGAAATAAATCAGATGAGACAAAGAGAAGTTGCATGTTAAGAAAAGGAGACTCATGAAACTACCGGAGAAAAAATGAATAATTTTGATGAGGTGAGAGAGAAATTACAAGGGGTGGTATTGGAAGTTGTAGAAGACTTTTAGTAGTTAAAAAAAGTGAGAAGGGGTTTCCATCAATAAATATATACTGTCAATAATAGCGTAAAAAATTCTGCTGTGCTGTTTTTTTCATCTTTTCCTCCATCGTAATAAGCCGTGAATGTTCAGTACAAACCCATTCTTACATAGTCTGCTTCGTCTTGCGGGAAATGGTCGCTATCTTTCCAACCTTCTTCTTTCAGGTCAGATATTATATGCAACCGCGCAGCTTTTCCGGCGTTTTCTCCGAACAATTTTACTATTTCTGTAATCCCAGCTTCATGATGGCGAAACTTCCGGTGTTTCATTCCATATTCTTTTGTTCCCGCGAATGCATCCATCCAGGTATGAACTTCTATAAATGCTTCCCCAAGTTTTTCTTCGCATTCTAAGCAATGGTCATGGAATTTCATTGTGTTTCGCCGCCTCGTTAATTCTAGTATACAACGAGACCATGCCAAAACCTGACATGATTCAACAAAGAATTTAGATTGAGGCAGACTTAGGACGGGGTACCGTCCAATGGAGTACCACAGTAGCGGTACTCCACACTATGGGTAGGAGAAAGTCTAAGCGCGCAGGACGGTAGACCGTCCTGGAAGCCACCGCGTGTGAACGAGTAAGGAGGGGCGAAAGAATGCTGTGCCATACTGCATATAGTATGGTAAAAGGTAATTTACCTTAAAAAAGATGCTATTATTACCTTGGAAACTGTCTCTAAATATTTCAATAAGCTTGCCACAAATAATTTGTTAAAAAAA
>DATFIA010000101.1:0-3348 GCA_035270545.1 Treponemataceae bacterium
TGAAAACGCAACTCATTGTTTCCGTGTTGCTTGAAGGGTAACTTAATTACTTCATTATTTACAGATAAAGAAACAAGAGCAATTTTGGGCTCTTTTTCTGTTACACTTGATATATTATTTTCGTTAAAAAAAACAATTCCCTGTGGGGTTCCAAAATAGCGACGACCATCGCGAGAAGTTGTATGAGCGGCATTAAATTGTTGACTGAGCAAGCCGTCAGAAGTCTTGAAAATAACAAAGGTATGGGTTTGCGTATTAAACCGAACTAAACCATTTTGAGTAGCAACCCATATTAAATCGCCATGCGAGGGGCTAACACCAACAATTGTGTCAGAGGGTAATCCATCTGCTGTTGTAAAATGAGAAAAAATTTCTGTTTTAGGATCCCAAGAACATAAGCCCCCATTTCTAGTACCAAACCACAAGGTCCCATCTTGGTGTTCATAAAAAGAATAGAGTGTATTACTACTAATACCTGTGGGTTTATTTCGATCATATACAAATCGTTCAAAGGTTTGATCTTCTTCATTGAACTTATTTAATCCTCTATTTGTACCAATCCATATGGTCCCCTGGCTATCTGGCTTACAAAAATAAATTAAATTATCGCTTAAGGACTGTGGATTTAAAGGACTATGCATATATCTAATTATATTCCCAGTATCTGGGAAATAACGAACAATTCCATTTTCGTAGGTACCAATCCACAAAGAGCCATCTAAACCTTCTCCAATAGTGCCAATAGTTAGTTCAGCATTTTTAAATTCTGTTTTAACATACCAGGACACTAGAGAAAAAGAGTCAGAATCGCGGTTGTATGTTACTAAGCCAACATCTGTTCCAATGTATATTGTATTTCTAGAATCTTTAAATATGCAGTTTACTGAATTAGAAATAAGAGATCCTGGGCGCTTAGGATCATTCATATACCGAGTCAAAGCCGCTGTATTAGGATTATACCGAGAGAGCCCTTTATTGCTCCCCGCAATCCAAATGTCACCATTCGAATCTTCGATCATTTCATTTATTTTTCCAGAAGGAAGCCCGTTTTCTGCCTTAGGGTCAGCAATTAACGATGAAAACCAGGAGTGATTAGGATCATATAAATTTAAGCCCCCTCCATTTGTACCAATGAATAAAAGACCATTTGAATCAACAAACATTGAATAAACAATATCATTTGTTAGTTTGTATCCATACTCTGAATTTTGGGTATAGGCAGTAACAGCGCCTGTTTTTGTATCAAGTACATTAAGACCACCACCCCAGGTACCGGCCAGAATACGATTTTCTTCGAAAGTGGTAGAAAAACAATAAATTTTGTTATCGTCCAATGGAAATAATTTCCAAGAAAGATCAGAAGGATTAACCCTGATTAATCCCATTCCCCATTTTGCTATCCAGTACATGCCATCGAAATCTTGTTTAACACCATATATAACCCCTGATCGGGCCGGATTATCTGCTTTAAGCAAGCGAGAAAGGGTAAAAGAATCAGATTCTTCATTATATTCATGTAACCCTTCGTAAGTTGAAGCATAAATAGTACCTGTTGTGTCTTGATATAAATTGCGTACCGTATTATTCCCAATAAATCGCCCCGTTTGATCCTTTGAGTATAATTGGAAGGTATCAGTTCCAGGCTTCATACAACCAAGGCCGTCCAAAGTACCAGCCCACAGCCTATTTTGCCTATCTCTAAGCAATGAAACAACAACATTATTGCCTAATGTATAATTTTTAAACTCACCGGTTTTTATATCAAACCTATCAAGACCTGCATAGGTACCAGCCCACAGAATATCATCAAAATCCATCATTATAGTTTGAACAAGATTTGATGAAAGCGTATTTTCTGCAAAGGGAATAGACGCAAAAGTGGTATACTTAATACCGTCATATTGAATTAGACCACTTTGACTTCCAAGCCACAGGTACCCCCTTGAATCTTGAGCTATTCCAGAAATTGACGCAGAGGGAAGATCTTCATTGCTACTATAAAAACGAAACCGAGATTCTGCAGAAAAACCGGATAATGTGGTGATTGCCAGAAGAAGAAGAAAAGAGAATAAGCGAGCATATTTAGTCATAACACAAATAGTAATACACAGAACGTCAGTTGTACATATCGATAGGGAAAACTCTCTTGTAATTTTTTATTCTGTTTCTATTGACAGTAACAAAAAGCCAGTATATTCTAATTTAACGTAAGGAGACTTTTATGGCAGACTATTTGAAAACGAATCCCGATACTTCAGGTTTTTTTGGAGAATATGGAGGATCTTTTATTCCCCCAGAGCTTCAATCAGAAATGGACTTAATAACCGAAGCTTATTATTCAATCAGTAAATCTCACGATTTTATTTCTGAACTTAGAAGTATACGAAAACATTTTCAAGGTCGCCCTACTCCGACCTATTTTTGTAAAAACCTGTCCAACAAAGTGGGTGGGAGAATATATCTTAAAAGAGAAGACTTAAACCACACAGGAGCCCACAAACTCAACCACTGCATGGGAGAAGGACTTCTTGCTAAACACCTTGGAAAGAAAAAACTCATAGCGGAAACAGGAGCTGGACAACACGGTGTCGCCCTAGCAACAGCAGCCGCGTATTTTGGACTAGAATGCGAAATTCACATGGGTGAAGTTGATATAGCAAAACAGCATCCAAACGTAGTGAGAATGAAACTCCTTGGAGCGACTATAGTCCCCGTAACGCACGGTCTTAAAACATTAAAAGAAGCAGTCGATTCTGCATTCGAGGCCTATCTCAAAGATCCTAAAACTTCAATTTATTGCATCGGTTCAGTTGTCGGTCCCCATCCCTTCCCCATGATGGTAAGAGATTTCCAGCATGTAGTTGGAATTGAAGCACGTGAGCAATTTCTCGAAATGACAGGGGAATTACCAGACACCATTACCGCCTGTGTTGGAGGCGGCTCAAATGCAATGGGTCTTTTTTCAGCATTTATTGAAGACAAACAGGTGCGAATAGTTGGAGTAGAACCCGCCGGCCGATCTCTTCAAATAGGAGATCATGCAGCAAGCCTTTCCTATGGAAAACCTGGTATTTTACATGGATTCAAAAGTTACTTGCTCCAAGACGATAAAGGAGAGCCACTTCCTGTATATTCCATAGCAAGCGGACTCGATTATCCCGGCTCTGGCCCTGAACACTGCATGCTAAAAGATGCCCAAAGAGTTGAATACACCACGGCAAACGATGAAGAATGTTTAGACGCCTTCTATACCTTATCGAAAGTAGAAGGAATTATTCCGGCCCTAGAAAGCTCCCACGCAGTAGCATTTGCAATGAAATATGCAAAAGAAAATCCAAGAAAATCTAT
>DATFIA010000102.1:0-22898 GCA_035270545.1 Treponemataceae bacterium
CACGGCATTACATGGACCTGGCACGGTCAAATAAAATACATGGATGAGTTTCTCAAAAGAGGATACCGGGTTATAGCGTACGATCACCGAAAACACGGAAATTCGGGTGCTACATTTATTTCTTATGGCTATTACGAAAAAGATGACCTTGAAACTGTCATTAATTTTGTTACTAAGGAAACCACAAATTCACAAGGGCCTATAATTTTGTTCGGTGAATCTATGGGTGCGGCAACTATGTTACAATACAAACCAAGTGACCCTCGCATAACAATGAGAATATCAGATTGCAGTTATTCCACAATGAAAGATATCGTTATTCAGGGATTAATTACTGCGGGTATTCCTCAAAGACTAGTTCCTCTTTTTTTATCGGCGAGTATTTTTTGCATAAAAATATGTGGGCATTTTAATATGGAAGATATTTCGCCTCTTGAATCTGTAAAAACTATGACGAGCCCTGTGCTTCTTTTTCATGGAACGAAAGATGATATCGCCCCAGTAGAAATGGCATATAAATTGTATGAAGCTCTCCAGGAATCTCCCAGTGCAGGACAACATGAACTGGTAGTAATACCAGACGTTCCTCATGCGGCGTGCATACGAGAATCCCCTGTTTTGTATCATGAAAAACTCACTTGTTTTATAGACAGGCATATCTTCGCGTGAGGGATTGAAGTGGAAAGCCCGGACGAGAAAGGGCGCTTGCGCTCTTTCTCGGAGGACTTGTAGCGGAAAGCCCGGTCAGGATTTTTCGTCTTTGGCGAAAAATCCTGGACACGCCCTACTATTTTTTCTTTACATAAAGGAAGGAAGAAACATTGTTAGTGGTGACCAAAAAGAAACTAACATGAGTGTAAGAATCATCATAATCCAAAATGGGATAACGGCCTTTGTCGCTTTTTCGATTGATATTTTTCCTATTGAACAGCCGACAAAAAGAGCGGAGCCCACTGGAGGAGTGGTGAGGCCAATGGCGAGATTCAATATGAGCATGATACCAAATTGAATTGGGTCCATTCCAAGATACGTGACCATTACAGGAAATAAGATTGGCGTGGTGATGATGATGAGAGGGGCCATGTCCATGATGGTTCCCAATAACAAAAGCATAAGGTTTACGAGTAAGATTAATACGATTCGATTATCTGTAATTGAAAGGAGTGCGTTGGTAACTGTTTGCGGGATGCGCAAGAAGGCCATTAGGTAGCCGAAGGAACTTGCAGCGGCTATAAGGCTCATTACCATAGCAAGAGTTTTTAAAGAATTGCGCAAGATGGGAATCATCTGTTTGACCGGAATTTCTTTATACACAAAAAAAGTTATAAGGAAGGAATAGACAACGGCAACGGCGGCTGACTCGGTTGCTGTGAAGACGCCAGAGATAACGCCGCCCATAATAATGAGTATGGTAAAAAGACCAAAGAACGCGTCGCGGGCAAGTGTAAGTGTTTTTTTCCAGCCAAAGCCTGCTTGTTTCGGATAGTTTCGTTTGTAGGATATGATGGCTGTTGGAATCATGAGTAAGAGCCCGAGTCCAATACCGGGGAGAAGGCCTCCAAGGAAGAGCTTGCCAACAGAAACTCCACCACCTGCTGCCATGGCGAAAATAATCATGTTGTGACTGGGAGGAATCAATATTCCCTCGCATGCACTGGTAACTGTTACTGCAACGGAGAAGTCTTCGTCGTAGCCGTCTTCGACCATCATGGGGATTAGCATGGCTCCAATGGAAGAAACGTCTGCAACAGCGGAGCCGGAGATTCCACCGAAGAACATGGAAGCGAGAATATTTACTTGGGCTAAACCACCGCGAACTCGCCCAACAAGGGCGTTTGCAAAGCCGACTAACCTGCGGGATATTCCTCCTTGGCTCATAATTTCACCAGAGAGAATAAAAAAAGGAATTGCGAGAAGAGAGAAGGAATTTACTCCGCTGACTAATCGTTGCACGATAGACATGAGTGGAATGTGTAAATACATTGCAGTAAATATAGAGGAGAGAAAGAGAGAAAAAGTGATGGGAAACTTCAAGACAAGCATGAAGATAAACGAACCAATTAAGATATATGAACCCATGCTAGTATTCATTTGGAATCTCCTCCCTTAATTTTACGAGTGTCCTCATACAGATGGATAATTGCATAGAGAACAATAAATATTCCAACAACGGGAAGAATTATGTAGTTTATGGAATTGGGAATATGTGTTGCAGGCAAGGAAGATTTGGCACCGTTGAGGGTGAGCTTCCAGCCAAAATAAATTAAAACGACACCAATAAGAATAACGAGAGCATCTCGCATGCAATCAAGCGCGGTAAAAAATGGTTTAGGTAGTTTACTTGGAAGAATGTTCATGTTTATGTGAAGGCTTTCTTTAACACCGAGAGCCATTGCAATAAAGGTGAACCATATAACTATAACGAGAGAAATCTCTTCTGACCAAAAAATACCGGAGTGGAATCCGTATCGAAGAACGACATTGAAGAATACGAGGAGAACCATCGCAACTAACAACACCATAGCCAGCCTGAGAAGCCATTTAAAAACGGAATCGAGGATTTTCTTAAACTGCTCCATGGGGACTCCTAAAAAAGGTATTTTGCAAAATAATAGTGTGGGATTTCAACGAAAACCCACACTATACAATCGAAAGAAATTGCTTAGTGCATTAGTAAATGCTTATTTAACAGCTTTAATCTTTGCAACCCATTCTCGCTGTGCGGCATTGAGCTGGCTTTCATAGAGGGGAGCCATTGCAGCGGCGAATTCTGCTTGGTTGGTGATCTTGTTGATGTTAGAACCGGCAGCACGAACTTTTGCTTCAGATTTTTTCTCGTAGTCGGCCCATGCCTTAACCTGCATGGCTTGAGATTCTTTGGCAGCTTTTTTGATAAGAGCCTGATCTTCTGCTGTAAGTTTGTCCATAGAGATCTTAGAAGCAACGATCATTTCTGGCACACGTGTGTGCTCGTCGATGGATAAATATTTTGCAACTTCATAGTGTGATGAAGAGTCGTATGAAGGCCAGTTGTTTTCAGCACCGTCTATAACGCCAGTTTGAAGAGCACTGTATACGTCGCCATAAGCCATTGGAGTTGGAACAGCACCGAGTGCCTGCACAAGACCCATCATTAACGCAGATTCTTGAACACGGATTTTCATACCCTTGAGATCTGCAACTGTGTAAATAGGTTTTTTGGTATTGTAAAAGGAGCGGGCACCACTGTCATAATAGACAAGACCAACAAAGCCTTTTTCTGACATAGATTTTAGGAAGAACTCACCAATTTCACCATTGAGAACGCTCCACATGTGAGCTGAGTCTCTGTAGAGGTAGGGCATCTGCAAGGCGTTGAGCAAAGGCTGAAAGCTAGAAAGAGGGGAAATTGAAACACGGGTAAAGTCGATACCACCGAACTGAACTTGCTCAATAGCACTTTTTTCGTCTGCAAGTTGACCCTGTGGATACACTTCAATTTTGATTCGACCATTGGTATAGACCCCTACCAAGCGGGCAAATTCTTCATCTCCAACTACAGTTGGATACGCAAGAGGTTGATTGTCGGCCAGTCGAAGTACAATAGTTTTAGGAGCTGCTGCTGGAGCAGAGGAGTCTTTCGCGCCGCCTGCAAACATTGGAGTAAGCAGTAAAGCCACCAACACTACAGATGTTACAATTCGTTTCATAAATTCCTCCTTAAGGAATGAAATACATACTGTTATAACTATGCCCCCTCTTCATTAAACAGAGAAGCCAGAAAAAAAGGGAAAGCAAGGCTATATTCTTACTTTTGTACTAGTTTACCAATAGGTCATGATATAATACTGAACATGAGAAAAAGTGATGCGCCTGAAGCACCTCGAAAACCAGGCACCCTGCGAAGTTGGCTTCTTTCCTATAATATTTTCATGCTCTGTATTATTCTTGCCTTGGTAATAATCCTTTTTGGATCTGTTTTTTCCTTACTTGGTGAGATGCAAAGCAGAAATAACACATATCAAGCACTGAATACCCTCACCAAAGAACTTCTTGAAAGTAGACAATTATACAAGACTTTTGGAGATGCACCTTTGGCTGAAAACAATGCCGAAGTGCTCGCTAACTACAATATACTTGATAGAGAAATTCAAATATCTCTTCAGCGGCTTAAAGTAGACTATGAAGAAAATCCATCTCTGTATTTTCTTTATACAGGCATAACAAACGGGCTCATTTTTATTAGCAATTCTATTGAACAACTAAATACCCTCGACCCCATTAGTCAAAGCCAAGACTATTACAATCTCTTTTACACAGGAGATAAGGTATACACTTATTTACAAGATTACACGTTCAATCGATATCTTTCCTACACAGTTGAACTCGATGCTTCTTGGATGAAAAATGCTCAGATACAAATTAAGAACTACAGAACTTTTGCAATTCTTATGTTTATCATCATCGCCATCTTTTATACGATCGTCGTCTATAAAATGACCATGCGCCTCGTAAGACCAGTAAACAAAATGGTTGAGACAGTCGAGCAAATTTCTTTTGGAAACTTTACTGGAGAGCCTATTCCACTCGAAGGACCCGAAGAACTGATTTTTCTAGAAAAAAACCTGAATCTGATGAAACAAAGTTTACAAGAACGCATTGAGATGATCACTGAAAATACAAAACTAGAAAAGCAGCTCCACGCACAGGAACTCGAACAGATGCGTACCACAAGAGAACTAGAAAAAGCACGCTACAAGGCATTGCAATCACAAATTAACCCTCATTTTCTTTTTAATACCTTAAATATTATTAGTAGGACAGCCCTCTTTGAAGAAGCAAATAATACCGTAGATCTCATAGATAATCTTGCCTCTATTTTTCGCTATACCTTGGAGTACCATGACGATGTTAGCATTGAGGAAGAGCTCCAGTTTGTCAGAAAATATCTGACAATTCAGCAGATTAGGTTTGCCGAACGATTAAGTTTTTCCATTCAATGTCCACAAGAATTTTACGAAATACGAATTCCGCCTTTAATAATTCAACCCTTTGTAGAAAACGCAATGATTCACGGTCTTGAACCTAAGGTTGAAGGTGGGAAAATCGAAATAAGCCTTAGCAAGGAAGGCAAACGCCTCCTTATTCAAATTACAGATACAGGAGTTGGCATAGAGGAGTCAAAACTAAATATTCTCCAATTCGATGGAAAACACCATATTGGAGTAAAAAATATAAACGATAGATTGATGCATTACTATAAGGGAAAGGCAAACGTAATTCTCTCACGAGTCGATAAAATGGGAGGCACAAAAGTTACTATTTCGTTGCCTATCAAAAAAGGAGGGAAGAGCAATGTACAAACTATTGATTGCTGATGATGAACATCTTGAATGCGATGCTATCGAATTGCTCGTGAATAGAGCAAACCTTCCCCTGCAATGCATCAAAGCAAAAAATGGCCAAGAAGCACTTGAACTCATAAAATTTCATAGCCCAGAAATTGCTTTTTTAGATATACGAATGCCTGGCATAGACGGCATCGAGGTAGCAAAACAATTAAGGTCTATGAATAAAGATTGCCACATAGTATTTCTTACCGCCTGGAGTACCTTTGAGTTCGCCCAACAAGCCATACGTCTCGGTGCAAGTGAATATCTTGTAAAGCCCGTACAGAGCAAAGACATATACGACCTTTTGGACAAAATAATTTCACGCCTAAACGATCGAAAGATTACAGAAAAACAACAGGCTGGAGAAATACAAGATGTTCTGAACCTTTTTAGTAGAGAGTTTTTTGCCTCTTTGAAATATAACAGACTTTCTAGTGAAGCTCTAAATTCCTATTTTCTTATGCAAGATATTAAAGTTACTCAAGGATTCGCCTTAGTAATAAACGGAATAAATGAAAAAGAATTACGCTCTGTCTTTCAAGGAAGTACCGTATATACAAAAGTACAAAGTTGCTACTTTCCCTCGGTAGATCGCTTTACTATGTTGATATTTACGACTCAAGGGTCAAAAGTTATTGAACAACTTGCAAGGTATCAAGAAAAAAAAGAAATGTGTATTGGCGCTGGAGAACTGTTCAATGAGTTGGCAGATATTCACAAGTCAATCTCAACAGCTTCCATTGCCTATACCTATGCTTACAGGCATAAAATCCAATTCCAAGAATTCAGCAATGTGTTAATGGAACCTAAGGATTACGCAAAGCTTCAAACAAAAACTTATTTAATGATTAAACAAACTTTGGCTGGTAATCAAGAAGAAGCGAGAACCTTAGCACATGAAATAATTGATACGGTTCAAATAAGCAACACAGAAAAAGAAGATGGCAATAACGAGCTCTACGAATTTCTAATGATGTTTTACTATGAATTAAATAAAAGCATAGCCCTCCTAAATTATCCAAAACCTCAAAAAGAAACAATAATGGACCAAGAGATATACCTCATGGATTTTATAGACTTAGCATGTGCAGCGATTGCAGAAGACAAGAGAGATCATTACAGCAGAGCCTTTGCTTTTGTAAACCATTATATGAGAACGCACTACAGCGAACAAATTTCTGTAGACCAAATAGCCAAGATAATCGGGCTAAATACAAAATATTTTAGCCAACTCTGTAAAAGCTACTTTGGAGCCACTTTTGTAGAACATCTTACACAGATACGAATGGAAAAAGCAAAACAGCTGCTTTCGACGAATCAATATTCAATCAAAGACGTGGCAGAGATGACAAGTTTTACAGACGGAAATTACTTCTCAAGGGTATTTCGCCAAACGTTTGGAGTGTCTCCCTCTTCCTATAAAGAAGAAGGAGATTAACAAAGATCACTGCAGGCGGTAATATAAAACGGGAGGTGTTGTGCATGAGTGAAATATTTTATAGAGATCTCGATACAATATATATAGACCCGCCTTTTTTAGCCTTTTAAAAGCGGCCTAAAGTGACGGTCTAAAAGATTTTCAGTAACATTGCGCGCTACGTGTTTCCTACAGTTCTCCAAGGCCTTTATATAACGCCCACCCATTTCGGCTGCAACCTTGTAGCCAACATGAAGAAGCTGCCTCACATTACTATCGAACCGCGCATTACTTTGTACATGTCGCAAACTCTGTGCGTATATTTCGGCAGTCCATGTATCTACGGTATTAGGGCTCGGTAAGGCAGCGCGATTAATATCAACCACACTTGCATAAGGTAGAACTAATTCATCAAAACGATTATAGGCCTGCCGGTACACAGCCTTGGCAATCTCAAGCCCTTCTCCGCCGGCTTCTGCCAAACCCACTAGTTCTTCCAGCCATGTAGTTCCTGCTGTTTTTAAATGGAATCCAGATCCTGTTTTCCGGGCAATGTGGGCAATGCCAGGGTATAACGAAAATTTATCAGAGCCAGAATGAACTGAAAGTTTTAAGTGAGCATCCAAACCAAAATTTTTAGCCGCATACCCTGCAACTCTCACATCCTCTTCAAATTCCTTTAAAAAGGCATCTACATTTCCAACATAATCCACACCCTTGTTAAAACGTCCAGAAAACTTTGGAGCTATAGTTTTAAGATCAACGCCCTCGTCTGCAAGAGCTGCTAAAATAACAAGAAGCTCAGCGGGTGTTTGAGGAATCTCTGTCTCATCCATTGAGACTTCTGCTATAAAATTTCCTTTTCCTTTATGCCCTTCAATCTTGCGAAAAACGACACCAGCTTCTGCAATCGCCGCTAAGTAACGCTCAGCAACAGAGCGCAAAAAATCTTCAGTAATTTCCAAAGCCACAGGAATTCCCTCTATTTTTAGAGACCCTATGAGGGATCGCCTCTTTTCTATAAAAGCCGCAATAGCTGCATCTCCACTTTTTTTGCCAATAAAATCTGCCACATCTATCGTATAAAAATCGCATTGATCTAAAAACGGCTCAACAGTTTCTTTTCCAATATGATCCGCATCTACAAAATACGCGCCCGTATACTGAGAAGCTTTAACCGCAGCATCTGCAGCTCGCCGCTGGTCCTCAGGACTTGTTCCAATAATAGAGTGTTCACGCTTGCTCTTATTCCACACAAGATCAACACTAATGCCTGTCTCCGCCTGTATAGCAATAGCGGCCGCAATCTGGGCTTGACCTTCTTGGCCAAACCGATCCCCGACCCCTATAGAAAATCTACTTAAATTTTTCATATCATCCCCCTTAACTAAACTATTACCACTATAAGTCTATTTTTAGAGCGCAATGGTGTATTCGTCAAGAACAATCTATAATAGAAATAATTGAATTACAGTAAATCACATGCGCAGGAGTTCCTTTATGCCCTCAATCGATAAAATATTACGTGTAAAAAAAGAAGATGCACCCCTCATGTACACCGTCTACTTTGCTTTCCTTACAAGTGGAATGATGGCCACCCTACTCGGTGCAATTCTCCCCTTTATGAAAGCCGAGTACCACATGAGCTACGTGCTCAGTGGAGCGGTTATATCTGCCCATCAAATTGGCAACTTTTGTGCTTTACTCATTGCAGGATTCCTTCCCTCCCTCGTTGGCAGAAAAAAAAGCACCATAAGTCTCTCCCTCGGTTTTGTTATAGGGTTCACCCTAATGACCCTTACGGCAAACCCATTTTTCCTTCTTCTCGCCTTTCTCTTTACCGGCATAGGACGGGGCACAATGAGCAATATCTCAAACGTAGTAATGAGCGATATAGCAGAAAACAAAACAGCTTCTTTGAACCTACTACACTCTTCATTTGCAATTGGCGCACTTCTAGCCCCCTTTCTCGCCATCTTTTCTACAACAGTTTTTGGAGTTCACTGGAGAATCAGTGCCTGGACAGTTGTAGTTTTAGAAATCCTCGTTATACTCTTTTTCAGTCGCTCAACTCTTTCGAGTAAAAGTGTCGAAAAAAAGAAAGACTCCTCAACCGGATTTATGAAATCCAAAAGCTTCTGGCTCAATACAGGAATCCTGTTCTTCTACCTCTGTACTGAGGCTTCAATCATTGGCTGGCTCGTCACCTACTTTACCGACTCCGGCATACTCAGCCCATCCCTTGCACAAATAACCAGTTCCGCCCTGTGGGTTTTTATTCTTATAGGAAGACTTCTTTGCGCATATCTTTCAACAAGAATGAGCAGAAATCTCCTCCTCGTAATCTTAGGATTTTTTCAAATAGTCTTTTTCTTACTCATGATCTCTTCCCATAACTATATCCTCATCTATGTAAGCATATTTGGATTTGGCCTTGCCATGAGCGGCACCTACCCCACAGTACTCTCCACCATGGATCCAAAATTCAACACCTCAACCATCGCAATAGGAACCAGTATGGCCACCGCAACGCTAGGAGCCATAACCATGCCAATAATTGTTGGAACAGTTGCACAGAACATAGGACTAGCCGCCGGCATCGCCACAATGAGCATTACCCTCATTTGCATGTTCACCTTAATTCTTACCAAATTTTTTATTGGAAAAAGACAATAGACTGAGGCAGACTCAGGACGGGATACCGTCCTATGGTGTTGTTATTACAACACCCCCACACAAGGAAAGGAGACATGGCAAAGGGCGGAGCCGCCGCCGAGAAAGATTTTGCAGGGTAGAAAATTACACTCAATAATGAAATTCTTCTCTTCGCGTGAGGGATTGAAGTGGAATTAGGACGTAGAAAACGGGATCTCCCGTTTTTTACGTCCTATTGGAGCGGAAAGCCCGACCGGCTGGGCTGAACGAGATTCTCTCGTTCGGAACAGACGCGACACGCACAACTCAGAGCATAAACATCTCGTATCTCCCACATTTTGGGTTCCCTCCACCAATTCAATATCGACAATCAGTAGATTCGCAAAAAATTTGGGTCTATGGTTTAGGGGGCAGTTCAATGAGATGGTCGTATATACTTGAGTGACAGACCGTGACATTAATGACCATCGTTTCTGTGGTTCGGTTTTTTTTGAAAAGAGTAATCGGGCTTACCGTTCTTAGTATTTCTTCATCACAAGTTCTTACCTCGAAAGGGACTGTTTTATCTTAAAATACGTCTGAAATGGTTCGTAACCTATGTCTCTAATTCTTCGAAACTGAATGGATGGATTCTGGTTCACTGTCTTAAAAAAATAACGCCAACTGCCCCACTCACGTTCATTTTCCATTATAATTTCTGAGGCAACGTCTTCATTTTCTAAATATAGGATTCTCTCTGATTCACAAATTCCAGCTAAAACCTCCGGGCCATAACGGAAGGCTCCCATCGTTTCATCTTCCGGAAGAACTGTAAATCGTATTCCAAGCGGCAATAGAATACTGATACTATCTCCATCCTTCCACTCACGGCCTAGTTTGTAAAATATACTGCTATCAGTTGATTTTCCATGAATCTTTCCATTCACATAGATTACCGCCTCTGAGGTGATCCAGTCAGGAATTCTCAACTGTATCGTGAATTTATTTGGAGAGAGTACCTGTACTACAAAATCATATTTTTTATAGTGCGGTATGTTTTCATGAAGCACAGTGATTTCATTAACTGCATGACTACCAGCCGTATTGGAAGAGTTCATCAAGCTTCCGCTCATTGTATCTTGTGTCTGAGTGATTTTTACTTCTACACCATCCATCGCTGTCTTCATCTCGGAATTAAAATACTGGCAGATATAGAGGTCTGTATTCTCTTGATAATAGATGCTTCGATTGAATGCAGCGTTTGCTTGAACCATCGTTCCATGACAACAAAAGAAACTATCGGTCTCCCCTCTCCAGTCCTTGTGTAAGCCAGCCTTCATTGGAAGAAAATAAGTCAATAATCCAATTTTTTTCTTGTCTTGATTGCTGCCAGTCAAGGAGTATTCCTGGTAATATGTCTGAGCCATAATACCATTGTATAAATTATATTCCATATATTGCAGATAGACAGGATCTTTTGTATGACGAAACAAAAACTCTGCCAAACGCATCATATTATATACTGTACAATGTTCCTGATTCTTGTCGCCAAACCGATTCTTCATCTTACCTTTTGGCATCCAGATTTCACCTGATGTTTGACCACCAGTCACAAGGGAACCCCTTTGTGTCACAGCACAATTCCAATATGCTGTTACAATATCCATCCATCTACGTTCTCCTGTTACCTCATATGCCCGTGCACACCCAAGTACTTCTGGAATGGTTGTATTGGCATGCATATTCGTTAGAGGATCTTTTCCTTCCAGTAATGGTTGAAAAAGCCTACTGCGATAATAGCGTTCTAACAGAAGCTTGTATTTTTCTTTTCCTGTAACTTTAAGAAGTTCTGCCCAGACCTCGAGCATTCCTCCAGTTTCTACATCCAGTATGTCATCAAATTCTGCCCTCGAGTATTTACCACTCCATTCAACAAACCAGTCGGCAAAAGAGTCCGCCACTTCAAGTCCTTTTTGACTGCCTCCATATAGAAACATATCCACTAATCCCATTAAAATTTTATGCAGAGTATACTGGGGCGCCCAAACTGATTTCCCTTTCGCAATCCAGTACAGATATTTTTCAGGGATTGGCCCAACCCATTGACCCCCATTGTCTTTCTGGCATTCCGCCAGTTCTTCAATAATGACTTCCGCCTTAGCTATTAGTTCCCTGTCTCCGCTCTTCTCATAATGCATAGCTGCCGCTGATAGCCAGTGTCCAAGAAAATGTCCTCGGAGCTGACAAACAGGCGATTCCCAGCCAGTATGCGAATCCGCAGGGATCCCTCTACTAGCGAATCTTCCTGCCTCTAACGCATAATTCATAAGGAGGTTGTCGTTGGTTAATTTCATTAAATATTCTCTGTTTGACTTTTCTCTACGCATTAATTCATTGTCCTTAATCGTAACATTTTTGCCTTTTAATTCAATCATAACGAAATACCTCATTATTAATTATTTTTATAGCGTGGATTGCTTTAATCATACATAACTGTAGTTTGATTGCCAAGATAATTTTCTTCGGATAAACAATTTCCACCGTAACGTCAAGCAGGACGTGACCTTGTTTTATTTTTTGTGTTTTCTGCTTTTTGCTATCGTTTCGACTTGACGGTCAATCTCCGGATACTTCGAGCGGAGCACATTGAAATCGTCCTTTTCTAGTCGGTAGCCGGTGCCGTAAGTGTCGGAGACTATGCTTGCGTTACGGTGCTGGTTGTCGATGAGTGCAATCTCGCCAAAGGGAGACCCTGGCCACTGGCGAGAAAGTACATACAGTCGGCAAATTCTCCCTGATGGATTATATACTCGCCCGGAAGAAAAAAATGATAGAAACTGTCATTTCAGTATTTTTGCGATTTTCCGTCGGAATTCGGCTTTTGCCCCAATCTGGGCCATCTACCCATTTATGCAGCGCTATTTCGTCGTGGGTATCAATATTGGCGGAGTTAAGGAATAGAGTGGTACAAGTTACATGCCGCGTTAGCTGTCTGTTGGGACAAGATGATAGGAAAAACCCTTTTGCGTGGAAAATGAGGTCAGATACACGTCCGGGCTATTGGTTGCGATTCTTTGGCCGCTCTCGTCAGTAACGGCTAACTTCGAGCCATATCCTATTGTGCAGGACACGCCCTGGAAGGACTTGAGGTTCAACCATTCAAGATTACCTGCACGCCAAGCGAAATCCAGCTCAAAGCCTCCCTTAGCGCGGAGGCCGCGGGCTTCGCCTTCCGAAAGTGCGGAAGGCAGGGCGGGCAGGAGTTCTATCACGCCTCGAGTATCTCGAACCAGCAGCTCGAGTATACCTGCCGTTCCGCCGAAATTTCCGTCGATCTGGAATGGCGGATGGTTGTCGAATAGATTGGGCAGCGTGGATTTTCGCAATAAATCTATAATGTTATCCCATGCCGTGTTTCCTTCGCCCAATCGTGCCCATAGATTGATAATCCATGCCTTACTCCAGCCAGTATGTCCGCCCCCCATTGCCAGCCGTTTATTCAAGGTCGTACGGCAAGCCTCGGCCAGTTCAATGTCATTTTTTAAACTGATTTGCTCGCCCGGATACAGAGCGAATAAGTGGGATATATGCCGATGACCGGGTTCTTGCTCTTCGTAATCGAAAGGCCATTCCATAAGCTGCCCGAATTGTCCGATCTGCGGGCGCGGCAGGCGAGCAAGGGTATCGGCAAAGCTTTTTGCAAGTTCACCATCCCTTTCCAGTATGCTCGAGGCTTCGATGCAGGCGATGAACAGTGCATGCAGAATTTGGCTGTCCATGGACGGACCAAAGCACAGACATCCTCCTTGGCCGTTCGGAAGAAGATAGGTGTTCTCTGGTGATGAGGAAGGGGAGGTCACCAGGCGTCCATCTGGGAGAGGTACGAGGAAATCGAGAAAGAAGAGAGCAGCCTCACGCATGAGTGGCCAGGCCCGATTGAGGAATTCCCTATTGTAAGAATACTGCCAGTGCTCCCAAAGGTGGAGGCAGAGCCAAGCGGCGCCCATGGGCCAAAAGGTAGCGGGCATCCACAGGTCCACCGGAGCGCAATCACCCCATATATCGGTGTTATGGTGGGCGACAAAGCCTCTGCAGCCATACATCTTCTGTGCAACCCGCTGCCCGTTAGGGAGCATGCGTTCAAGCAGATCGAGAAGAGGCAAATGGCACTCTCCGAGATTGGCTTTTTCCGCAGGCCAATAATTCATTTCGGTATTGATATTGATTGTGTATTTACTACCCCAAGGCGGCACGAAATGCTCGTTCCAAATACCCTGGAGGTTAGCCGGTAGGCTTTCCGGACGGCTGCAGCCTAAAAGCAGATAGCGTCCGTAATGAAAATAGAGCTCGACTAGTCCCACATCGTCGCCGTTTTCCGTGAGTGCTGCAAGGCGCACGTCTGTGGGCAGGGATCTAGATGTGAGGCTTCTTTCAGAACTTGACTTAAAATTGAGATCGCAACGGCGGAAATAGAACCGGTGCTCGCACATATGGCGATTCAGGATATCATCCCATGACAGTACGCTCACCGCTTCTAGGTAAGATACTGCCATCGCGCGGTGATCTGCATGACGAAAGCTGGTAGCGATCGAGATTGTTATTGTTATTTCCTGTGCCTGCTCAAAAGAGACAAATTGGCCGAAGGCCTTTGTTTTCCCGCCTTGTGTTTTAACCTGGGCGAACATGGTAAAGGCTACTCCGTCTCCCTCGAGGCTTCCAGCTTCGAGCCATAAGTTTGAATCGCCGTCATGGCCTACGCGCGTCGAGAACCGGTCGCGACAGAGGCGGATACGCCCTGACATACCAGAGGGGTTATCCGTTGACATGTGGCACACAATAACCTGATCCGCCGCGCTAGAAATATACTCACGGCAGTATTTCGCGCCACCCTGCGAGTAGAAAATCCGACATACAGCCGCATCAAGGTCGAGCTCCCTGCGATACTCTGCAAGGGTACCCTCATGATCGTCGAGCTCGATGAAGAGATCCCCGGCAAGAGAGTAATGTGATGGATGCTCGGGTACGCCCGAAAGTGCCAGCATGGCCAGCCGTTCTGCCTCGGGAATGTAGCCATCGGCTAAAAGCTTTCGAATAACAGGGACGGCAGGAAGGGCATCGGGATTGCAGCGGTCACGGGGAAGTCCGTGCCAGATCGAATCTTCGTTTATCTGAAGGCGCTCTTGCGCAATTCCGCCGAATACCATGGCTCCAAGGCGGCCATTTCCGATAGGAAGAGCTTCGTTCCATTCAACCGCAGGGTGACAATACCATAGAAGGTTTTCTTCGCTAGCTTCAGATGTTCCTGCATGGTTTTTCAATGGCATATGTACATCTTATGCGAGTTTATCATTATATAGCAAGCAAAAAGGAGTTCTCAACAGACTTGCATTTATTGATAAAAATAACGTATTTCAAAAATATAAACTGTTAGAAACTGTCATTTCAGGATTTTTGCGATTTTACGTCGAAATTCGGCATTTCCCCGAACTACGATTTTTTCCCAACCCGAACAACTAATTCAACCAGCTTTCTCGGCAACCCCTACAAATTAAATTGTAATTCTCGTCCACTTCCAGTCTAAACGGATCAACGCCTCAATACTATTATTTATCCATTCATCACGGTAAGAAACAATTCATTTTGATAAATGGTCATAAAACACTCTGTGGCAAACATTTGGCTCTCGAGTTGTCTTTACAAGCATGTTATAATATATAAAATTTTGAATTGCCGTTGATTCTTGCGAAGCGGCGCAACGAGATCAACTAAGATAGGAAAAAACGATGCTTCGAACAGCACACACTGAAAATGGCTCTGTCCAAGGGTTGCCGGCGGCGGATCCGAGAATAACGACATTTAAGGGCATTCCATTTGCGGCCCCACCCGTTGGCGAAAATAGATGGCGTGCACCGCAGCCTTGCCACAACTGGGACGGCGTTCAAGACGCTTTCGAGTATGCACCCATTTCTGTTCAAGACACGCCCGGGCTCGGCACCGATATTTATTGTCGAGAATGGCATGTCGATGCTAATATACCAATCAGCGAAGACTCTCTATATTTAAATGTATGGACAAGTGCAAAGGACCCGGCAGAACGCCTCCCCGTTTTGGTATTCTTCTTTGGTGGCGTATTGCAATGGGGCTACACCTCCGAGATGGAGATAGACGGTGAACGCATCGCACGCCGCGGCGTAATTGTCGTGACGGTCAATTATCGATTGGCCGCACTGGGTTTTCTCGCACATCCAGAAATTACCGCGGAGCAGCCCCACACACCCGGCAACTTCGGCAACCTCGATCAGCAAGCTGGACTCCGGTGGGTCAAACGCAACATTGCGTCTTTTGGTGGAGACCCGGATAATATCACCGTAGCGGGACAGTCTGCAGGCGGGTTTAGCGTCATGGCTCAGATGGCATGTATTGCCAACGAAGGACTATTCCACAAGGCGATCGTTTTCAGCGGGATGATCCGAAGCCCCTACGCAACGGATCCGCTCATCGTACCCAAGTCACTTCGTCAGGCCGAACAGGAGGGCGTCGAGTTTTTTAATTTCTTAGGCGTCCAAAATCTTTCCGAAGCTAGAAAACTCGATGCATTATGTATTCGAAATAAATACGCTGAGTTTGTACAAAATCATCCCCGTTTTATGACCTTTTTGGATGGTTCTTTTTGCAAAGAAGATCCATTTCTCGCATTTGTTGAGCACCGCCGCCTACCTCTACCCGTATTAGCTGGAAACACTTCCAACGAATTCATTGCTTATGTCAATGCCAAAGACAACGATGCGCTCCAGGATCGAGCCAAGTCGATTTTCGGGGAGCACGCTACACAATTTCTCCATTTTTCACAGACACACATTAAAGATGATGAGGGTTTCGCACCCGCCAACAGTGTCGAGATTGCCGTCAAGACAGCTTTCCGGGCGGAACAAAAAGCCGCTACTCCCAATCCTTGCTATTATTATCGCTTCAATCCCGACATTCCCGGCAACGATCATCCGGGTGCATTTCATTCATCGGATTTGTGGTTTTTCTTTGAAACACTTGCAAAATCTACTCGCCCTTTTCGAGGCAAGCACTACGAATTGGCACGGCAAATGTGCAATTATATATCTAATTTTGCTAAATCTGGGGACCCCAATGGTCCGGATGATAACGGCACGCCGATGCCAGCCTGGCAACCCTACAACCTCGACCATCGCGCTGAAATGATATTTGGCGACAACGGTGCCGAACAAAGTATAGAAAGCAACCCCTACATGAGTTTTTTGTCTGAGCATCTTTTTAGAGAACTAACCAAAAAGGAATTGTAATTTATGACGAAAAAAAAACTCAATACTAAAATTCTTTTCTTCGCGTGAGGGATTGAAGTGGAATTAGGACGTAGAAAACGGGATCTCCCGTTTTCTACGTCCTATTGGAGCGGAAAGCCCGACCTGAGGACGAAGCCTCATGGACGGAACGTCCTTGAGGCTTCGTCCTCGGGACACGCCCAAATTCTTCCCTATTTTGGCATAAAAAAAGACCGCTCCACATTTATGGAACGGTCTTGAAATAGAGGCGCCGATCAGATTCGAACTGATGCATGAAGGTTTTGCAGACCTCTCCCTTACCGCTTGGGTACGGCGCCATGTACAAATGAATATAGCAAAAAAGGTGGACTTTGGCAAGCTACCTCGCTTTTTTAATAGGACTTTTTAATTTGGCTTTTTGATTAGGGCAAAACGTGATACCTTATAGGCGAAGGAAGTGGACAGAAATGACTGAAAACACACCTAAAGTTACGGTTAAGACGGAAAAGGGAGAAGCATATTATACAGTTGTGTGGTCCGCTCTAAAAAAGGTTGATAAATACGAAATTACTATGAAGGTGCCGTCTGTTGCAGGCGTTTGGGAACTTTACCGTATGGACGATGAAAAAAAACTTAATTTATTGGCTGTTACTCATGCCTGGTATGGGGGCCTTAGAAGTCAGATACGAGCTGCAATTGACCCAGATGCAACGAGCGACCCAGAAAAACGGAAAGTGCTTGAAGACGGTGAATTATATTATCGTTATTCTATGACAGATTCGTTTTCGGCCTTGCTCGATGTTGTATGGTTTTTGCATTCTATCTATTTTCCAAAAGATGTGAGAGTTGAACATTCGGGACAATACACGCGAATCTATCTAAATGAAAAGGCACCCGACAAAGTATATTGGCTTGACTGATGCGGAGGAGTTTCCGTACATTATTATATATGAAGGAAGTGAAAAATAATGGATAATTTGTATGATATGATAATTATTGGCGGGGGCACTGCGGGCCTCGCTGCTGCTCAATATGCCGGACGAGCTAACTTGAAAACTCTTGTAATTGAAGAAAAGGGTGAAGGCGGACAAGCTGTTTTAATAGATAGTTTAGAAAATTATCCAGGTGTTCTTGAGCCTGTTAACGGATATCAGTTTTCGGCAGATATGAAAGAGCAAGCACTTCGTTTTGGCGCAGAGTTTATGTATGGTAAGGTTACAGGCGTTAGTAGGACTGGAGAAAATTTTAGAATTCCTATTGAGTCCCCTGAAGATGCTCCCGTTGTGTTTCAAAGTCGCACTGTCTTACTAGCTACAGGTGCTGAGCACAAAAAAATTGGTGTTCCAGGAGAAGCAGAGTATTATGGAAAAGGCGTTTCGTACTGTGCAACTTGTGACGGTCCATTTTTTAAGAATAAACATATTGTAGTTATTGGTGGCGGGGATGCTGCCTGCGATGAAGCAGGGTTTTTAGCTCATCTTACAAATAAAGTGACTATGATTCACCGAAAAGACACCTTCCGCGCTCAAAAGGCTATTGCGGAGAGAACCCTCAAAAACCCTCACATTTCTGTACGTTTTAATACAACGGTTTCTGAAATTCGGGGCACTGGCGGGGAGCGAGATATGGTGGGTTCTGTTCTTATTAAAGACGAAATTACCGGGAAAGAAGAAGTTCTTGACTGCGATGCTGTTTTTATTTTTGTGGGTATGATCCCTCGCACAGAATTGGCTTCTCTTGCAAAGCAGGATAAAGATGGCTATTTGATCACAGACGAATATATGCATACTTCTATTCGTGGATTGTTTGCAGCTGGTGATTTACGAGCGAAACCATTCCGTCAAATTATTACGGCTATTGCTGATGGTGCTATTGCAGCGCATAGCGCATCTGCTTGTATCGATGAACAACGATGTGGTGTTAGTTTTTGAAAAATCGTATTTTTAACCGAATACCGGAACGCTTTGTTCCGGTATTTCTATTTATAGTCCTCTCTGCGCCCTTGTGGGCTCTACCAAATTTTTGGGATTCTCTTCCACATGCTGAGCTTGCTCAAAAAATTGTAAAAGAAATGACAAACGAAGAAGCTCTCGCGCAAATTTTCATGTTTGGATGGGCAGGAGCCGATCCAAGCAAAGAAGTTATAGATTGGGTTTCTATTCGCTCTCTTGGAAATATTAAGGTTTTTGGATGGAATACAGACAACAACCATAAGGTTGCACAATCTGTTGCGACTCTTCAAAAACTATCTGCCCAAGGTCGTTTTGAAATTCCTCTTTTTGTTGCGACAGATCAAGAAGGTGGGTGGATTCGTCACATTAAAGGAAAGACGAGTGAAACACCTGGGAATTTAGCGATAGGAGCCTCTGGACTCCCCTCGGATGCCTGGTATAGCGGATATTATATTGCCAGAGAGATTGCTGCTCTTGGTATAAACCTAAATTTTGCACCAACTATAGATTTGTACACAGACCATGAGTCTACCGTCATTGGCCCTCGCTCCTTTGGGGAGGATCCAGAAGCTGTTGGTATATTGGGATCCGCCTTTATGGCTGGAAGCCGAGAAGCCGGAGTCCTGTCTACAGCAAAACATTTTCCTGGGCACGGTCATACAGGAGTAGATAGTCATGGCCAGCTTCCGGTTATAAATATTAGTTCAAAAACGCTTGAAAGCAGAGAATTAATTCCCTTTGAATATCTTATTAAAGCGGGTGTTCCAGCAATTATGAGCGCACATTTAAGTTTTCCCTCTATTATTAATTCAGGCTGCCCTGCATCTTTTTCTTCATATTTTTTGCAAGATCTTTTACGCGAAAAACTCGGCTTTACCGGTCTGATAATTACGGACGATATTATGATGAACGGGGCGACTTCTTGGGCAGGGAGCGTTTCGAAGGCTGTTCGCCTTGCAATTGAAGCCGGAAACGACATTATAGAGTCCTCTACTACACCCTTTTTTAATGACACGATGTGGACAGCCAATATTTCCCGTATGGAAACTAACAAGGAATTTAAGCTCAGAGTTGAAGATGCGGCAACTCGTGTTATTAAAGCCAAACTCGAATATTTTAAAAGCGGTAAGGCAGTTCCCTTATTCCCAGACGAAGACCTCATAGATTCTCGTGTTCCCGATCCAAAAGGTAAGAACTTTTTTCTTTCCCAGGCGGCCCGCTCAGTTACCTTTGTACGAGCTGCTTCTATTCCTTTAAACCCTGAAAAACCTGGTAAGATTCTCCTTGTTTCTGCCTTTCCAGATTTTCTTGCATCAGGTACAAAACGTTTTGTTACTGCGGATACTTCTGGGACGAAAGGAAATTTATACACTAAAGCAAAAGGATATGATACCGTTATTTTTTGTCTTTCGAACAAAGATGATATTCGACTCCTCAAAGATCTTCGATACACAGGTGCAAAAATTATTGTTATTTCTGCCCTTTCCCCAGTGCTTCTTACAGAAGTTCCTTGGATAACAGATGCAATTGCAATTTACAGCTACTCTCCTTTTTCGTTTGCGGCTGCATTTTCAGCACTAGCCGGAGACTTTATTCCTAATGGTACTATGCCTTTACGAGGTGTGGAGTGAAACTTTCTGTAGAAAAAATAACAAAAGAAACCTTCGATTCATGTATGGATTTTCTCATACCTGCAGAATTTCGCTGCATTGGTCTTGTAAGTCGTCTTGTTCAAAATGGGAAACCTGTTTTTCCCCAAGAAGAAGGGGCTCTTTTTGTTCGCCTAGTAAAACGAGAAAATCTTTTTTCCTCAGAAAAAATTGACGGAATTCTTTTTATAACTAGTGCAGGTATTGTATTACACTGCATTGCAGATGATTGTGACCGAGATGTCTGGGCAAAACCGTTGTTTCAGTTTCTTTCTCAAAAACGGCTTCACTCAATTATTGGCAGTAAAAAAGATACGGAATGGTTAGAAACTCTTAGTTCTGGGATTCCCTACCGTGTTGTAGATTACAGCCTTATGATTTTCCAAGAATCACAAAAGACTCTCGTTTCTAAATTTTCTGTTGAAGCTGACAATTTAATGCTTCGCCGAGCACATGCAAATGAAATTGAAAGCATTTTACCCTTACAGGTAGGATACGAAAAAGAAGAAGTTCTTGCTCCAGGCGAAGAAGTTAATTATAAACACTGCAAAGCAAATTTGGCTAGGATTCTTACAAAAGAGCAGGTGTATCTTATAACCCATAATGGAATTCCTGTTGCTAAGGCTGGAACAAATGCACAAGGAAGGTTTTGGGATCAAATAGGAGGTGTGTATACCTCTTTTGAATTTAGAGGAAGAGGTTTTGCTACGGCTTTAGTTTCAAAACTAACACAAGAAATTCTTGGAAAAAATAAAAAAGCCGCTCTTTTTGTTAAGATTGGAAATGTAGCAGCTCAAAAAGCATACCAAAAGGCAGGATTTGTAGATTCTCTGCCATTTAGAATTTCGTATTTTTAATGTATTAAAACTCGTAAAGCAGGTTATTTTTTCTTTTATCTATTATAGTTTACATTAATGGGAGTTATGCGATGTCACCGATACTGGTAGTGGAAGACAACGAGATCAACGCAGAAATCTTAACAACACTGCTTGATTCATTAGGTATCCCCAACGAATTGGCTGTAGATGGCTTAGATTCACTGGAAAAATGCACATCTAAACCGAAAGATTATTATTCGCTTATTTTAATGGATATACATATGCCAAGAATGAATGGTTACGAGGCGGCTCGAAAAATAAAGACTGAACTTGCTATGAAAGCTCCAATAATTGCTCAAACTGCAACTCATACAACAGAAGAATCTATTAAAGAGCACAAGCATTACATTAACGACTATATTTATAAACCATTCCGCCCAGACCAGCTTTTTGAACTTATCAGTAAATACCTTGAAACTGATAGTATCTTAAATACTTGAGAGTTCCTTTGAACGAAGCCATGCCTGACGTGCAGCTGCTATTATAGCTGCGCGAAAGCCCTTTTCTTCGAGACTTGTTACTGCAGCTATGGTAGTCCCACCAGGAGAACATACTCCATCTTTCAAAACAGCAGGGTGAATACCGGTTTTTAAGACCATTTCGCCCGCTCCCCGTAAAGTTGCGGCTGCATACCTCAAAGCCTGAGCTCTAGGCATACCCATTTGAACAGCTGCATCAGAAAGAGCTTCTATGAAAATATAGCCATAGGCTGGTCCCGAACCAGAAATGGCTGTAACGGCATCCATAAGATTTTCAGGGGTAATTTCGGTAAGGCCGCTTCCAGACAAAAGACGACAAAGTTCTTCAGTTTCTGCAGTGGTAACAGATGAATCGGGAGCAATAGCAACAACCCCAGAAGATACAGAGGCTGGAGTATTAGGCATAATTCTTACAACTCGGCTATGTCCACCAGAGAGTTTTTGAAGCCTTTCAATAGAAACGCCGGCTGCCATGGAAACAAGAATAGTTTTTTCGCTAAGAGAGGGAATACATTCTGAAAGTACCGCTTCGAGATACTGTGGTTTTACTGCCAAAAAGACATATTCTGCCATAGCCACTACCTTTGCATTGGAGTTTTCACTAAGACAGCCAGTAAGGGTGCAAAACGAATCTCTTTTTGTAGAATCTGGGTCACTCACCACAAGTTGAGAGGGCCCTATAACACGTGCTATTGCTTGCATAAGGGCAGAGCCCATAACACCAATACCTATGCATCCCACTTTAATTTTGTCCACATTAGTCTCCTTGGGCAAGAAACAAGGTTCCTTCTCTGGTGCCATTAGCCAACGATTCAAGGCAAGAAGGTTGTCCTCCATTAGCAAGGATCATTGGTATGCCATAGCCGGTAACCTTTTCTGCTGCTTCTAACTTTGTACCCATTCCACCAGTTCCAAAACTATTTGTAGCTCCTATAGATATAGTATTGCGTAAAGTTGCAATATCAGGAACTTCAGCTATTAAGTGAGCATCTGTGTGCTCTTTTGGATTTTTATTGTAAACCCCATCTATATCGCTAAATAAAATAAGAAGATCTGCACTCCACAGTATTGCTGTAAGAGCGCTTAAATTATCATTGTCACCAATTTTAATTTCTTCATAAGAAACGGAATCGTTTTCGTTGATAATTGGAATAACGCCTTCATCTACAAGCGTAAAAAGAGTGTTCCGCATGTTAAGGGTCCTATGATCGTCTTGGAAATCTTC